>JBBRDG010000032.1:0-26568 GCA_038204165.1 Elusimicrobiales bacterium
TGGGCAAGTGGTTCTGGACGAAAACCGATTATAACGTGCCCAGGAACGAATCCGCCTCTTTCTCTTACCTGGGCCAGCCCGCGGGCATAATAACCGAAGCTTCCAGCCCCGCCGGCAGCGACGTATTCTACACTTACACTAAGAACACTTATACCGGCGGCCTCTGGATAGCCGCTTCCGACTACGTGCTGTTCGACGACGGAAAAATTCTGGCGTCAGGCGACCTGGGCTCCGGGCTTGGCGGCGGCGCCACTATGGACAGCGTTACCGACAAGCTCAATTTTCAGCGGGTTTATACCAGCTCGCTCTTCGGCGGGCGCAAGATCGACCTGGAGTTCTCGGCGAAGCTGCTTAAGGAAGCCGGCCTGCTCCGGTTCTAAGGCTGTCGGCGCGTAAAAGATTTTCTGGAGGACTAATGCGGTTCAATACTAAGGCTAAATTTATTACCCTTCTCTTGTTCGTCCCTGTTTTGCCCGGCTATGCCCAGGTAAAGGTAACCCCGGTTGCTGACGTTACGGCGCTGGGGGGGAAGTATTACCTCGATTCCGAAGCTGCGGCCTTTAACGGCCGCTTTGACGCTTTCTTCTCGCCCGTGCTTACGTTCAGCGAGAATTCCGAACTGGTGCCGGTGTATTCCGGCAACTATTCAGGCACGCAGGACATTCAGGAGCTGGCCGGCGGCGGCGTGCTTACCCGCCAGCGCCAGACCCACACCGTGTCGGCCAAGTACGTGTACACCGACGAGTTCGACAAGTACAAGCCGCGCTTTTCTTATTCCAAGGCGCTGATAAAAGAGACGAAAGACGAGAAGTGGGGGAAAGGCCTGTTCGACTTTGCTACCCTGGCGGCCGGTTTCGAGGCGGTGCAGGAGCGCCCGTACGGCACCTTCACCGAATCCTACGATTTCTACAAGGTGGCTTACGGCAACTACAGTACGCTGCTGTCCCAGGCGCAGACGGTGATAGACACCACCACCTTTAACGAACTTTCGGCTAACGCCGGCAAGAACACCCTGGACAACGCCAACCACCGCCTGGCTTTCACCTACGCGTGGTTCCCGGCCGCCGGGGACATGAAGGCCGGGTACGACCTGACCTACCGTCGCTACGGCGAGCAGAGCATAATCGGCAAGCCCGCCGCCGGGCAGCCTTACTTCAAAAGCGACAAGCGCTCGGACCTGGCGCAGAACTGGACGTACAGCCTTTTGCGCGCTTTTAAGCCGCTTTACCTGAGCGTGGGGGGCCGCGTGGGCTGGCTTAGCTCCAACCAGAACTCTTACGATTCTTCCCGCACCAGGTTTATAGCGGATTACTACAGCTATGCGGATATCGACATCTGTCCGTCTATGAACGTGATTTTAAAGAACGGCACGCAGTTCGGTTATTCGTTGGACTGGCACCGGCTTTATTATCTTGGCCGCCTGAAGCAGGACTCCTCCGGCAACTACGGCTCTACCAAGATCAACCAGACTGTCTGGCTTTCTTCGCTTACCGCGCGCTACCCCGTGTTCAGCCATTTTTTCGCCCGGGCCGCGTACAATTACCAGGTCTCCAGCTCCAACATGCGCTACGAGGCCAACTACCGTTATAATTACCGCGCCAGCACTTACCTGGCGGGCATAGAGTGGGAGTTTTGAGGGAGTAACAACGTCGGGGAAGTGTCTTTTTTCCGCGGGGCCTGAAGCCCGGAGCGGAGCCGTTCTTTAGGAGAGCTTATGTCTATCATGAAAAAAACTATTTTAACCCTGGCGGCCGCGGCCTGCCTCTGGGCGGGCCTCACGGCCAACTCCGGAGCTACCAGCCCGGCTACGGGCCTGACCGCGGTCCCCGGCGACTATAACGGCACAGTGACCCTCTCCTGGACCTGTCCCGAGGCTCTTACCCCGGGAGATAAGTTCTATGTCCAGCATAGCACCAACCCCGCCATGACGCCTGATTATACCAAGGCTCAGGTCGTAGTAAGTACTTTCGGGACCGGGGCCATGTCCCTGCGCGTCAGCGGCCTGGAGTACGGCCGGACCGGTGCGGCTCCTCTTTTTACTTATTATTTTAAGCTCTGGATAGAAAAATCCTCGGTGCGTTCCCCTGAGGCCTCTGCCAGCGCGGTCCCGCTTACGCCGCCGGCTTTCTCCACCGCCACTGTTTCGGCGGCGGGCGGGCAGATCCTTAGTGCGGTGGCCAATCAGAATGGTAATGGTTCCAGGCTGGCGTTGGACTCCTCCGGGAATTTCTACCTGCTTTCTTCGATTTACATTATGCCATCCACGGCCACCACTACGTCCAGTTCAGGGCTCTACCTGATGAAGTTCTCGCCTTCCGGCGCCATGCTATGGTACCGGGCCTATACCAGCACTATGCCCGTTTCCGGCTACGGTACTACGACCAACGAGTCGGCTAACGCCCTGACCATCGACGCCGCCGGCAACCTGGTGGCGGTCGGTATGGTGGATAACGGCGCCAACGTCTTCATTAGGAAATTCGCCCCCAACGGGGATCTCCTCTGGACGGTTACCAAACCGGTATCCAATACCGGGATGGACAGGTTTAACGCCGTTACCACCGGTCCCTCCCGGGAGATCTACCTGGCGGGGCAGCAGTACGGCTTCAACGGCAAGCTATGGCTTGTTAAACTTACCGAGGCCGGAGTGCCAGTCTGGGAACAGATTAATGCTAATGATCAGACCGGAGACTATGCCGGCACAGGGATAGCCTTATCCGGGGCATACTTGTATGTGACCGGCACGCGTAATATCGGTTATAATAATGACATTTTCGTAGGAGAATTCGAGGAGATAGACGGCGGCGGGTCCCTCCTCGCCACTTTCGGCGGTCCCAACTCCGACTACGGCCGGGATATAAAAGTGGACGCTTCAGGGATTTATGTTACCGGCGAGCGTTATAACCCCGTCTCCTATAACAACTCCGCCTGGACAGCCAAACTGGACGCTTCGTTCAGGCTGCTCTGGGAGGATCAGTTCTCCAATGCCGGCAATTCCGCCTACGGCTCGGCGCTGGCGCTGGACCCGCTAGGGAACGTCTTCGTTACCGGCAGGGAATTCCGCTACGATATCTTCCAGGGCTCCAATTTGCTGCTGCTCAAGTATTCCCCGGCGGGCGCGCGTTTGATGAGCCGCAGCGTGGATTATAACGGCGCTTATGAAGAGGGCTACGACATAAAGCTCTCCAGCCTTGGTGTTGTCTATGCCGCCGGCAGTTTTAATAATAACGTAGGCGTGTACAGGTTGGACCTCGGCGCGGTCTCGTCCAACCTCATTGCCGATAAAGGCCCTTTTTCCGGTTCCGTTAACTTGAGCTGGCTTTACCCTAATTCCGTTCCCGGCGGCTCCCATTATTACGTGCAGCACAGCACTTTCCCGGCTTTCAGCTGGTCTACCGCCACCGCCGCGGCTTATCCCCTTGGCCCGGTTACGGGCCTGACCCTTCAGACCCAGCTGGTCGGCGGGCTTGCCGCCTCCCGCGACGCGGCTAACAATGTTTCTTCTCCCATTTACTATTTCAAGGCCTGGTACTACAACGGGTCTACCCTTAGCGCCTTGCCCGGTCCGGCCACGGCCTACGCCAATACTCCCGCCGCGCCTATGGAAAGGACCATCGACGGCATAGACGGTAATCTTCTTAAGTCGCTGGACGGAACAGGAGTTACCTCAAGCTATTCCGGCCCTTCCATGGCCAGGGACGCCGCCGGCAATATCTACATGCTGGCCCGGGCCAATTTCGGCACAGTCGTCGCTGAAGACTATGGCATTATGCTGCGCAAATACAGTCCTGCCTCGGCGCTGCTCTGGACCAGGTTCTACCACGGGGCGCTGTCGGCCACGTATGACGCCGCGGCTATAACCGTGGACGCTTTGGGAAACCCTGTTATTATAGGCGAAGAAAACGCTCCCTCGCTGGCCCAGGGGGATAATATCTGGGTGAGCAAGCTGGATGCGGACGGCAACCAGCTGTGGACCAGGACCTATAATGGTTCCGGCAACTGGCATGACGCCGCCAAGGCTGTGGTAACCGACCCCTCGGGAAATATTTATATTACCGGCAGCGTTTACATCGCCGGCAACACCGACCTGGTGGTGCTTAAGTACGGGACCAACGGTTCAGGCCCCGTGGTAGCTACCTTTGCCGGCGCCGCTTCCGGCATCGACGAAGGCGAAGCCATAGACTTTGGCGACGATGGTTCAGTCTATGTGGCAGGGAAGACGATGGTAGCGGCTAATACCGCGCATTACCAGATGGCTTTCTTTAAGTACAACGCTTCGCTTTCGCCTGTTTCGGCAAGTTCTTTCGGCACCTGGGGCTCCAATCCCCTGTTCACCGACTATATCGGTTCTTCTTATACCGCGGGTGTCGACGGAGACGACGTGCTTTACGCTATGAAGGTTTCCACCTCCGGTTATCTTTACGCCGCCGGCTATGTTACTAAGAACGCTGGCGCTCAAAAGGACTCCTGGGTAGGGAGGATAAGCCCTTCAGCAGTGCTGGTATCCACCCAGATAGGTACGAACTATTTTACCGATGACGAGTTCCGCGCCCTGGCCATATCCACGGTAACCGGTGAAGTTTTTACCGCCGGTTACGATACCCTCCCGCAGCAATCCTTATGGTTTCAGAATCTTGACCAGAATACTCTGGCCTATAAGTGGAAAAAGACATATGTTAATGCTTCCCTCTCCGGGCCGGCCTATCCGACTTCTATCGTAATAGACAATACCGGGAGTTTTAACCTCGGGGTCACTATTACCACCACCCCCATTTCCCAGGCAGGCGTTTTCAAGTTCAGCCCTCCTATATCGGCCCTGGCAGCGGCTACCGGGCTTGTCCCGGGCGGCGCAGAGCTTACCTGGCTTACCAGCGTAACGCTGTCCTACGGCGCTTCATATTACGTGCAGGCCAGCACCTGGCCGGCTCCGGCGGACCTGGCTCTGGCGCGGCGTTATGACGTTATGAATCACTCCCCCGCCGAGTCCCTCGTAAGGCTGTTGGCAGGCGACTTAACGGCCGGGCGTTCCGCGGCCGGGGTGCCCACCCAGCCCTATTATTTTAACGCTTGGTATTCGGTTTCGGCCGGCAGCACTATTGCCGTTTCAGGTACCGCTACTGCCCTGCCCAATATCCCTTCGCTTACTGAAACAGCCTATAACTACCCCATGGGCCAGCTTAACCTTATTACGGGGATGATCCCTTCCACCTCGGCCCGGATGGTCCGGGATGCCGCCGGGAATATCTACCTGGGCATGCAGACCTATGTGTACGGGATCAGCGGCAGTATCACCTCTTCGGTGATTCTTCGCAAGTACTCTTCCTCCATGGCGCCGCAGTGGACCCGCTATTACACCGCGGGGGCGGGCAAAGGCATAGCTGGTATGACTACGGACCAGGCCGGGAATATCTACATTTGCGGAGCGGCTCAGGCCTCAGGTTCTTTATACTATCCGTACGTGGCCAAGTATTCATCTTTTGGCGACCTGCTCTGGAGCCGGTCGCTGGCTTTCGTGTCCCTTTCAGCAGGTTTCAACGGAGTGGTCTCTGCCCCGGACGGCAATGTCTACTTGAGCGGGGGGACCGCCATCGACTCTACCGGTGTCTCGGTGCTGGCCAAGTACAGCCAGGACGGCGTTCTTCTCTCTTCCGCCACTTATAAAGGAGCCTATTACTATGCTTTCGGCGGCGGTATCGCTTATAACCAAACTGACAATAAGCTCTACGTGGCCGGCAGGGCCGCTACGTCCATTAACAACACCTGTTTCTGGGTGGCCAAGTTCGGTACCGACCTGGCTTTCTCTGCCGACAAGCTTTACTGCGCCGCAGCTACCAGCACCTATCCGGCAGGCAAGGCCATAAAGGCTGATGCCGACGGCAATCTCTACGCTTCAGGCGGAACGTTTGACCCCGCGCAGGCCGGGAATATGCTGCTGGTAAAGCTTACCCCCGCCCTTTCCGAGGTGTGGATCAGCACTTATAACTCCCCCGGGAATTCTGAAGACGTAGCCAATGGCCTGGCCCTGGACGGCTTCGGCGGGGTGTATCTGGCCGGTTACGAGAACCGCTCCGACCTGAGCCAGAACAATAATCTCTTCTTCCGCAAGTACAACGCCGCTACCGGAGAGATAGTGTGGACCAATAGCTTCAACAGCGCCGGTAATTCCTCCGAGCGCGGCTTTGACGTGGCCGTAGACACTTCCGGCTACGTTTACCTGCCCGGAGTGTACAGCTACGGCACCAACTCCCAGTCCGCCTACGGTTATTTCAAGTACCGCCAGCTGAGCATAGGCGCCTCCAACCCCGCGCTTACGCTTAATGTAACCTATAACGGCACGGGAACTCCCCTTAAGGACGTTAACGTATTCCTGCTGGCCTTCAACCAGGCCGGCAGCATAGATCCGGCCGGCTCTCTGCTGGGCCTTACCGACGTTAACGGTAGGCTGGCTGCCCGCCTTGCCGGCGGCGCCAAGTATTTTATCGGCCTGTCCACGCCCGGCTACGTGCCTACCCTGAAAGACCAGCTGATGGACCCCAACGGCAACTTCTACGCCACGCTGCTGCAGGACACCACCAAGTCTTACCAACTTTACCCACGTGCCGTTACGGACCCGGTGTATACCATGACAGTGAACGTTACCGACGGGCTGCTACCCGGCGACTACCTGATGGGTGAGCTCACCGCCAACCGTACCGGCGAGAAGGTGGCGTACGGCGTGCTGGCCGCCACCGCGGCCGCCGGCCAGCTTAAGATTTTCAACGTGCCTCCCGCGCCGGCCGGCACCTACGCGGTCTCGCTGAGCATCCCGGGAAAGAGCAGGTACTTCAACTTCTTCATGGATACGGCCTTCCCCGGAGTTTCCTCTTATTCAGTGGATATGACCAGCGCGGTCTTCACTATAGGAACTTTCGATACTACCGGTTCCACGGTGCCGCCCTCTTTCCAGGGCCTGGTGCGCAGCAGCGAGACGGCCCTCCCGCTGGGCGGCGTGCGGGTGGAGCTTTCTATGTGGCAATGTCTGTCCGCCAACAACTGCAGCCCGACAAATACTTACGAAAAGATTACAGACGTGAACGGACAGTTCAGCTTCTATAATGTGCCGTCCACCTCCACGCCTTATAATCTCAACGTGAGGAAACAGGGTTACCGCAGCTGGTACGACCAGATCCTGATCTCCACTATTACCGCCGGCACCGCGGTGGTGGCGGCCCAGTACAGGGAATACACCCTGACCCCGGCCACCTATACTATCAGCGGTATAGTTAAATATAACGGTATCCCGGTCCCCAACGCCAGCATAAAGGCCTGGGGCGACCAGAATACTTATAATACCGGGGACGATTCTTATTCCGGCCGCTGGGACGCGGCCATGCAGACCGACGCCAAGGTGCGGAGCGGCGCCGACGGCTCTTTCCTGATAGAAGGCCTGCCCGACGGCCGCGTGCGGATGAATATGGACTTTATGGGTACCAAGCGGGACCTGAACAACGGGCCCGACAATATGTGGGGAACCTCGGATGACATAAAGATGATCATCTCTTCTGATACCTCCAAGGGCCCGAGCCTGCCGGCCGGCAACCCCTGCCGCCCCGGCCGCAACTGGGTGCTGGACAGCAGCGGTGGCTGCCAGACGGATGGCAGCATGGTGTTTAATATCGTCCCGGCTGGCGGGAATAACTACGGCAGGCTTTACGGTACCGTGGTTTTCGTAACCACCTACACAATCAGCGCGGCCGAGCCGCTGGTCATTCCTGCCGCTTCGCCGGTAACCCTGATGGCGGTGCAGGATTGCAATGATAATTGCAGCAACCGCCAGATGGGCTTCCTGTCCCTTGCGGGCGTGTTTACTTCCAGTTCCACGGCTTACAGTATAACCCTTTCTTCAGGGATCTCTTACTACGCCAGCGTTATGTCCTCGGATTGGGGCAAGAATGCCAGTTTTAACGACCGGGTGAACCTGACGTCCACCGATACAGTGGCGATGAACTTCACCCTGACCCGTTCCGGAGGGCTCCGTGGCGCGGTAAAGCTGCCTGACGGCAGTACTTTTAAGCCTTATTACGGCAACAACGGGGAGGATTCCACCGCCTATTTCGCCAATATCGAGGTGCGCGGCGTTAACCTGCCGTATAATTCCGACACCAAACTGGACGACTTCGGCAACTTCGAGTTCCCGAACCTGCCGCCCGGACTCTACGACGTCTACCTGAAACCGCAGGGTGGGGCTTTCCGCTGGCCGCCGCAGGAAGTGGATAATATTACCGTCTCGGTAGGAAACACCGTGGACGTCAATATCCGTCTGGAGGACGGTCTGGTGGTGCAGCCGCAGATTTTTGGTCTGCCGGCGCTTTCCACCCCTACCTGGGCTTACAACGTTATCGGCGTGCCTTCCGGTTTCCAGATGAACCAGAAGAATATCACCGAGATGTTCTTCGAGGAACCCAAGTATTCCTTCTCCTACAGCACCACTACGGCCTCCTGGGACAAGAAGTTCATTGTTCCCGGGCAGTACGACTTCTACCTGGTAGTGGGGGCTTCCTATAACCCCGGCGGAGACAGTTACAAGCCTTTGAGTTATTATCAGTTCGCGAACTTTATCGGGAGGGTCAAGAATCTTTCCATTCAAAAATCGGACGTTAATACCGGCTTGGGGACCCTTACCCAGCCCATCCCCGTGAACATCCTGGGGTCCATAGGCCAGAACGAGATGAAGGGTCTGGTGACCGGCACGAAGATCTTTACCGACCGGGACTTCGAGAAGATCTTCGCCAACTTCGACTCCGAGATATTGCAGATTATCCCCGCCGTCATGCTGTACGACAATGCAGGAGACCTGAGGGCCTTCACAAACGCCATGCCTGACGAGGCGGGAATAGTGTCCTTTGAGGCGGGGATTAACGCCCGGGACAAGCAGATGATCCTGGACTCCCTGGCAGCGCACCCGCTCAGGTACTTCACCTGGGGTCTGCCGCCGGGCAGGTACACCGCGGTGTTCGCCAACCCCAACTACCCTCCCGTGCCGGTGGACGTTACCCTGCCCAGGCAGGAGGACCCGCTGCCTGTTTTTGCCTTCGACTCCCAGCAGATTACCGTCGGGAGCATCTATGGCGTGGTCAGGAGCTCGGCCACAGGCGAGCCGCTGTCCAACGCCGGAGTCTACCTGAAGCACCGGACGGTGGAAAAATTCGCCGTCACCGATTCTTCGGGGGCGTTCAGGTTCGAGAATCTCCCTACCGGCATTTATCGGCTTGAGGTTAACCGCGAAGGCTTCGTGAAGACCGGGCGGAAGACCAGCCTGGCCGGCAACGATTCCGCCGGGTTCGACTTCTACATGTTGCAGTCTGACTCTGTGATAAACGGCAGCGTCTACCTGAGTAAGTTCCCCGCGCCTTCTACCAGGCAGGGAATAACCATCGTTGCCTACGACGAGACTCTTAATGTGGAGTCGCCGTCTTCCTACCTGCCTAAACTCGAGGTGCAGACCGGGGAGGGTGGTGACTACAGTCTCCCCGGGGTGGTCCCGGGGCACACCTATAAGATCTCGGCCATGTACAGTGGCAAGCTGCCCGAGGTCCTCTACGTGGAAGCCGTGGAGGGTGTAGCCACCGCCGGCGATATCGTGCTGCGTGATATCCCTCCGCAGATCACGATTAAGGTGCGCAAGTCCCCGGATTCCTATAATAAGGTGGACGTAGAGATAAGGAGCCCCCGCGAGCTGATCTCTACCCCCGTCTGCCGTTATAACCCGGGGAACACGTATAGTTCCGCGGATTCCGTCAGCCTGGCGCTGGTGCCGGGGCCTAATAATACGTTCATAGGTCAGTTTACCGTAGCCAGCAGCCAGCAGTACTACAACGTCTACGTCTCCGCCGGCGACAATACCAAAATGGAGAAGAGCGTGGTTTACGACCAGGTGAGCGACGCCAAGACCGAGCAGTACATCCAGGAAGAAGCCATAGCCGGCGGCGAGATAAGCATGGATAAGGAGAAAGAGGACTATTCCGGTATGGAACTGGACGCCGGGACCCTTTCCTATTCCACCTATTCCGCCACCACGGACTTCTCCAACCTGATAGGCGGCTTCTTCAGCGCCCTGCCTTCGGTGCGGACGGTGAAGACCGCCAAGGGCAACGCCACGCTGGAAAGCGCCATAAAGGACTTGATGGCGTCCGAGATCTACAACCTGGACCTCTCCAACGCCCAGCCGAACAAGGACTTTACCCTTACGCTCAAGTATGACAAGGAAAAGGTCTACAACACCGGCGGGCTGCGGATCTACCAGTACGACGAAACCTCCGCCTCCTGGAAAGAGGTGCCTGGAAATTATACCGTGGACCCTATGACAGGCGTGGTTTCCGTGGAAGTAGCCAGCCTGGACCGGGCTTACGAAGGCTCCCGCGGCGCTTCAACCCCGCTGGGGCGCAAGCGCATGAAGATGAGCTCGGTTAGCGGCGGGCGCTATGTGGTTACGCCTTCGGCTGCCGGCGGGTCTTCCAGCCAGACCGGCAAGTTCGCGGTGTTCTCGGCCAAGCCTCCCACGGGCACGGCGGCCTTCAGCTCGGCGTTCGAGGTTTACAATATGCCCAACCCGTTCAGCCTTAAGGCCAAGACCGTGGCTGTCAGTTCGGACGGGCAGGCGATATTAGGTGCCTCTTACAGTACGAACGGCACGCTGATAAAGTACAACCTGCCGGCCGGCAAGTCCGGGGACCTGAAGTTCGTAATCTACAACTTCGCGGGAGAAAAGGTGCGCACTATCGACGAAGGCTCGCGCGCCGGTAACCAGGTCTATTATTCCGAGTGGGACGGCCGCAACGATAACGGCTCCAAATGCGCTTCAGGAGTTTATTTCATGCTGACCTTCCAGGACGGTAAGAAACTAGGCTCCAAGGCGCACAAGATGGCGATTATAAAATAGCGGCGGCTAGGCTTTGAGGTAACCTTATGAGAAAACTATTCCTTTTTTTTGCGGCGCTGGCCCTGCCGGCCGCGGCGTACGCTTCGGGGGCCGGGACTACGGCGGCGCCCTTCCTGAAGGCCGCCATGAGCCCGAGGGCCGTGGGTATGGCGGGGGCGTTCAGCGCGCTGGCGGACGACTCCGGGGCCGTTTTTGTGAACCCGGCGGGGCTCGTGCAGTTCGGGGAGCGGGAGGCCGCGGTGGATTTCAGCTCCTACCTGCAGGACGCCAAGATGGGGAACCTCTCCTACGCGGGGAACGTCGGGGACAATCGCTTCGGCTTCGGCGCCACTTTCACCACTGTAGGGGGCCTGGATAAGCGCGGGCTTACCGACTCGGCGGGAGCGGTGCCTGACCTGGGCAGTTTCAGCGCCAGCGACCTGGCCGTTACTCTGGCCTACGCTAAAGCTGACATCCTGCCCGATTCCATGAAAGGCCTGGACGGGGGCTTCTCGGTGAAATTTATCAGGTCGGCCATAGATTCCAAGACGGCTTTCGCCGCGGCGGTGGACGCCGGCGCCATCTACCACGCCACCAAGAAGATGAACTTTTCACTGGTGGTGCAGAACCTTGGTTCGAAGATGAAGTTTGAAGAAGAATCCGATCCCCTGCCTCTGAACCTGCGCGTCGGGGCGCTGTACAAGGCCTCACCGGATTTTAACGTGACCGCCGAGGTCAGTGAATACCTGCAGGACGAGAAATTCTATCCGTCAATCGGTGCCGAGTACTGGTTCCGTAAGGCTTTCGCGCTGCGGGGGGGCTACAAGTTCGGTTACGATACGGCCAATCTCGGCGCGGCGGTAGGGTTGAGCCTGGGGTTCGGGATAAAAGTCGCGGGGCTGGGCGTGGATTACGCTTTCCTGCCTTTCGGCGACCTGGGGAACATCCACCGGTTAGGCATGTGGCTACAGTTTTAGGAACAGGCCCGGTCGTAAATAAAAAAGAGCCGCTTAGCGGCTCTTTTTTATTTTTTTCATTTATTGTTACTTTAGAAAATCCTGGTCCGGCCAGTCGCCTGGAGAGCCGTCCACCGAAGCCAGCCGCTGGTCATCGTGCGTGGTGGCGCTCATCTTCTGGAAAGACTCCTTGAGTTCTGTAAGAGAAATATCCGACTTTTTTATTTTCATCAGCACCAGGTAACCGATCCCGCCGGTTACCAGCGACACTGGCAGGACGTATAGCCAGCTGGCCGATTTGAGCTGCAGCAACAGCACCGCGCAAAGGAAAACCCAGAAGGAAATCGTTATGCTGGCGCCAGACAGTATATAACCGATGATGATGTTGTATTCCTCCGTTTTGGAGAGGGAGAGGATGATGGCTATCAGCGCAATATTTATCAGGGCCAGGTAGAGGGCGCGGGCCACCCAGTTCTTCCAGCGGTGTTTCGAGAGCACTATGGTGCCGTAGACCGGGTGGTTGACTATTTCCGCGTCCTCGAACGTGGTTTCAGTAGGCGCCTGCTGTATCTTCGGAGTTTCTTCGCCTGCTCCCGGAGTATAGTCGAAGGACTGCTCTTCGACGGGAGTGTTAGCCTGCGCCCGAGCGGCGGCCGGGCAAGATGCTGCGGCAGCGAGCGCCAGGGCGGCCAGACATAGGAATTTAATTGCCTTCATTTTCTCCTAGTTTCGGTACCGCCGGGGTGGTCTCGTTGTCCATTCGGTAGTACTGCGTAGCGCCGCTCTTGAACTTGGCGGGGGTGTACTGCAGTTCTTTAAGTTTCCTCTGCTCTGCCCCGGGAACTTTCCAGCCCTTTATTTTGATGTCCTGTCTCACGGAGATGCGGTCTGTGAAATGCCAGTAGGAAGAAACAAAAGCGCCTATCACGCAGGTGATGATGAACCCGCTCATGAAATACTGTTCCCGGTCCTTGCGTATCCAGAATCTGCGGTCGCTCATTTATCCCTTTGTCTTTCCCGGCGCTCTGTTGAAGCCTGCGGCTTTATCCAATGTTCGTCAGACGAATTCTCTGAAAACTGCGTTCGAGACGTAAAGGCGGTCTTTCCTGATCCGGAGAAGCTTCCCGCTTTTCTCGATTAGCCCCGCGGCCAGCAGCCTGCCTACTTCTACTTTAAATTCTATAAATATATCGTCCGGTAGTTCAATTCCGGAAACTTTGCGCAGGCCCAGCATTACCCTTTCCGCGTTCCTGGCGCGGCCGGTCAGGGTTTCGCGGTACTGCAGTGGTATTTCCGCCCCCGCTAACGCCGCTTTGATGTATTCCGCGCTGTTCAGCGTGTTGGCGCGCCGCTCGCCACCCAGGTAAGAGGCCGCGGACGGGCCCAGTCCCAAGTAGTCGCCCTGCTCCCAGTAGTTCAGGTTATGGCGGGCTTCGAAACCGGGTTTGGCGAAGTTGGAGATCTCATACTGAGCGTAACCGGCCGCTTCCAGCGCCGCGGCGCCCGCCTCGTACATGTCGGCCGCAAGTTCCTGTTCCTCTTTCACGCCGGCCGCGGCGAAAGGCGTGCCTTCGTGCACTTCCAGGGCGTAGAAGGAAACATGTTCCGGCCCGAGCGCAGTGAGCCAGGCCAGGGAGTCCATGAAGTCTTTTACGGTCTGTCCCGGCAGGCCGCATATCAGATCCGCGTTGATATTAGCGAACCCGGCGGCCCGCAGGTCTTTGTAGGCCCGTAAAAAATCGCCGGACATGGCTATCCGCCCCAGACGTTTCAGCAGCGCGTCCTGGGCGGCCTGCAACCCCAGGCTGACCCGGCCCAGGCCTGCCTCCTTCAGCAGAGCGATCTTTTCCGCGTCCAGGCTTTCGGGGTTGGCCTCAAAGGTGCTTTCGGTCAGTCCGGCCACCGGACCTGTAAGGGTCTCTATAATTCCTAAAAGCTTTTTAAGCTGCGGGGGGGAGAGCAGGCTGGGCGTTCCCCCGCCGACATACAGCGTGTTGAACTTTCCCGCCAGGCCGCGGTGCAGGGCCGCCTCTTTGGCCAGCGCTTCGAGGAATGAACTTATTTCCAGGGCCGAGCCTGGAGCGGAGGCGAAGTCGCAGTAGCCGCATTTGGCGCGGCAGAAAGGGATGTGTACGTAAAGGCCCGGCATTCCTACATTATAGCGGATAAGGATAAAAAAAGACGGGAACGGCAAGCCGTCCCCGTCTTTCCATGTCCGCTGCTGCTATTTGTCGTTCTTTTTCATGAACATGTTCAGCATGTCTATGGGCACCGGAAAGATAGTGGTGGAGTTATTGTCCGTGGCTATCTCGGTGAGGGTCTGCAGGTAGCGCAGCTGGATCGCGGCCGGGTTTATGGCCATGATGGCGGCGGCGTCGGAGAGCTTCTGCGCGGCCTGGAATTCGCCTTCGGCGTGGATGACCTTGGCGCGGCGTTCGCGTTCCGCTTCCGCCTGCTTGGCTATGGCGCGCTGCATTTCCTGCGGCAGGTCCACGTTCTTCACTTCCACGCTGGAGATCTTGATGCCCCAGGGCTCGGTGTGCAGGTCCAGGATCTCCTGGAGGCTCTTGTTGATCTTGTCGCGGTTGGCGAGCAGGTCGTCCAGTTCCTGTTGCCCAAGCACGCTGCGCAGGGTGGTCTGGGCCAGCTGGCTGGTGGCGTACATGAAGTTTTCCACTTTTAGTACGGCGGACTCGGGGTTTACGACCCGGAAGTATATGACGGCGTTAACCTTCACCGAGATGTTGTCGCGGGTTATGACGTCCTGCGGCGGCACATCCAGCACCACTACCCGGGTGCTCATGCGGAACATCTGCTGGATGCCGGGAATAAGGAAGATCAGGCCGGGGCCCTTCACTCCGGTAAAGCGGCCGAGGGTCAGCGTTACGCCGCGCTCGTATTCGTTCAGTACTTTTATGCTGGCGAATAATATTACTGCGATTATAATTATCAGGGGTACCATGCTCATTATGAACCTCCGTGTACGGTAAAGTCTCGCTACGCCTAAAGTCTACAAAAGAAGCCGCGTTAAAGCAAAGAACGGGGCCCGGACGGGGGGCCGGAGTGCGTCCGGCCTCATAAATTTTGTATCATATCTATGTAGACAAGGTCTCTGAAAGAATTTTATGAGCAAAAGAAGATTAGCTAGGGAAAACTGCCTGCAGTCGCTTTACAGCTCTGATATCACAAAGCTGGAACCTTCTTCCGTGCTGGCGAGTTTTCAGATGGAAGAGTTCGCCCTCGAAGAAAAAGTCTTCGACTTCTATAAGACCCTTTACCTTTCTACCACCGAAAACCGCGCCAAGATAGACGAGATAATCAAGAAGACCAGCCTGAACTGGGAGATGGACCGTATGCCGGCCATAGACCGCTCGATCCTGCGCATGGCCGTGTGTGAAATGATGATTCTTACCGACGCCCCCGTGGCTGTTGTAATAGACGAAGCTATAGAGCTGGCTAAAAAATATTCCACCGAAAAATCCGGCAAATTCGTGAACGGTTTGCTGGATAGCATAGCCAGGCAGAATAATCTAATAAAATGAAAGGCTCCCCCAGGGAGGAGATAGAGGCGCTCAGGACCGAGATACTTCGGCACGAGCGCCTTTATTACGGTTCGGACGCGCCCGAGGTTACCGACGGCGAGTTTGACGCGCTGATGAACCGGCTGAAGGCGCTGGAAGCCGCGCATCCTGAATTCGCTTCTGAAGACTCCCCTACCCGCCGTGTGGGCGGCGAGCGCTCCAATACTTTCTCCCCGGTTCCGCACCGCATCCCGATGCTTTCGCTCGACAACTGCTATTCTCCGGAGGAATTCCGGGACTGGTACGCCCGTGTGGAAAAGGGCCTGAAGGGCGAGCCTTTCGAGCTGGTGGTCGAGGCCAAGATCGATGGCCTTTCCTGCTCTGTTGAGTATGAGAACGGCAAGCTGGTCAGGGCCTCCACCCGGGGTGACGGCGCCACCGGCGAAGACGTGACGCTGAACGTGAGGACCATCAGGTCCGTACCTCTCAAACTCGGCCTTTCGCACGCTCCGCGGCTTTTTGAGGCGCGCGGCGAAGTTTATATGGAGAAGAAGGATTTTGAGGCCATCCGCGAAGAATCCCTGGCCGCCGGGGAGGAACCTTTCGTGAACCCGCGCAACGCCGCGGCCGGCTCGCTGCGCCAGAAAGACCCCGGAGTTACCGCCCGACGCCGCCTTAAATTCATTGTCCATTCATACGGTTACCTGGAAGGCATGGTGGAGCCGGATTCGCATTGGGAATATCTCAATATCTGCCGGGGCCTGGGCTACAATATTTCCACGCTGGGCAACCGGGTCTGCCGCGGCGCGGAGGAAGTGCTGGAATATTACGTGAAGTACGCCGAGGAACGCTTTAACCTGCCTTATGAGATAGACGGGCTGGTGATCAAGGTTGACTCTCTCCGCCAGCAGCGGCTGCTGGGGTTCACCGCCAAGAGCCCGCGCTGG
Organism: Elusimicrobiales bacterium; assembly: GCA_038204165.1. Classification (GTDB taxonomy): domain Bacteria; phylum Elusimicrobiota; class Elusimicrobia; order Elusimicrobiales; family UBA9959; genus UBA9959. The sequence goes on from JBBRDG010000032.1 coordinate 16,319, forward strand.
GCCATAGCTTTCAAATACCCCGCCCAGCAGGCCACCACCACCGTTAAGGACGTTGAGTTCTCGGTGGGGCGCACCGGGGCCATCACCCCCGTGGCGGAGCTGGAGCCGGTAAAATGCGGCGGCGTTACCATCTCCAGCGCCACGCTGCATAATTTCGACGAGATAGAGCGCCTGGGCCTGAAGATCGGCGACAAGGTTGTCATTGAGCGCGCGGGCGAAGTAATCCCCAAGGTGCTCAAGGTAGTTCCCGGCGCGCGCACCGGCGCCGAGAAAACCATCCATCCGCCCAAGGCCTGCCCTTCCTGCGGTTCCGAACTTTTCAGGGACGAGGAAGAAGTGGCGCTGCGCTGCGTGAACCCGTCCTGCCCGGTGCAGTTCAAGCGTTCTTTGCTGCACTTCGCTTCCCGCGACGCCATGAATATCGACGGTTTCGGAGAGTCGTCCGCGGAGCAGCTGGTGGAGAAGGGCCTGGTGAAGGGCTTCCCCGATATTTACCGGCTGAAAAAAGAAGACCTGCTCGGGCTGGAACTTTTTAAGGATAAGAAAGCCGACAACTTGCTGGCCCAGATAAAGAAGAGCAAGGAGCAGCCGCTCTCCCGCCTGATCTACGCGCTTGGCATTAGGCATATAGGCGAAAAGAACGCCCGTGTGCTCGCCCGGCATTTCAAGACCTTGCCCGCTTTTATGGCCGCCGGCATGGCGGAACTTTCCCGGATCGGGGATATCGGCCCCGTAATAGCGGGGGCCGTAGTAGAGTTCTTTAAATCCGATTCCACCCGGCGCCTGGCGGGAGAACTGGCCGGCCTGGGATTGCGCGCCGACGAACCCGAGCGGAGCGCCGACGGGGCGCTGGCGGGTAAAACCTTTGTATTTACCGGCGAACTGAAAGCCCTGACCCGCGCCGAGGCTGAGGAATTGGTGCGCGGGCTGGGGGGCAAAGAGACGTCCAGCGTGTCCGCCAAAACCTCCTATGTGGTTGCGGGCTCCGACCCAGGCTCTAAGTATGGCAAAGCAAAAAAACTCGGCGTTGCCATTCTTTCTGAAGAAGAATTTCTTAAACTGGCCGGCAAGTAAGCCGGCCTGGTTTTTAACGGAGATCAAATGCTGAAATATCTGCTTGCCTTCTCGTTCTTGTCCGCGGCCGGGCCCGCCTGCGCGCAGGACGGGCCTTCTTTTCTTACCGAACCTCCGGCCACGTCCGCAGGACTTAACGAAACCGTCAGATACGCCCCGAAGGAAGGCTACCACTTTAATCTCAAGGCCCCGCAGGAATGCGGCGACACCGAAGCCTTCGATATTTTTAGAAAAGAGCTTAAGTGCAAGTTTACCTCGGGCGGAGAGCAGGCGGTCAGCCTGAAGATCTGCGACGACAAGGAAATCGCCTGCATGTTCGAGGATTTCACCGTGCTGGTGGCCGGCGAGGCCAAAGCGCCAGCCGCCGCGGCCGGGGAGGCCGGGGACATCGGGCTGGATGGTTTCCTGCTTAACGACCCTGCCGGCGCGCTAACGCGCGCGAAGGCGGAGCATAAGCTGCTGTTTATAGATTTTTTCGGCAGGTGGTGCCCCCCGTGCCGGGTGATGGAGGACACCGTGCTGACCCAGGCCTCCTTCCTGGAGGCCACCGGTAAGATGGTGCGCGTCAGCCTGGACGTGGACCGGCCGGCGGTGCGCGACTGGCGGGTCCGTTTCAAGCCCACAGGCTACCCTACCTACCTTATCGCCGACGCGGACCTTAACGAGATAGGCCGCTGGAGCGGCAGCGGGAACCTTTCAGCTTTTAACGCGTGGGTGGGCGATCAGCAGAAATGGAAAGACCAGCCCATCGAGCAGGCCAAGGCAGAAGTGTTGATGCTGGACGAGGCGGGGAAGCTCCGCGTGGCCAGGGAATACCTGGCCGGCAAGAAGTGGGCCGAAGCCCGCAAGGCGCTGGCCGGCCTGGACAGCAGGGCCGCCGCCTACCTGGACGCTCAGGCCAGGGTGAATGAAGCCGAGTCTACCGGCACGGTGAAGCTGGTTGAGCTGTACCCCGGCCTGATCGAGCGCTTTGACGGCCGCGACGGTAAGGACGCCGAGGGCGCTGTGCTGGACTGGATAGCGGCGCTGCAGAAGCTCGACCCGGCGGCGGCCAAGCCTTATATCGCCGGGTTGGACGCGCTGATCGGGCGCCTTAACGTTTCTAAAGACGCGGCGGCCGAGGGTTATGGCCCTGAAGACGTGCTGTACCAGGCCGCCGTCGGCATGGAAGACGCGGGGTTAAAGGACAAAGCTAAGGACCTTTACACCCGTGCCGCCCGGGTTTACGGCAAAATGGCGGCCGGGGCCGCCAGGCCGGAACTGGCCAAGGGGTTGCAGATGTCCCAGGCCCGCTGCCTGATGGCCGCCGGGCTCTACGCCGAGGGAGCGGCGGTTTATGGCGAGCTTGTAAAGCAGTTCCCGTCAGAATACGCTTTTCACCGTTCTTACGCCGGAGCGCTGCTGCAGCTTAAGAAATACCCGGAAGCTCTGGCTGAAGCCCGCCTGGCCGCGCGGCTTTCTTACGGCGACATCCATTCCAGCATTATAATCCTTATTGCCAAAATTGAGCTGGCGCAGAAGGACAAGGCCGGGGCCATCAAGACCCTCGTCGACGCAGTCGCCGAAGCCGACGCCGCCGAAGTTTCCTCGCGCGGCCTTAAAGAGTACCTTGAAAAGGTTAGAGCTTCCAATTAAAACTGATGGATAAGACGGCCTACCTGAGCGTATATGACAAGACCGGGATTGAGGAATTCGCCCGGGGTCTCGGCGAGCTTGGTTTTGAAATCTATGCTTCAGGGTCTACTTTTAAATTGCTTAAGGAAGCCGGCGTAGAGGCGGAGGAAGTCCGCTGTTCCCCGCCGGTGCCTGCCGCCGTTCTGCAGGCCCTGTCCGGCCGCTTCCCCGCGGTCTCGGAGAACGGGGTGGAGCTTCCCTCTTTTTACGTGGTGGCTGCGGATCTTTACCCTATTGCGGAGCTGATGGAACAGGAAGAGTTCGGCCTCTCCGAGCTTTCCGGTTACCTGGACCAGGCCAACTCCTCGGTGCTCCGGGCAGCGGCCAAGGATTTTGAGAACATAATAACCATTTACAGTCAGGCGGACTACGGCCCGGTGCTGAGCGCGCTGAAAGAAGCGGGCGGCCTCCACCCCGAGGTGAAAAAACAGCTGGCGGCGCGGGCCTGGCAGTACCTGGCCGCCTACGACGCCACCGTGGCCCAGTACCTTGCCGGAACCGGCAGCCTGATGGACGAAGAAGTGGTGCTGAGCCTTAAGAAGGTTACCGACCTTGAATACGGGGAGAACCGCCACCAGAAGGCGGCTTTTTACGCGCTATGCGGGGCGCGCCCGCGCGGGCTGAACGCCGCTAAACTGCTTTGCGGAGGCGGTTTAAACCTTAACCATTACCTCGACCTGGATACCGCTTTCGAACTTGCCGTGCAGTTCGAGGACCCTGTCTGCGTCATCTCCAAGCACGAACGGCCTGCCGGAGTCTGTTCCGCAGGCACTCAGGCCGAGTGCCTGCGCGGCGCTCTGAGGGCGGATCCCGCCGGGGCGGTAGGAGGGACGGCCGCCTTCAACAGGCAGGTGGAAGCCGGAGCCGCCGTTATTCTGAAAGAAGTTTTTGTGGAGAGCGTAGTTGCTCCCGGCTACAGCCCCGAGGCCCTGGCTATCCTCCGTTCTAAGGACGGACTGCGCGTGCTGCAGCTGGGCGCGCCGGTCATTTCGCCTCACGAAGTAGAGTTGCATTCAGTGTCCGGCGGAGTGCTGCTGGAAGCCAAGGATAACGCGATTTTCTCCGGCGAGCCGGTCTGCGCAACCCGGCGGAAACCTTCGGAGGCGGAATTACGCGCCCTGAAGTTGGCCTGGAAGACGGCCAAGTACGCCAAGACTTATTCCGTAGTGATAGCGGAGGGGAACTGCACCGCAGCGGTGAGCGCAGGCGAAAGCTCCACCTTCGCCGCCCTGCGCGGCGCGCTCTGGAAGCTGCGGGACAAACGTTCTATCCTGCCTGACGCCGGGCCGCTCGTGATGGCGGCGGACGCGGCGCTGCCGCTGAGGACGTTGCAGGCGGCCCTCGCTGGCGGCGTCACAGCCGTAATTCAGCCGGGAGGCTGGCAGGATGACGACGACTGCTCCAGGCTGTGCGACGAGAAAGGCGCCGCCATGCTCCTAACTGGCATGCGGCATTTCAGGCACTAATTTTTTTGGGTCCCCGGCCGGTTTCCGCCCGCCGGGGTTTCTTAACAGGTTCTACTTTACGTTCCAGTCCAGCGTTGCAGGGGACCATTCGTAGATCTTCAGCGGCCAAAACTTCAGGTCCGCGTTTAGCCAGCCGGCCTTGGGCGAGCGGTTGGCTGAGCCCAGGTTAATAGAAACAAAATTAATCAGCGCCTTATCCTTGATCCCGGAAATAATCCTTTCAAAAGCCGCGATATCTTTTGTCTTTTCTCCGTTCAGGCTGGTGAAAAGCACCGGGCCCGGGCCGCTCCGGTAGAAGGGGGAGCCCTTGTCGGCCCTGACCATCAGGACGCCGTCGGAGTTCTCTCCGGTTTCCAGCCTGGCTCCGATCGTATAAGGGGTGAAGATGCCGCCGCTGAAAGAAATGAACCGCAGGACTTTGGCGGAGTGCGCCTCGGCCACCGGCACCTTGAGCGTTCCGGTACTGCCGTTCCTGGCTACTTCTATTTCCGCCTCGCCGCCCGCCTTCCCGTCCATCAGTTTGTCGAAAAGGTAGGAATCCTCGCCGATAATCACGCCGTCCACGGCTAAGATGATGTCTCCGGGGGCCAGCGGGCCAGGGGGCAGGGCTTTTTCCACCTGCAGCGCCCTTTTGGTGCCGGGTCTCGCCGCCAGGATCCTTGCCGGGGTCAGCGGGGCCAGGCCCAGGTTCTTTATCGCGTCGGACAGCAGCACGGGCGTCAATTTCACACCCGGATCTCCGCGGCGCGGCAACGCGCCGGCTTTAAGCATGTACAGCGCGTCTTTGATATAGGAGGCGGGCACTTCAAAACTGGACGTTTTGCTGCCTTGGCTGTGGATGGCTGCAACTCGGCCCTTGGCGTTAAAAACAGGGCTGCCGCTGGAACCGCCGGTTCTGTCAAAAGAAGTCTGTATCGATAGTGTGTGCCTCTGGCCTTTGTGGACCGCCAGGTTTATGACCTTGCCGGTCTTCACCGAATATTCATAGCCCTCGTTGTTCCCGATCATGAATACTTCGGAGCCCTCGGCCAGGTTCCCTTCAGGGGCGAAGGCGGCTTCCGCGAGGCCCGATCTCTCCGTGTCCGTGGAAAATTTAAGAAAAGCGAAATCGTTGAAAGGATCGTAGTAAAGCAGCCGGGCCGGCGCAGTGGAGCCGTTCCGGAAGATTATTTTGTATTTGGCGGGGCTAGTGCCGGTTACGTGCCGATTGGTGGTGATAATGCCGTCGGCCAGGTCGGCAATGAAGCCGGTGGCCCTGGCGCGGCCTGCCTTTTCGCCGTTTATGGCCAGCGTGGTCTGGCGCTCGACGCTTACCACGCAGGCTTTGGCCTGCGCTATGGTTTTCGCCGGTATCTCCGCCCCGGCGGGTGAGGCCAGCAGCGCAATTAATATTAGATTTTTCATAAAATAGAACGGCCGCGGAGTTGTAACTCCGCGGCCGCGTTCCCCTGCCTTATATTATCCCCAGTTCCTTGCCGACTTTCTTGAATTTTTCCACCGCGAATTCCAGGTCTTTCAGTGTATGTCCGGCCGTCACAATGGTGCGCAGGCGCTCTTTGCCGCGCGGTACCGTGGGGAAGCCCAGGGCCAGCGCGAAGACGCCTTCGTCGAACAGGCGGGCCGAGAACTCCACGGCTTTGGCCGTCATCACGGGGGTGATAGGAGTTACAGAAGCTCCGGTGTCGAAGCCGGCTTTCTTAAGCTCTTCCTTCAGGAAGGCGGTATTGTCCCAGAGGTTCTTCAGGTGCTGCGGCTCGGTCAGCAGGATGTCCAGCACCGCCAGCGAAGTCGCCGCGACCGAGGGCGGCTGCGAGCTGGAGAACAGGAACGGGCGCGCTACCGAGCCCAGATAATCGCGCAGGCTCTGCGTGGTGGCCGCGTAGCCGCCTACCGAGGCGAAAGCTTTGGAGAGCGTGCCGATCTGAATCTCCACCTGGCCGTCCAGGCCGAAGTGGCTAACGGTCCCGCGGCCTTCCTTGCCTATCACGCCGCTGGCGTGCGCGTCGTCCACCATGACGAAGGCGCCGTACTTGTGCGCGACAGCTACGACCTCGTCGAGGTTGGCGATGTCGCCGTCCATGGAGAACACGCCGTCGGTGACTACCATCTTGCGCCGGGCCTTGGCGGCTTCCGGGCTCTCGAGGATCTCGGTCAGGTGCTTTATGTCCTTATGGCGGTAGACCTTGCGCGCGGCCTTGGCCAGGCGCGCCCCGTCTATGATGGAGGCGTGGTTAAGTTCGTCCGAGATCAGCAGGTCGGTCTCGCTCGACATCAGCGACTGGCAGACCGCCACGTTGGAGGTGAAGCCGGACTGGAACAGGATCGAGGCTTCGGCGTGCTTGAACTCGGAGAATTTCTTCTCGAGTTCCGTGTGAATGGACATCGTGCCGATGATGGTGCGCACGGCCGCGGAGCCCACACCGTATTTCTCAATGGCTTCGATGGCAGCTTTCTTTACCTTGGGGTTGTTGGCGAGGGCCAGGTAGTTGTTGGAGGTGAGGTTAATTACCTTTTTGCCGTCGATTACCGAGACGGGCTCCTGGGCGGACTCTAGTACGCGGGGCTTTATGAACCGGTTCTCTTTTTTAAGCAGTGCTACTTCCTCGTCTGCGAACTTAAGCGTGTCGAATGTCATTTGGTGTGTTCTCCTTAGTTAACGGAAATAAATAAATCCGGCGTTCCCGCGGTTTACGACGTCAGGATAACTTTTCCGCATTTTTGCTCCTTGGAATTTATCAGCGCGAAGGCTTTCTTGAAATCCTTCAACTGGAAGGTGTGGGTGATGGCGGGCCTGGGGTTGACCGCGCCTGACTTCAGCAAGCTTTCCATCTTGTACCAGCTGCGGAAGATCTCGCGCCCGGCTATGCCTTCCAGGCGCAGGCCGCGCTTTACGATGTCCCCGGCATAGTCCAGGCTCAGGTTTGTGACGGGCAGGCCGAAGGCCACAAAGCGCCCGCCGGGGCGCAGCGCCTTAAGGCCGAGGGAGATGGCCTTGGCGTGGCCGCTCATTTCTATAACGGCGTCGGCGCCTTCCGGGCCGCACGCGCGAATTACTTTGGCTAGGCAGTCCGGAGCCGAGGAATCTATTACGGTGTCCGCGCCCATCTTGAGCGCCAGTTTCCTGCGGTAGCCCGAGGCGTCCAGCGCGATAACCCGCTTGGCGCCGGCGGCCTTTGCTATGCCAGCGGCGAACAGCCCTTGCGGCGCGCAGCCGGAAATCAGTACCGCGCGGCCGACCAGGTCTTCGGCCAGCACGGCGTGCACCGAGCTGCCGAAAGGCTCCATAACGGCGCCAATATCTTTAAGGGTGTCGTCGGTATGCTTCCAGGCGCAGCGCGCCGGCACGGCGGCGTATTCCGCCAGGCCGCCCGGCACGTCCCTGCCTATCACGCGCAGGTTCTGGCAAATGTGGCGCTGGTCGTTGCGGCACTGGCCGCAGACGCCGCAGAAAATATGGGATTCCACCGAAATAAAGTCGCCTTTGTCGAAGCCTTTGGCCTGCGAGCCTATTTCCACCACTTCACCGCAGAATTCCCGGCCGAACACGAAAGGCAGGGTAGGGGTGGCGAAGCCGGGGCCGCCGGAATTATAAATGGCCAGGTCACCGGGGCTTATAGAGGCCGCGGTCACGCGGATCAGCAGTTCGTCCTTGTTTATTATCGGCACTTCAACGTCGCGGTAGCTGGCGCCCCGCGCGCGGGATGTTTTTACTATGGCTTTCATTAAAGAGGCTCCTTGGGGCCGAAATTCCGCCGGGTTCCCGGACCCGCTGTATTATTATCATATAAAAAAAGACCCGTCCAAAAAAACACTCTTAAAGTCCGGTAAAATTTAGTAAATTATAGTCAGAGCTATGCCTGAACTTTCTAGACCGCTGCCGGCCGAAGACCGCCTTGTACTTCTCCCCAAGAATCCGGGAGCCTTTTTCATTTTTTGGCAGCTGTCCGCGGGCCGCGCCGAGGCCTTCCTTTCGGGCTCGTTCTCGCCGGAAGTGGAACTGCGCCTTGCCTGTGTGGACGATAACGCTGCTGCCTCGGTGACCAAAGTAAACTGGCTGGCCGGACGCTGCTACGCCGCCGTGCCCGCCCAGGGGAAAAATTACCAGGTCTGCCTTTACGCTTTCCGCAACGGGGCCTGGGAAAAACTACTGGAGTCCAATCAGGCCGCCGCTCCGGCCGCCGCCGGTATGGCGGAGGAGCGGGCTTACGCCAGCCTCGAATTCCACAAAAAGGTGCTGTCATGAGCTCCCGCGGCTCACTGATGTTCGTGCTGCACGCCCACCTGCCGTACGTGAACCATCCGCAGGATTCCAGTTTTCTGGAAGAGAACTGGTTCTTTGAGGCCGTGGTAGAGACCTACGTCCCCATAATTTCAGCGCTGGAGCGCCTGGCCGCCGAAGGCATCAGGCCCGGCATCGCCGTTTCCATCTCTCCCACGCTTGGGGCCATGCTCGAGAACGAAGCGCTTGAGAACAAGCTGCAACTTTATATCGAGTCCCGCCTGGAACTAATCGAGAAGGAACTGCTGCGCGCGCAGGACGACCCCGCCCTGCTCAAAGCGGTAAGGCACTACCAGAAGCTTTACGAGGATGCCGCCGGGCTGATGCACAAATACAGCGGGGATTTAATAACGCCGCTGAAGGCGCTGCAGCACGCCGGGCAGATAGAGATCATCACTACCTCGGCCACCCACGCGGTGCTCCCGCTGCTCACCCGCCCCGAGGCGGTGCGCGCGCAGCTGCATGTGGCCGCCGAAGACTACATGGACCGCTTTAACTGCAAGCCTTCCGGCTTCTGGCTGCCCGAGTGCGCCTACGAGCCGCGGCTTAATTCCTACCTGAAACTTTCCGGCTTCAACTACGTCTTCACCGAGTCGCACTCCGTGGAGTTCGCTTCGTCTTTCGCCCCCAGCGGCGTCTACGCCCCGTACCGCACCACTAACGGCGTAGGGCTTTTTGCGCGCGACGCGGCCAGTTCCCGCGAAGTGTGGAGCGCCAAGTTCGGCTACCCCGGCGATCCGGCCTACCGTGAATTTTACAGGGACCTCGGCTACGACGGAGACCTGGAGTACCTGCGCCCCTATCTGGGCGTGGACGGGGCCAGGCGCCCGCTGGGCCTGAAGTACTACAGGATAACAGGCGAAGGGACCGACTTGTCCGCCAAGCAGTATTATGACCCGGAAGCCGCTATGCTGCGGGTGGAAGCGCACGCCACGGATTTCCTGGCGCGGCGCATGAAGCAGACCGATGATTTTCACCAGGCGCGCGGCACCAGGCCTCTGATCGTGAGCTGTTACGACGCCGAACTGTTCGGTCACTGGTGGTTCGAAGGCCCGGCCTTCCTGGAGACCGTAATCCGCAAGATCCGGCAGGAACGTCTGCCGCTGCAATTTGTAACGCCTTCCGAATACCTGAACTCCTGCCAGGAGCCCCAGGAACTTACTCCCGGCATCTCCTCCTGGGGGGAGAACGGCTACTTCGACCCCTGGGTCAACGCGACCAACGATTTCATCTACCCCGCCGTCTATTCCGCCACCGACAAGATGATAGAAACGGCCAACCGCTTCCGTAATCAGGACCTGCCCAGCCTCTCGGCCCGTGCGCTCAACCAGGCGGCGCGCGAAACCCTGCTGTCCCAGTCCTCGGATTGGGCCTTCCTGCTGTACATTGGTTCCCACGCCGAGTATGCCAAGGGCCGGCTCGAGGACCATGCCGCCAACGCTCTCAAGCTGCTGGGCGAGGTAATAGAGAAGAAGGTGGACGAGCAGGCGCTTGCCGCCCTGGAGCAGAAGAACAGCGTTTTCCCCAGGCTGGACTTCCGTGTCTTCGCCTCCATTTCTAAATTTTAATACGTACGCTCGGACGTAAAAAAACCGGCTGACCCAGCCGGTTTTTTTAGAGTTAATGGAAATTTCGTGTTGGTTTTTGTGGCACATTACGGCTGTCTAAGTAGTGTGCCACAAGTGTTTTTTTATGTTCTAGGCTCATGCCCCTATGCCGGTGCAATAATTCCTTCAATCGGCTGTTAATTCCTCCTT
>JBBRDG010000033.1:0-25561 GCA_038204165.1 Elusimicrobiales bacterium
GACAGGGTGCCGAACCGCTACTGGAACTTCGGCACGGCTTCCTGGCAGCTCGGTATTGTTTCCAGTGTAACAGTCCCGTCCAACGGTTGGACGATGAACGCGCTGCCGGTCAATAATCCGCTCTCGGCGGCCAATTCCTGGGCCGTTACCCGCTCCAGCGCCACTTTCCTGCTGCGCCTGAAGCTGACCGATCGCTCCGGCAACGTTTCCGATTTTGGCGTGAATTATTCCACCTTCACGCTGGACCTTATCCCGCCGGTCTCCAAGGTAACTACCCCGCCGGTAGAGAACGGCTCTTACCTGTCCGTGCCCCTGCTCACCGGTACCGCCACGGATTTCACTTCCGGAGTTTCCACCGTGCAAATCCGCATCCAGCAGGATAGTGTGCAGACGGATTGTACAGACCCCGGTTCCAACGGCCTCTATTGGAACGGTTCGGCTTGGCAGGCCTCGGAAAAGTGGCTGGGCGCGGATTCGTACAATACCGGCAGCACGGCCTGGGATTTTAATTCTTCCGGCGTGGTGTTTAAAGCGCAGTGCTATTACATCATAAAGTCCAGCGCGGCCGACAATATCGGCAACGGCGAAGTTGCCTGGGGCTCGCGGCGCTTCAAGTTCACGCCGCCGCCAGCCGCCACGCGCGTGCTGATCCCCGACAACCTTAAGTATTACAAGGCGCTGTCCCAGATTAGCGGCACCGCTAATTCCGACGCCAAGAACGTTGCTGTTGAGGTAAGGCGCCTCAGCGATAACTCTTACTGGAATTTCGGGACTACCGTCTGGCAGGTCGGTGCTTCCTCCTTGACCGTAATCCCGGCCGGGGGGGCCTGGAGCCAGACCACCTCGCTGCCGGCGCTGGTAAGCGGGTCCTCCTATACCTTCCGCTCGGTCGGCAAGAGCTACTCGGACGTGGACGAGTCCGGGCCGGTCTCCAACCAGGTGTTCTTCGACACGGTTAAGCCCCAGACTTACGTGCAGCTGCCGGCCGCCGCCCAGCTTTACTATAACAGCCTGTCTAAACTGGGCGGTACCGCCTCCGATCCCCCGGGTACCAGCCCTCCCGCCGCCGGTATAAGCCGCGTCTGGACCGAACTTTCCGCCGTCAACGGGACCCAGGCCGGCAAGTTCTGGGACAACGCCACCTCTACCTTTACCGCCTCCTGGAATCAGGCCGGCAACCAGGGGACATATTACGTCGCCGTTTCCTCTTGGGAATACGTTGTCGCCTATCCTACCGCGGCTTATGTAAACGGAGTGCAGTATCAGGCACGGTCGCTGTCCCTGGACAATACTTACAATAATAGCTCGCTGGAAGGAACGTTGTCGGACTTCTCCTCTGCCAATCTTTTCAGTTATGATGTTACCGTCCCGACCTCCATAGTTACTTCGGTTTACTCGGACCAGCGGCGCTCCGACGTAAGCGTAGCCAGCGGCACGCTGGTGGAGGATATGGTGCTGGTCAATGTGGGGCAGCAGCCCGGCTACCAGATCCAGGGCGTTAAGGTACGCCTGAAGTATATTAACCTGGCGCAGTATTGGGACGGCGGCGGCTGGAGCGCCAGCCCCGCGGTTTGGGCGCCGGCCGTGGTCCACCAGTCTTCCTGGTCTCTCGCTTCTATGCCCGTCTGGGCGGACGGCGGGTCCTACACTCTCTGGGCTGAGGCCACTGACAAGGCCGGCAACGTGCAGGTCCTGTTTGCCGGGAACGGTTCTTCTGTTACCTTTACCGTGGATAAAGCAGCGCCGACCCTGGCTGTCCTTACTCCGGCGGCTAATACCAAGATTTCTTCGGTGATTTCCGTCTCCGGCACCGCCAACGACGCCAACCCCTTGACTAATTCCGGTATAGCCGGAATGGAGAACGTGCAGGTGCAGGTTTCCTACCTGCAGGGCGCTGTTACCTACTACTACGACGGCGCCGCCGTGTTCTCTTCCTCGTCGCTGACCGACACTAATTCCTGGTGGACGGCCACCTCCTGGATTCCGCAGGGCTCCTCTTCCGGCACCTGGACCTACCAGCCAGGCGGCCTTGCCTCTTCAATGGTGGCGGACAAGGTTTACCGCTTCCGCGCCCGCGCTCAAGATAACGCCGTGCCGGTGCCCAATCCCGCGGTGCTGCTGTCCAATGTGGTGACCAACGCTAATATAATTTATGATGTCACGCCGCCTATCTCCCGTATTCTCGTGCCTGCCGCCCTTGCAAAGGTTAAAGCGCTGGTCTCAATCTCCGGAACGGCGCTGGACAACCTGGCCGGCATTTCAACGCTGGGCCAGATAGGCGTAAGCATTGCCGAAAAATCCCCCGGCAACGCTAATTGGAACGGGGTCTATCCGGGCACGTTTACCCTGACCGCCGAGACTTTTCAGCCGCTCAGCGCTCCGTCCCTGGCCGCCACCTATGCGGGCGGGGCCTGGAGCTTTACCGCGCCCACCCTGCGCGACGGCTACACTTATGTTATCAAGGTCCGCGCTTCGGACGACGTAGTTCCGCCGAACACCGAGGCGCTTATCTCGTCCGTGACCTTCACCTATGATAATACGCCGCCGGCGGCCGGCATCACCTATCCTCTCGGCCTGCCGGATGCGCGCGGCAACCTTAAAGCACTGGCGACCGTTACCGGCACCGCCTACGAGCAGTTCGGCATTAAAGCCGCTTCGGTCTCGGTGCAGGAGGCGGACACGCTGCTCTATTACGACACGCTTTCCTCCACGTTCAACTCCGTGACGCAGAAGTGGATAGGCGCCGTGATCTCCGGCACCGGGCCCAACTATACCTGGACCGCGACGGCGCCGCCGCTGACCGACAATAAGAATTACAGCCTGTACGTTACCGCCGAGGATATCGCCGGGAACGCGCTGCCGCCGCCGGCCGCAGTGATAATGCGTTATGACGCTACCCTGCCGGTCTCCCGGCCTACAGTGCCTGGGAACAATAGCTTTACCAGGTACCTGGCTTCCGTGGGCGGCACCGCGGAGGACCTTAATTCCAACCCTTCGGGAGTTTTGGGCGCGCAGGCGAAGATCCAGCGCAACTCCGACGGTCTGTATTGGAACGGCTCCACCTGGGATACCCTGGAGACCTGGCTGGGAGCTATTACCGCTACGCCGTGGGTCAACCCGTGGTCCAAGGCCGACCAGCTGCCTCCTTCCGACAACTTCTCCGGCCTGCAGGACGGCCTGCAATACACGGTTATGACCCGCGCATACGACGTGGCCGGCAATACGCAGAGCGTAATCCTCGGCGGGAATTCTTTCACTTTCGATATTTCCAGCCCTACGGCTTTTGTTACGCAGCCGCTGAACGCCACGCGCTATAACACGCTGGCGCAGGTTGCCGGCACCGCGGCGGACGCTTTCAACGTTATTTTTCCGCAGGTGCGTCTGGCCGATGTCCCTAATGGCAGATACTGGATGGAATCAGGAACCTGCAGCGGCCTGCCCAAGACCAATGCCTGGGTGGATCTGGCCGACCTGTGCGTCGGCTTCCCCGAGATCTGGAACGTGGCGCTTGATTCTTCATCCGCCGCTGGCAGCTTTGGCTGGCGCTATAACACTCCCGCGGTAACCTGGCCCGACCGCGACAGCGGGTTGCGCGTAGACGTAAAGGTCACGGACCAGGCAGGTAACTACTCGGTGGTTTCCTCTACCTTCAGTTTCGACAATACACCGCCCGTTTCGCTGATAACCTATCCCCCGGTGAACGGGGTGCTGTATTCTTCTATGACCTCTATTTCAGGCACCTCGCTGGACCTGGGGTCGGCCGTTAACGACGTGCGTATCCGCCTCTGGTACCTGGCAGGACCTGCGACATATTATTGGCAGGCTACCGCGCCGCACTGGTCAACCTCGGATTCCGGCTGGAGTTCCATCTCCGGAGCGGCCGGTCCGAAGGGCACTAATAACCCGTGGGTCTACAACGACAGCGCTTATGACTTTAACAACCCCGGCACCGTCAGTTTCGCCTGGAAAGAGGGCACGCACGACGGCGGTAACGGTAAGGTCTTCTACCTGGTGACCAAGGCGGTAGACGCCACCACCAACCAGGAGGTCGCGCTGAGTACCAGGACCTTCCAGTTCGACAACGTGCCGCCGCTCTCCGCCCCGGTACAGCCCGGCATCGACACGGCTTATAATAATCTGCCCATTATCCTGGGGACCTCGGTGGACGCCGTTACCACGGTAGCCAGCGTGAAGGTTTCCATCCTGAGCCAGAACGAATCAGGCGGCGCCAAGTATTTCGACGGGTCCAACTTCGCTAACGCCGCCGAGACCTGGCTGCCGGTCAGCGTTCTCTATCAGTCTTCCTGGTCCTACACCAACGGCCTGATGACCCTCAAGAACAAGCAGCATTATATTGTGAAATCCTCCGCCACCGACTCAGTGGGCAACGTGCAGAACATAGTCGGGCAGTCCAGATTCTTGTTCGATAACCCGGCGCTCGAGCCTGCGACCGAGCCGCAGTCGATAGTGGTGATCCCGTTCAACGCCACCGTTTATAACGACGACAGGGTGCTGTTGGGCAACGCTTCCGACCCGGGTTTTACCACCGGCATAAACGGCACTGGTTCCGGCGTGTATCCCGATCAGACTTGGAGCAGGGGCAAGATTGAATCTCTTATCTTCCGGGATGAAGACCCGACTCTGGCCTCCAACGGCCCCATTATATACGGCGCCTGGGACGCCTCCGGGTATTTCTGGAACGGGTCCACCTGGGCCGCGGCTTCCGGCGGCACGGTGTGGGTTCCCGGCCAGTTCACGGATCAGTTCGGTAATTGGCAGTACGGCGGCCTGGTTTGCGACGACGATACCGAACGGTTGAATTATACCTGCTGGGTGCGCGGCAAATCCTATGCCACCTGGGTGCGCGTTACCGACAATGCCGGGAATACCGAGGCCATCATCGACCAGGGGCCCAAGTTCTATATAGCCGCCCCGGCCCAGAGTTTCGAAGTGACCATGTGCCAGGATTCCAACTGCGATACCGTAATAACCAACGCCACTGCGGGCACGGACGTATACCTGCGCGTGATAGCCAAGGACGGTGCCGGCGGCTCGGGTAATATCGCGGCCGCCTATCAGGGGCTGGTAAACTTCTACACCGATGGCGTTCCCGGCGGCCCCGAAGTGATGAATACTACCGCCGTGATGGACGATTATACCGGTCTGCCGCAGCAGTACACCTTCCTGCCCAGTGATTTCGGTAAGCGAATCTTCCAGATGCGGTTGCGCAAAGCCAGCCTGCGCGTGTTGCGCGCCCAGGACGACACCAATCCGGCTATTTTCGGCACCAAGAACGTGACCATTGCGCCGACCACACCGGACCGCGTGCAGTTGATAGCGGACTTCGATCCCGCAGGGCAGCAGTCGGCCCCGGGGCGCATGGATTTCAGCGTTGAGGGCAGCACCGGTACGCCGCGCACCAAGAACGCCGGTTCCAGCGTACCTTTCCTGCTGCAGGTGACCGACAGGTACTGGAACCTGGTGGTGTCTTCCGCCGCCAATGTCTACGTGACGGATACGGACGATAACAATAACAATATTTCCCCGGATGGCTACGTGAACTTCATCGGTTCCACGACCATTTATCGGACTTTCGTGTCCGCTAACGCTACCGGCTGGACTGTGTCGGCTTCCGGTCAGGGACCTTATCCCAATCCGCGCAACCCGTCTTCTAACGTGCCGGTCATCGCGGGGCTTGCTGACCGCCTGCTGGCGCTGCTGCCGGGCGAGACCCGCGTGCAGGGTAAGTTCGACGCTCCGCCTTTCGGCAAGAGCGGCTTGCCTTCGGACGGGGTGGCCGGTTCTACCCTGACCGCTACTATTTACGGTGTGGATACGTTCTTTAATACCGATCCGGGCGCGAATTTCCTGGTGGCAGCCTCGGTAAATACAGATCCATATGACATTAATCCGGCCGCGCATAACCTGGTTTCCGGCGCCACCACTTTCGTGTTCACGCCGGTGCTCGCCGGCACCCAGACCCTAAAGGTTGAAAGCGCCACGCTGCCTCCTGCCACGTCCACCTATTTCACGCCTAACCCGGTGAAGGTCTGGTGGGACCGCCCCGTAAAACTGCACCTGCTGGCCGCGGGTCAGACGATCGATCCCGGCAAACCGCCCTATACCGCCGACCCCTCCAACGGCGGCAAGTCCGGTTCTCCCAGCCAGGTAATGGCGGGCGCCACTACCCAGATGACCGTGTATTTGACCGACACCTATTATAACGTGGTGAGAGGCACTACGCCTTTTCTGGCTATTTCTTCCAACACGCCGGTCATCCAGATTGACTTCCTGAACGACGCGAATATCCAGCTGCGCGGCATGCATCCGACGCCTTATCAGAAGAGCTTGATAGCCGGCACCACCACTTTCCCTGTGATCCCGGTCACGCGCAACCAGTCGCCCGGGCTTTCCGTGCGGGTCATAGATACCGGGCTGACCCTCACCAGCTTCAGCACCGACACGGTGGGGGGGATCATTATCAACCCCGCGGCGGCGGCGAGCATGCTATTGCTGGTTCCCACTGAAGTGGCGTCCGAGGGCGTACCCGGCGGCAAAACCGGCACCGCCGGCCCGCTGATTGCAGGCACCACTTATACTCTTACGGTCCGCGCCGTGGACCAGTTCGGCAATCTTACAACGGACGGCCGTATGGTTCGGGTGCGCTCTAACGATATCTACGCGGTCACACCCCCGGCGCAGCCGATGGCCGGCGGCATGGCCATAATAAACGGTTTCGTTCCCAGCGCCGCCACCTCCAACCTGGTGATAGACGCGCTGGACGACGACAGCGTAACGCCCAAGCTCTCCACCGGCACCGATTCCGGAATTTTAGTGAACCCCGGCGCCGCCTCGCGCCTGATAGTGCTGCTGCCCACGCAGTACCTGGTGCCCGGCAAGACCGTGGCGCCTTTCGGCGCGGCCGGCGCCATTTCCACGCAGACAGCCGGCGTCTATTTCAACTCGATGATCTACGCCGCGGACTCGCGCTATAACCGCGTTTACTGGATAAATAAGGCAAATATCAGGGCCACCTCTGACGATCCCTTCGCTGCCAACCTGGGCTTCTATACTATGACAGACGGCAGCGCCACGGTGAATAATATCAGTCTCAGGAGCGCGGGCTTCCGCACCGTGACGGCCACCGATCTGAGCGGAACCGGTCCGAACCTTAACACCACCGTAAGCGGCGGCTTTACGCTTAACCCCAGCAACCCTACCAAGCTCAGGACCATGGTGCCCAGCCAGACAAGGGTGCCGGGCTCTACCACTAACGGGCGCACAGGCGCTGTGGACGGGCAGCAGGCGGGCTTCCCCTTTACTGTGACCGTGGATATTTCAGACGCTTTCTGGAACCTGACTCCCGGCGCCAGCCAGGAAATACGCCTGGTAGCTGACGATCCTTTCTCGCTGATCAGCCCGTCCACTCAGGTAATCATAGGGTCCGGCACCTTTATCGTAACGCCTATCAGGGCCGGGAATACTTATGTGCGCGCCGAGCTGGTGAACCTTGTCCCTCCGTGGGGCCCGACCCTTAACACGGATACCGCTACCGTGGTAAACGTGGCTCCCGGCATCCCGCGCCGCATGCTGCTGCTGCTGCCGGGAGAGGCGTTCAACCAGGGTTCGCCCACAGGCAAGATCGGCGCCGTAGGTGAACAGAAGGCCGGCGACAGCTTCGGCGTGCAGATCGGCGTGGTGGATGACTATTTTAACCTGGTCCCCGGCCGGCCCGCCGACGTGCGCGTGGTTACCCCCACCGATATTTATGCGCCCGCCGTAAGCACGGCCGCGATAAACCCCGGTTCGGGCTACACCGATATCATGTATGTCAATATGCATAAGGCCGCTACTCATTACCTGACGGCCACAGACTATGGCTCCTCCGGCCTTTCGGACGACCCGCAATCCTCCACTTTTACCGTGCGCCCCGCCGACCCTGTCGGGTTGCAGCTGCTTATCCCTGGCGAGACGGCAGTGCCCGGGTCCGGAAACTATCCGGCCGGCGGAAAAACCTCCGCCATCTCGACGCAGACCGCCGGCACGGCCTTCAGCGTGGAAGTGAACCTGGTCGACCTGTATATGAACAGATATACTGATCTTTCCGTGGGCCCCACTATCTATATCGTAACCTCCGACATTTACGATATAGACCCTTCCAGCTCCGCGCTTAACTACGGCACGCTGCAACTGCCTGTCAATATGGTCACCAGGGCCGTCGCCGCCACCGTTAAAATTTTCCCGGTCAGCGCCGCGGACAACCTGGTGTGTTTCGGGACTTTCGGCAACGTCTGCCGCAACGACGACCTGGCGGCAAAGAATTCGCTGAAGGTGTTCGCCTCTACCGCCACACGCCTGGAGATAGTATTGCCCGGGCAGGGACTGGCCGAAGGCAAATGTAATATCAACCCGCCTTGCAAGGACCCGCTCATTACCTGGCCCGGCCGTACCGGTCCTCCGGCCGCCCACACCATCGGGACGGGGCTGCTGTTCGCGAACGTCTACCTTACCGACAATTTCTATAATAAGGCTACAGAATTGTCGGGCGCGTCTCAGAACACTAATCCCCCGGCCGTGATGCCGGTCGTGAGTGTAACAGTGCCTGGAGACGTAAAGACGGTAGCACCTGGCGTGCAGACCCTCTCTATTGGCGGGGCCACGTACTCAATAGATCCCAAGACCTCTTTCAGCACTTATACCGTGGTGGCGTCCACCACCGCCTCTTCCACCGCGGTATACGCCGTTGGCGTTTCCACGCTGGTCGTGAATCCCGGGCCTGCCACTCATCTGGTTTACGTGCTGCCCTCGACTACCGTGGTGGCCGGCTTCCCGTTCTCCGCCGCGTTGTATGTTAAAGATACTTACGAAAACATCTGTTCTACCGGGCCGAACGTCTACCTCGGTACCGCGGCTTTCGCGGTGGTGGACCAGCCCAATCCTAACCAGAAGGCCAGCCTTTCTGCGCTCAATGTGGTTTACGGCGCCTCTGATCTTGCCGTTAAGGACCTTTCCAACTGGTTCACTTTCCGCAGGGCCGGCGTCAACACGTTAGGGGCTTACGACACCCTTACGCCAGGGATCAATGTGGCCCCTATGGTGAACGTTTCTGTTATTCCCGGTCCGCCGAATATTTACCGCGTGGTGCCCAATGTAGATATAGAGGTGCCTGCCGGCTCCACGCTGGTGCCGGGCCGCCAGACGCTGACCGCCCAGTTGTCGGACGCCTACGACAATAATATCCCGCTGCCGGGGGTGGAAGCTTATGTGTCCATCCCCGAGGTGTCCGGTTCGACCGGCACGCTTCAATACAATAACGGCGCTATCTGGGTCGATATGGGCACTTCCACCAAGGCTTATACCGACTCCACCGGCATGATAGGCATCTCCACGCAGATCGCCTACAAAATTTCGAGCAAAGCCGGCGACTGGGCCAGGGTCTGGATCGGCACCACCACGATGAACCCCGCGGTTTATGCCACTTACGTGTCTGCCCGGCAGAACGTGAGCGGCACCCTTACCACAACCGGCGGCGTGCCTTCCAAGCTACTCTTCGTTTCCAGTCAGCCCGCGGCCACGGTCGGCCTGCAGGAAGTGGCCGGCGCAGGCGCGCTGTTCACCGTGGAGCGCCGCGACGATTTCGATAACCTTACCAAGCAGGGCCAGACCGACGTATACCTCGGGCTCCCTACTGGGCAGGTAACCATACACACCCTGCTTGCCCGGTCGATGGGTACCTTCGGCACTTTCGGTGACTACGGTTACCGGACCATACTTAACGACCAATTCATCCCCGCCGCCAGTATCCTGCCGAACCAGACGCAGGTCTCGTTCCGTTACCATGACAGGACCTCGTCCTACTCCGGCCTCTCTCCCGCGCTCAATACTGGCGAGGGAGGCAGGCCGGGTTACTGGCAGATAGAGGCGCGCTCCGGCTCCATGCAGCCCGCCATTCACCAGCTGCGCGTGGACCCGATAGACATCGCCAAAGTCTCCTTCAGTGCCCCGCAGCGTACGCTGGTGGCCGGCAAGATTTCCGACAGCCTCGGAGTTACGCAGTATTTCAAGTCCGAACTGCGCGACATGTTCGACAACCCGTCGCTGGCTACCGCGCCCATCCAGGTGCAGCTGTCCACCTACACCCGCCAGGCCTCGGCTGTAGGGGACTCGTTCTCCTTCTCGATCTCGACTTCCATGACCGGGGCGTTCCCGCCGGTGTTCGCCTCGACCGTGTCGTACGTCGACATCCCGCTGGACGCTTATACCGCCACGTTCTACTACCTGGACACCACGGCCTCCAGCGTTTACGCGTCCTCTACGCCGATTAAGCCGCTGATACAGCTTGCCGTTCCGACCAGGCCCGCTTGGGCGGCTTCCACCCAGTCTGTGACCGTGGTGCCTGATTTCACGTACCGCGTGAACGTGAGCTCCAACGCCGGCCAAGTTTTGATGGCCGGGGTAACCTCTCAGATGTTCGCGCTGGCTATCGAGGATCGTTTCGGCAATCCTACCCCCGTGGCCGCCGGTCAGGAGGACGCCGAAAGCGCCGGGGTCAGGTTCAATCTCGATTCCGATTCCCTGGGCAGCGTGAAGTTCTCGGCGCCGGATGTCTCCAGTTTTACGGTGAAACCCGGTACGGCCAAGCTGGCGCTAGGTCAGGCTTCTACCAGCTTTTATATGATAGATACGCTGGTTTCAGCCCCTACGCACCAGCTGACCATAAATACCAACCTGGCCAAAGGCTGGCTGCCGGTCGTTTCCCCGTACACAGTTATCCCGGCTTCGCCGGACCACGTGCGCTTCTACACCCTTTCCCGCCGCCTGGTAGCCGGTACCACCATGCAGTATTCCAGCTACGCGCTCGGAATAACCACCGATACCGTGGTCAGCGTGGTATTGAAGGACCGCTTTGAGAATACCACCACCACTACCTCCATAACCAACGTGCGCTTCACGGCGATGCGCAATACTACTTATGGCGGTATCGATTCCGCGCAGGCCGTAATATCCTCCAACCCCAACTGGAGGCTACTGAAGACCAATCCGCTGAGCCTCGACATTTTCCCGGGCCAGTCCTACGCCAATATATATATCTGGGACACTATAGTCGGCACGGCCACCATAATGGCCGACGCTACGATCCCCACCGACGGGGTGACGCTGGCCCAGATCTCGCAGGACGAATATGTCACGCCCAGTACGGCGGCCTATTTCACGCTGCACCACGGCTATACGCTGGCCTCTCCGCTCCGCGTGAACGACCCCGGCACCGTTACGCTGCGTGCCCGCGACAAGTTCGGCAACGTGGCTACCGGCGACCCTGTTAACGGCCATTATTACACCAACAAGATCAAGATGGCCACCAATTCCAAGGGGTCCGCCGATCTGCGCGACTGGCTTGGGAATACCACCGACTACGTTTTTGTACAGGCAGACCAGGGCGAGCGGCAGCTGCGGCTAAGCGATCCCTACGTAGAGAGTCTTAAGGTCAGTGTTACTGATTACAACCTGCCGCTGATCTTTGGCTATACCGGCGACTCGGCCCGCGGTATGCCCGTGCCCTCGAGCGCCGACGTGGTGCTGTCCGGCCTGGTGCTTACTCCCGCCGATCTGGCCCCGGAAGACCCCCTGCCGGTAGCGAAGGTTTCTATCGGGATAAATAAATTCGCTATCTACCAGGGCGATGGTGCCATAGCGGACGTGCCGGCTCCTGTCCCGATGCTGCGCCTGACGATGCAGACCTCGCCCGCGGGCGCTCCGCCGGCCTATCTGCAGTCCGTGCAGATTAAGAGTTCCGGCACGCTGTCCTACGCCGACATCGTGCAGATCGGGATGTACGCCGACAATCCGACCTACGGCCAAATCGGCGCTTTCGACGGGGAAACTACTCTGGGCGGGTTCCCTACCGATATATTTATAACCAGCGGCACCTACGACACGGGTCTGATGGCCTGGACTTTCGACGACCTGGCGGCCAAGGTCTCTACTGCGGCCCTGGTGTCCAACACACCGCGCAATTATTTCTTCGCGGTGCGCCTCTCTACGGTAGCCGCTACGCCGCGCACCTTTGCGCTGGCGATGGATAACCCGTCCTTTGTGGTGCTGAACTCCACCTTCGTCGGCGTGGCCTATAACAACTTCCCGATTGCCACCGCCACCGCTCCGGTGCGCAACCAGCCGGCCACTATACAAATAGCAGGCAGGAACATAGGCGCCTGGTGGCAGCCCAGCATTGGCACCACAACCCTTACTCTCGGCCAGTATCCCTACGTGGAGCAGGGCCAGGGCCGGGTGGGCTTCCTGGAAATAAAGGCCTGGACCGATAACTTCGTCGGGACCATGAAGTCCTTCAAGATCATCAAGACCGGCACCGGTTCCGGTTCCGACCTCAGGAGCGTGCGCTTGTTCATGGACTCCTCCGGCGGTGATCCGGATCTGGGCGATGGCATCTTCGAACCGAGTATCGATAAAGAGGTCACGGACCCGTTGAACCCGCCGGCCTACGATATCAACGATCCCGACACTTTTGTGCTGCCATTCATCAACCCGGGGCTCGACGGGGCGGTGTCGGTGAGCACCCGCACCTACTACGTGGCATACGAGTTCGGGGCAGACTCTATCCCCAACATGACGCACGGCGCGCGCCTTGAAAACTCCGGTATCAGCCTGGTGGACGGCGTGGTGGGCGCCTTCCAGCCCGTGGTCTCCTCCACCATCCCGCTCTACGCCACTTCTGACGTTGTTTACCTGACGGACGTGAACAAGTCACAGCCTAATGATTTCTCCAAGCCTTCCTTCGTCACGCAGAACGACAAGGACAAGGCTGTGGCCAGGCTTACGATGCAGATTAACGGGTCGCAGGGCTCTGCGGTCATTAATGGCATTAAGCTGGACCGCTGGGTCACCGGCGTCGAGAACGGCAATACCCCCGCCTGGAATAAGGTCACCGACGTGAAAAAGATTAGTATCTGGTACGACAGCACCGGCGACGGCCTGTTGGAGACCACCACTACGATTAAAGATACTGAGGTGCTGCTGGTCGGCCCCAACCTCCGCATCTTCCCGTACGATACGCTGCGCACACCGCTGGTCTCCACGGATACCGTGCTCCGTGTCATCGATATCCAGAAATTCTTCCCTTCGGATAGCCCGTTCCCGCAGGCGCCCGGGCGCCTGATCATGAACGACGGCCAGGCCGATCCTTCGCTGAAAGAGGTTATCTACTATTCCACGGTAGACGTGCTTAATAACGCTTTCGGCGGTCTTACGCGCGGCGCCGAGGGGACTACGATAGTGGACTGGAGCACCTACACCGTGGTTTCCGGCCAGGCCGTACTGCCGCTGGTAGGCGAGGGCGGCGCGCTCGACGGCCAGGTTATCTATAACGCGCCTAAAGACTATTTCGTAACTTATGATATAGATCCGCTATCCTACGTCTCCAACTTCTCTTACATCGGACTGGCGATACGCGCTACCGACTACTTCCACGTAGTTTCGCCCAAGGTGATGAGCACCGTGAACGTCGGCGTTACCACCCCGGGCAAGACCCTCTCTCTGATCGGCAAGGTCCGCGAATATGCGGACGAAGTTGTTGTAAAGGCCACCGATACCGTGCTGGGCAGCACGCTGCAGCAGCAGGCCATCAACCAGCCGGTGATGTCCTTTACGATGGAAACGAACGTGGCCGACGCGATGATGCGCTGGCTGATGGTCTACGCTTCCGGTACCGTGCTTCAGGACGGCTCCGCAATCAACGATGTCGACACGGTGAAGATCTGGTATGATCTTGATAACAACGGCTTCCTGGGCGGCGGCGACGTGCTGGTGGGTTCCGGAACGTTCGGCAATACTATTTACGGGCCGCTGGTGTCCAGGGTCGACCTGGCCGCGGAACAGCACATCATCACTCCTGTACAGGCGGTACTCACTTCCGTGTCGCAGCGCTATTTCCTGACTTACGACATCAAAGCCTCGGCCATGCCTAACGATCTGCTGGGTAATCCGCGCTACCTGGGCGCCTTTATCAAGGCCGAATCCTTCCCGCAAAACAGCCCGGCAGTGGACGACCTTTCCAAGAACGCCATTTCGCTGCCCAACTATTTCTCCGCGACGAAGTCCAACCTGACCTTTGCTTCCAAACTGCGCGAAATAATCTCGGCGCCCAGCACTATTACCGTGCTGACCGAACCGATCTTCTCTCCCGCCACCTCAGGGTCTAGGCCTTCTATGGTGTTGGACGCTAATATAGACGCGGTCAACGGCGGCTTCTGGCCCGTAGTATCCACCGCCGGCGTCCCTGCCGCGGGTTACGCTGTGGTGGATAATGAAATTATCAGCTATACGGGCACAGGGGTGGGTATCATTTCCGGCGTGGTCCGCGGCGAGTTCAATTCCCAGAAGGTGACCCATTCCTCAGGTGCGGTTATCGGCGGCATGATCTACCAGGGCTGGAACAATTATCCCTTCCTGAAGATGACGCTGACTACGCCCGGCTACGGCGTCCGCTGGCGCGGCGTGAAACTGGTGCGCAGGCAGCCGGCCGGCCTCACCGGTTACGACGCAGACGTCGCCGCGATAAAGATCTGGAAGGATAACGGCAACGGCATCTTCGACCGCGATACCGCTACCGGCATGAACACCGCCGATACTGTGGTAGGTGCGGGCCGTTTCGGAAGCGGAACGGACGCGGTCGGCAAGTCCACCCTGTACGTAGCCGACCCGGCTCTGAACGGGCAGGATTACGTGGTAATCAGCGCCACGCCTACCGTGCTGTTCATCTCGATGGACATCGACAGGGTTTCTAATTTCTCCAACGCCCTGCTTGTTCCGCAGAACGACGTGCTCGGCGTAGAGGTGCCGTTCGAGACCAACTTCATCTGGGGCCCGGAGAATTCCGGCCACAACGCTAAATTCCTGTCGCCCGTTATAGGCCAGATGAACGTTGTGATGCCTACTCAAAATAATATTACGCTCACCCCCGAGGATATTTCCCCGGTTAGCGTAATCCAGAACGATAAGAACGTAGGCATTCTTTCCATGCGCCTGGTTACGGACAAGACTTCCGCCAAGGTGCAGGCCGTGAGGCTTTCGAGGGTCGGGACCTCTAACGATTCCGACATAGACCTGATAAAGATCTGGCGGGACTCTAACGACAACTGTATTCTTGACGCTGTAGATACCGCCAGCGACACTGCCGGCACTTATCCCAATCTGATGAGCTACGGCAACGAGTCTTATTCTTCCAGCACCGCTAATATGGTGTTGAAGACCCCCATTGTGGTGACCACTACGCCGGTCTGCGCTTTCATCAGCTACGATCTGTCTCAGTTCGCCATTATAGGCAGCACTATGGCGGTGGGCATTTCCTCTAGCGCTTTCACTATAGGTATCCCGAATACCATCTCCCTCTCTACCTGGCCTATCAGCACGATGCCCATGGTGGTCAAGGAAATCCCGTCCAACGTGGTGCTGGGCGCTAACGATGTGGCCGCGGACCTGGTGCTGGTCGGCGGCGTCAACCAGGCCCAGGTAAAGGCCCCGATGCTGCGTTTCAACCTGACCACCGAGGCCGGCAATGCCCGGTGGAGCGCTATCAAGGTTCAGCGCACCGGCGCCTCTAACGATCCCAACGCGCCGTTCGGTAAAAATACCGACGTGAAGTTTGTGACCATTTACCAGGACTCCAACCAGAACGATATCCTGGATGTTAATGACATCAACATTTCCGAGGCCAAAAGTTCGCTGGCCGTGCCGTTTATGTCCACCAACACGGTGCCTTTTAACCTGGTGCTGGAGTCCACCACCGGCTTCCCTTCGGCCGGGCATCTGTATGTTGGCGAGGCCGAATTGGTCTCCTATTCTACCACCGGCGTAGACGCTGTCTCCGGCAAGCCCTTCGTTACCGTGTTCTCGAGGGGCGAGAAACTGGGCGATTTCTATACGCCCGTAGTTACCCATGCCCTTCGCACCGGGGTGCGGAAGGTAGATATTTACGACCAGGAGAACCCGCTTAACACGCAGATGCAGATACAGTTGGTCCAGGCCCAGACGCTGAGCCCGCTGCCACAGACCTTCTTCGCGCTGTATGACCTGGGCGAAATGGCCATAAAGGCCAATAAAGTCGGCATGATGATCCGGGATAAGTCCTGGATAACCGTTAACGCGCCCCATGACGTATCTGCCAAGGTGAATGTGGGTGTTACCAAGGCCCTCCCTAAGGGCACCTATTCGGATATCTATCCGTTCAACTCCAGCCTTGTGCCAATCAAGGCCGTCAACCTCACCGTAACCGGGGTAAATATCGCGCCCAAGTCCGCCGAGAAGAATACCCGGAACGTGCCGATGATGACGTTCAGCATGGCCTCGCTCTCCGACTATGTGACTATAGGTCAGGTAAATCTGCACCAGACCGGGGCCATCTCCAGCACCAACACCGGCTATGGCGATGGTGACCTGTCAGCTGTTTCCATCTGGAAGGACGACGGCGATGGGGCCTTCAGCCCGATCACGGACATCCGCCTGGGCTATACGATGCAGTCCGCCACCACCCCGTTCGAGTCCGTCATTCCCGTCAACATAACCGACGGCAACCTGCCTTATCTGGTGGTTTCCACCAAGACGGTTATCCTGCACCTGGTCTGCGACATCAGCTCCACCACCGACCTCTCCGGGGCGGACATCATGGGGCATCTGGCCGGCCTTTCGCTCTCCGCCTTCACAGACCTGCGCGGCATGGGCGGCATGCCGCTGGCCGCCGGGCAGTATTACACCGACAGTTACCCCATGGATTCCAACCAGATACTTATTTCTCCGGCAGTCATCCCGCTCACGCCGGTTTATAAGAACATAATGTTGGCTACCAATGGTTATCCCGCTTACGCGCTGACCGATTCCAGCGGCAACGTGGTGATGGGGACCGGAAATATCCCGGTGGCCGATCCCAGCCACTGGATCTATAATTATCCCGGCAGCACCTGTGGCGCCGACCAGCCGCTGATAGATATTAACGGCGACGGTAAGCCGGATAGCTTCGACTATTATTCGAGCGGCAAGTGCAACAATATAAGCCTCAATAATACCGGCGTGCCTTCGTTCGATGTGGACGGCGATCACCTGCTGGACTTCGAGGTCAACCTGGACTATGTGCCGGACAAGATTGTAGACGACGGCACAGGTAAGCCGCTTTACTTCATTGGCGACTACGTGCAGAACCAAAAGCTCCGGCTGGCTGTTTCCGAGATGGGCGCTGTACCCTCGGCCTGGTCCTCCAAGACCACGGAGCTCAATGCCATGTGGAATCCCGCTTCCGGGCCCGTGGTCTCCTATGAGCTCTCGCTGGGCGGCAGCTTCTCTGATCCGACCAGCATAAAGAACGCCTGGCAGCCCGAAGGCGCGGTGCTGGCGGGCAAGGTTACCAACGTGGCGCTTTCCCCCGGCCATTTCACGCGCCTGACCAGCCGGATAGAAGTTGCCACTTCCTCGTTCAGTGTGGTTTCCGCGGACGGGTTCGCCGCTGAGGGCGTGGTTTATATCGGCAACGAGATTCTGGTAGTTACCAAAATAGACAATAAGAACTTCGCCATCAATACGCGCGGCGCGCAGGGTTCTTTCCGCGGCCCGCATACTGCCTGGGGCGAGACCGTGTCCGACCGCGGCTATGTGCTGAGCGTGCGCGGCGTGATGGCTGACGGCCGCTATATCCCGAGCGAGAACGGCGTGCCGGTGCTGGTGTACCGTATAGATACCACCGTCCCCACCACCCCCGGGGCGCCCGAACCTCAGGTTACAAAGGGCGTGGCCTCGGGTCAGGCCTATACGCTTAAGTGGGATTCCGCCCTGGACAATGAGTCCAACGTTATGTCGTACGAGATCCAGGAGCGCGAGGGCACTAACCCCGTCTGGCATACGGTGGCCGCCATCCCCGGATTCAAGACCGGCGGCGCCATAAATAATATCTACAGCATAGGCGACCCCGTTAACCCCGGCGAGACCCCCCGGCCGTTAGGCAAGTATTACACCTACCGCGTGCGCAGCTGGAACTTCGCCGGCCTGCATTCCGACTGGTCGCCGATCTCAACCCCGGCCGGTACCACCATAGGGGATGAACTGATCAGCAAGGTTTCTAATTACCCGAACCCGGTGGATACTCGCAAGGGCGGCGTAGAGGGCAGGACCGTTATTAATTATACCCTCAACGATAACGCCGAGGTGACGATGACCATCTACGACCTTATGGGTTATGTGGTGAAGGAATTCAAATTCAGCAACGGTACCGACGGCGGCAGACAGGGCCCGAATTTCGTGACTTGGGACGGCAAGAACGAGCTGGGCGCGTTCGTGTCCAAGGGCGGTTATATAGTGCGCGTGAAGGCCTCCAGCGCCAGGGGCAGCAAGGTCATAATGCGCAAGATCGGCATAATACATTAACGGCCCGGCAGCTGTTGATATATGGGGGGGACAAAGACCTTTTACCCACCCCTTGACATGTCAAGGTCACCCCCTTGACAAACCAGTTAAATCTGCTATACTATAAATGTCGTAAATCTGTAATTATTTCGTAATGCCGTATTGGTACGATAATAGCAAAGCCGGTGAAAGCCGGCGGCGCAAAGTCAAGACCCGCTAAGTGTGCGGGGGTCAGACTACCGAAACTATGAAACGCATTGCTGTTAATGCATTTGCCCCCGTGGCTATATGGGCTTTAATGAAGCGTGTTACACGCTTCGGCTCTGCTATGGGGCTTTTTATTGCATTATCAGCAGTTTCGGCCCTGGCCCAGAGCGGCGGCCAGCCCGGGGCTTTCATGAGCTACGGCGCCGGCGCCCGCGCCCTCGGCATGGGCGGCGCCTTCTTTGCGGTGGCCGACGACGCCTCCGCCTCCTACTGGAACCCCGCCGCCCTTACGCTGCTGGAGCGCAAGGAATTCACCGCCATGCAGGCCACCATGTTCGAGGGAACTACCCTTAACTTCTTCTCCTACGCCCACCCCACCACCAGCAGGGGCACCTGGGCCGTCAGCGTGACCCAGCTTAAATCTGTCGGTTTTGAAAAAGTCTCCATTTCCGTTAACCCCGGCACCGAGGACATCATTGACATCAAGACGCTCGGCACCTTTGACGCCACCGAGCGCGCCATGGCCTTCTCCTGGGGCCGCGACGTTTCCGAGAAGCTTTCTTTCGGCGTGATGGCCAAGAACATCACCCGCTCGCTGGACACTTCCGTAGATTCTTTCAAGGCCATCGACATAGCGATGCTGCAGAAGTTCTCCCCTACCTACCGCATGGCCATGGGCGTACAGAACGTCTTCTCGATGGTTTCCGGGGACACTGACGACAAACTGCCCCTTACCATCAAGTTCGGCCAGGCGCTCAGCCTCTTTAAAGGCAGCCTGGTGTTCGGCTTGGATCTGGCCAAACCCCAGGGTGCCTCCTCTAACTGGCATTTCGGCGGCGAATACTGGCTTATGTACTGGGCGGCCCTCCGCTTTGGCGTAATGGGCGCCCCCGGCATTCAGGAGGCGGACTTCGGCCTTGGCATAAAGTATAAGGACCTGGCTTTCGACCTCGCGCAGGGCATGCACGCGCTGGGCTCCACCACCCGCTTTTCCGTAACTATGAAGATGGGCGCCTCCAATAAGAGCAAGCACGACCGCGAAGTCCGCGACATCGTCCGCCAGGCCATGCAGTACTTTAAGTCCGGCTACTTCACCCGCGCCATGGAGAAACTCCGCAGCGCCATGGACGCCGACCCCGGTAATTCCGAGATCCGCCGCATGGTCACCCGCCTGCAGGGCGCCATCGACTACGTTCCCGACGCCACCGGCGGCGAGGAAGTGCCCACCCTTACGCGCCGCGGCATCATCTCCTACGTGGACGGTAAGGACCTGCGCGCCTCGGTCAACGTGCTGCGCCACGCCTTTAACAAGGACCCGAAGAACGACCGCCTGCTCTCGCTCCTGAACATGATCGAGAAAGAGGCCGGCGTGAGCGAGCTTACCCGCAAACCCGAGGGCCCCGAGATCTTTACCTATATCGACCAGCGCACCTACGACGCCCGCCAGGCCATCTATGACGGCAAGTACGACCTGGCGATGAAGCGCGCGCAGGACATCCTGGACCTCGAGCCCAACAATGAGACCGCGCTCGAGATCATGGGCAGCTCCTTCTACCTGATGGACCAGAAAGAGAAAGCCAAGGTCATCTGGGAGAAGGTCCTGGAGATCAACCCGAACAACAAGATCATCAAGAACTTCCTCAAGCAGGTGCGCTAAGGCGCCTTGCCGGGGAGGGGGGACCGGGGGCGCGGCTTCCGGTCCTCATTAATTTGTGAACCTTTTGGAAACTATTTTGTAATAAGATATAGATAGAATTATATTGTCATGCGTAAACTCTCGTTTATAGTTCTCCTGCTGGCCCTGGCCGTGTCCGCGCATTCGCAGACGCAGACCCCGGCTACGACTGCCTCCCCCGCACCCGATTATATGGGCGCTTCTCTCATCGAGAAGCAGGATTCCATGCGCCGGGAGACGGAAACCAAGATCAAGAACGAGATCCTGGACCCCATCCTGGGCCCCAACAAATCTTTCGTGTTCGCGGACGTGCAGCTCGAGCTGATCGCCAAGAAGGCCGAACAGAACAAAGAGGGCGTGGGCATCATTCAGAAATACAAGGAAAAACCCGGCAACGAAAACAAGGCCGACACCGATTTTATCCTGCCCGGCATCCCCAAGCCCAAGTCCGTGCTGGGAGGGGAGAACAAGCGCCCCGAGGCGGCCCAGGGGCAGCAGGCCCAGCAGGCCAAGGGCGTGCAGGAGATTCGCTACGGGGTGGAGAGCGAGATAACCAATTTTCAGGTCAACGTTATTTACGACGAAACTCTGGCGAAGGAAGCCGTGGAGCTGGCCCGGGAGCGCGTGACCTCGTACCTGGTGCCGTACTACGTAACCAAGGCGGGTCAGAAAATCCCGCCGCTGGTCACTTTTACCAAGACCAAGTTCCGGGCGCTTAACATGCTGGACGTCCTCAATAAACCCGGGGTCTACCTGCCGCTGCTCTACGCGCTGCTGTTCCTTATTTTGCTGCTGTTCCTGTTCGGGCCCTTGTGGGGCTTCTTCCGCAAGTATATCAAGGCCCTGCTGGCCAAGCCCGGCGCCGAGGTTAATATAGAGGATAAGAGGGAAGAGGGCGGCGGCGGCGGCGACGAGGATGGCAAAGAGGAGACCGAAGGCCACCAGAGCATAGACATGAATTTCCTGCAGAAGGAAGCGGAAGCGAAGGAAGAAGAGGACGAGAATATGAAAAAATTTGAACCGTTTACCTACCTGAACGAGGAAAACCTGAAGCGGTTGATCTACCTGTTCCTGCTCCGCAAAGAGGACCCCTGGGTGATAGCCGTGGTGCTGAGCTACATTAAGCCGGACCTCGCCCGTCAGGCGCTTTCCATGCTGCCGGTGGAAATGCAGTCCCGCGTGGCGCTGGAGGCCCTGACCGTGCGCCAGGCCACCCGCGAGCAGATAGACGCTATAGATAAGGATATAAAAGAGAATGTTGATTTCGTGATGGGCGGCATAGAGCGCCTGTCCAAAATGCTTGAGGACTCGGATCCCTCTACCCGCAAGAACATAATTGAATATCTCAAGACCCAGAAGCCGGACATTTACGAGAAGGTCAAGCGCATCGTGCTGATGTTCGAGGACATCGTCAATTTCCCCGACCGCGACATGCAGACCATCATCCGCGCGCTCTCCAACGAAGACATCGCCAGGGCCGTGGCCAAGGCGGACCCGGCTATCGGCAACAAGTTCTTCTCCAATATGTCACAGGGCGCGGTCAACGCTATAAAGGAAATAATGGAGTATTCTGGTGAAATCTCACCTACCCAGCAGGACGAGGCCCAGATGAAGATCCTGGACGCGGTGAAGAGCCTCGAGGCCGAAGGCAAGATCAACGTGCGGCAGACCAATTCCCAGGAGGTTTACATCATCGACAGCGCGGAAATGTCCTCAGGCGACGAACGCAGAAAAAAATTCGAGAGTATGGGCGCCCCTAAAGAAGAGGCTCCCGCGGCCCCCGACGCCGCGCAGGCAGAGCAGGCCAAGCAGTACCTGGCGGCCGGCGTGGACATGTACAACCAGGGTAAGCTGCCCGAGAGCCTGCAGTACCTGGAGTACGCCTCCTCGGTTAACGCCGGGGACGCTTCGACCTGGCAGTACCTGGGTACGGTCTATTATGCCCTGCAGCGCGTGGACGAGGCCGTGGCCGCCTACGAGAAGTACGCCAACCTCTCCGGCGATCCCGCCGCCACCGAGTGGCTGGCCGGCTTTAAGCAGCAGGTCGGCAGGTAAGAGGATCGGGCCCTGCACAGCCTGTTAACATTTGCGTAACTAAATTGAAACTGGGATTTTTTAGAATATACCTGTAAGGTAAGAACGAGCGAACGGCAACAACTATATGGACGACAGGGACAAAAAAATCTCGAAACCCGGCATGCCTCCTCTGCCCCCCGGCATGTTCAAACCCGGCCTTCCTCCTGCCCCCCAGGGCGGGAAGCCTTCTATGCCGGCCATGCCCCAGCTGCCCGGGATGGGCGGTTTCGCCTCGCCCGGAATGCCCCAGGCTCCCTTTGGTAACCAGTTTTCCCAGCCCGCGCCCCAGCAGCCCCAGGCCCCTGCACGTGATGCCGCCGCCGAAGAGGCGCAGCGCATGAAGGAAGAAAAGGACAAGCTGGAGAACAAGATTTCCGATATGGAAAAGCTCCTCTCGCAGGAGAAGGAGAAAGCCCTGCTCGCCACGCTGAAGAACCAGCAGGACGAAGCCCTCTCCTCCCGCGTGGAATCCTCGCTCAAGGACATTCAGGAGAAGATGCGCCGCGACCGCCGCGACCACGAGGTAGAGGAAGAACGGCTCACCCTGAAATCCAAGATAAAGGAACTGGAGACCCGCCTCTCCGGCGAGCGCGAGACCTGGATGCAGACGCTCAAGGAACAGCTGTCCGAGCGCGAGACCCAGGGCAAGGACGTGGAAGGCCACTTTATCTACCGGTTGCAGGAGATGGAACGCCGCTGGCTGGACGAGAAAGCCCAGTGGCAGAAAGAGATAGCCTCCCGCGAGGAGACCATCCGCTCGATTAAATTTTCTTCCGAAAAACTGCGCGAGACCGAGGACGAAGTCCGCAAGATCTCCATGGAGAAATCCATGCTGGAGCGCGAAGCCTCCAAGCTGAAGGACGAGGTGGCCCGCGCCGAGCGCGAGAAGGCCTCCATAGAGTCCTACATAAAGATAATCCCCGATAAAGAGAGAGAGATCGCCGAACTCCGGAGCGAGACGGCCATCCTGCGGGGACGGGAAAGCCAGACGATGGCGGAAACCAAGCACCGCGAAGAAAAATTCCGGTTTGAAACGGAGAAGATGCAGGGGGAGATAGGCCGCCTGCAGGCCGACATCGGCTCCATCGCCGACCGCAAGAATTCCGAGAAGAACGAGGAAATAAAGAAGCTCCAGGGTAGCTTCGAGTTTCAGCTGCAGGAAAAAGAGAAAGCTATCGCCGACGTCTCCGGAGAGAAGATCCGCGCCGTCTCCGAACTGCTCAAGATCAAGGGCTTTATCTCCAGGGTGCAGGCCATCAACGCCGTGCTCGACAAGGAACGCGGCCAGCTGAAGCTGGAGAAAATGCAGCTGGCGCAGAATATGGCCGCCCAGTTGGAGGAGATCCGCCGCCAGAAGCAGGAGGGCGACGTTCTCAGGGCCGCGCACCAGGCTGAACTGGAAGCGCAGGCGAACAAATTCAGGGCCGAGGCCGAGCGTGCCAGGAACGAATATGGTTCCGAGCTGGCCGTAGCCCACGCTGCCAGCATAGCCGAACTGGCCCGCTCCCACCAGGAGGAGCTCCGCAAGATGTCTGAGGAGCGCCAGGCAGAAGCTGTAAAGGCCGCCGCCGCCAATCAGGCGGAACTTTCGCGGGTCGCCGCCGCCAATCAGGCGGAACTTTCGCGGGTTGCCGCCGCCAACCAGGCGGAACTCTCGCAGATCGCCGCCTCCAACCAGGCAGAATTCGACGGCAAGGTTTCCCAACTGCGCATGAAGTACGAGTCCGCCTCCGAAGAGGAAAAGAACGCCGTCAGGCGTCAGCTGGGGGCGGAACACGCCGCGCAGCTCAGGGAGCTCAAAGCCGAGCTGTCCCTTTCCCAGGATACCGCCGTTAAATACGAAGTGGAGAACCGCCGGCTGTCCGCGATAGCCAAGGATTTTGAAATCGCTATAGCGGCTAAAGCCAAGGAGTACGAAGACCGGCTCGCCCGCGCCGAAGCGCAAGCTGGCCTTCAGGAACATCAGGTTAGCGCCACGGTCTCACAGCGGAACGAGGCCGAAAAAGCTGCCCGCGCCGCCGAAGCCGCCACGCAGCACGTCTCCCAGGAACTCGCCGTGCTGCGCGAGCAACAGGCCGTGCTGGCCACGCAGAAGGCCGCGGCAGAAGCCGAACTGGTAAGGCTGACGGAGGAGTTACGGACCGAGAGCGGCAACCGTGCCAGCTTTGAGTCCGAACTGCTGTTCATGAAGCAGAAGATTCAGCAGATGGAACTGCAGGCGCAGGATAAGGCTGACGCGCTGGAAGCGGGGCGCGCCAGCTTCGCTAATCAGCTGGCTGCCGTAGAAAAGCAGCGCGGGTACGACGCTGCCCGCATAACCGAGATTTCCGCCGAACTTGAGCAGTACAAGGCCGTTGAGGAAACCTTGACCGGCAGGCTCAAGTGGGCGCTCAAGGGTAAGAAAGAATAAGCGGCAGGCGGCAGGGCGTATATCGGGGTAATGAGAGCTGATTTCATTCTTCCGGACACTACCTGCCGCCTACTATTTGTATAATTAATCCGATGATAAAGCTGGAAAAACTCAATGGTACGCTGGTGGTCCTGAACGCCGAACTTATTGAAAGCGTGGAGGCCGCCCCCGACACCGTAATCAACCTGGCGACCGGGAACAAGTTCCTGGTCAGGAATTCCGTGGACGACGTCATTGCCAAGGTAGTCGAGTACAAAATAAAGGTCTATTCCGAGCGCAAGTGCATAAACCCTATGGAGGGTTTTGAGAAATAGCGGCCGCCGCTGGCGGGAGACAATATGGATATAGCAACATTTACCGGTATTATAGTTTTCATGGGCTTCGTGTTCGGGGCCATCTTCCTCGGCGAAGGCATGGCGGGCTTCAAACCTTTCATGAACATGGAGGCCTTCCTGATCGTAATGGGCGGCACCTTCTGCGCCCTGCTGGTCAACTTCCCGCTCTCTTCCGTGATAGGCGTGGGCAAGGTGTTGCGCAAGGTGCTCACCACCAAGGGCGAGGACACCTCCAAACTGGTTTCCACGTTCGTGGCGCTTTCGCAGAAGGCCAAGAAGGAGGGCTTCCTGGCCCTGGAGGCCGACGCCAAGGCTATCGACAACGATTTCCTGAAGCGCGGCGTGCAGCTGGTTATCGACGGCGCCGACCACGAGTTTATCCGCAACATGCTCGAGACCGAGATCGACTTTATCACGGAGCGCCATAAGGCCGGCCGCGAGATCTTTAACGCGCTG
>JBBRDG010000034.1:0-25143 GCA_038204165.1 Elusimicrobiales bacterium
GGAGGAATTAACAGCCGATTGAAGGAATTATTGCACCGGCATAGGGGCATGAGCCTAGAACATAAAAAAACACTTGTGGCACACTACTTAGACAGCCGTAATGTGCCACAAAAACCAACACGAAATTTCCATTAACTCAAATAAAGGCCAGCGGCTTCGCCGTAAACATCCGGCTGACCGCTGGGCCTCTTTTCAAGGTTTAAGACTTACTGCAACTGTGAAAGGTCCGCCACGCCCTCGAACTGGTCTACCAGGGACTTAATAAGGTTAAGCCGGTTCTCACGCACCTTCTGGTCTTCTACCATCACCATCACCCTCTCGAAGAAGCTGTCCAGACTGCCTTTAACGGTCAGCAACTCGGACAGGCCCTTGGCGTAGTCGCGGCCGGCCAGATGCACCTGCAGGCGCCCGGCCATGGTTTTAATCCCTGCGTACAGCGCCCTTTCCTCATCCAGCTCAAAAATACCTTCGTCGGGCGAACCGCTCAGCGGGACCCCGGCCTGCTTAAGAATATTCTTGGCGCGCTTGAACGCCATGGCGATACCGGCAAAATCCTCGTTGCCGCGCATGGCGTGAATATCCTTAACACGGGCGCGGCAGTTCAGCAGATCTCCGCCAGCCAGGAAGAACTCGCGCACGGCCTTCACTTCATCGAAGCGGAAGCCTTCCTCGGCGAAAACCGCCTCGGCGCGCTGCCAGATAAAGTCCATCAGGCGCCCGGCGCAATCTCCGTTGGCCGTGCAGGGCAGCCCGGCCACGGCCCTGGCCGCCGCCTCTTTAATGCTGAGCTTGAAGCCGTTTTCCAGCACTATACGCACCGCGCCCAGGGCCTGGCGGCGCAGGCCGTGAGGATCTTCGCTACCCGAAGGGATAAGCCCCAGCGCGAAGTCCGAGGCCAGCGTGTCCAGCTTGCCGGCCAGCGAGACCGCGCCGCCCTCTTTGGAGGAGGGAATCGGGGACTTAGCCGACATGGGCCAGTAGAACTCGCCGACCGCGCGGGAAGCCGTCTCGGAGAAACCGGCGTTCCTGGCGTAGTAGTAGCCCATGACGCCCTGCAGCTCGGTAAACTCACGCACCAGGTTGCTGGCGAGATCGGAATACACGTGCCCGGCGGCCGCGGCTATTTCCTCTTTGTTCAGGCCTTCGCCGCAGTTATCGCCCAGCCAGGCGGCCAGCTTCTGCACGCGGCCGGTCTTGTCCGCCATAGTGCCCAGCTTTTCCTGAAAAGTAATGGCCTTGAGCTTCGCGCTGAAGTCCGCCAGCGGGATGGCAAGGTCGCGGGTATAGAAGAAGATGGCGTCGCGGAAGCGCGCTTCCAGCACGTTGCGGAAGCCTTCCTCCACGTTGCGCTGCCCCTTGGAGACGCCGTCGCGGATGCCCACGGAGTAAGGCTGCAGTTCTCCCCTGGCGTTAGTGACGGTAAAAAACTTGAGCTGTTTCTTCATCACCAGATGCACCAGCTCGCTCGGCAGCTTCAGAAATTCCTGCGAGAAACCGGAGACCACGCAGACCGGGTACTCCACCAGGTAAAGATTCTCGTTAATCAGCTCCTCGTCGGGGTCCACGCGCAGCTTCATCCGGCGCGAGAGGCTCTCGAGCTCCTTGCGGAAAGCCGCCAGTCGCTCGGCATCCTTCACCAGCACGTTCGCGTACTCCAGCGCCTTGAAATATTTTTCAGCAGAGGCTATCTTCAGGGGGCGAGACCCCTTGGCGCTTAAGCCTACTGTCAGCCGCCCGGACTTGATGCCGGCCGCGCTGAACGCCACGGGCTTGTCTCCGTAGAGCGCTAGCAGGCCGCGGATCGGACGGGCGAAGCGGAAGCGCGTGGCCTCCCAAACCATATTCTTAGGGAACTGCAGCCGGGAGATAAGCCGGGGGCAGATCTCGGCCAGGGCCTTCACGGAAGCCCGGCCGGGGATCCTGGTTTCAAACATCAGCACTTCGCCCTTATTGGGAATAGTCTCCACTGTCAGTTTGTCCGGAGTGGTGCCGCGCGAGCGCGCGAAGCCGGCGGCCTGCGGCGTATAGCCGCCTTTCTCGTCCTTGAGCAGCCGGGCGGCGGGCCCGTAGGCTTTAACCAGTTTCTCCTCGGTCCTGGCGGGCACTCCTGTGACGTGCAGCACCAGGCGCTTGTAGGTGCCGTATGCCTCCATACATTCATAAGGCAGGTTGGCGGCCCCGAGCATTTCGGCCGCGTATCTCTTAAGCTGTTCCTCCGCCGAGGTTACGAAGCGGGCGGGGATGTTCTCTATGCGGATCTCGAGCAGCGCGTCGCGCTTTGAGTGATTAGACATTGGAGGAATCCTTCTTCCCGGACGGTTCGCTGCTCTCTACGTAAGAAGCGGCGCAGGCCTTGGCCATGTCGCGAATGCGCTTGATCAGCACCGCGCGCTCCGAGACCGAAATGGCGCCGCGCGCGTCCAGCAGGTTGAAATTCTGGGAGCATTTCATTACCAGGTCGAAGGCCGGCAGATAGTAGCCCTTAGCCGCCACGCGCCGGACTTCCTTTTCCCAATGGTCGAAATTGGAGCGCAGGTTTTCAACATCGGCCTCTTCGAAGTTGTAATGGGAGAACTGTTCTTCCTGACCACGGTAAACCTCGCCGTAGGTGAGGCGGTCGGTCCACATAATCCCGGAGATGCTCTTTTTCTTCTGCACGAACATGGCCAAACGCTCAAGGCCGTAGGTTATCTCAACGGCTACGGGGTTGAGCTCGTAAGAGGCCATCTGCTGAAAATAGGTGAACTGCGTTATCTCCATGCCGTCCAGCCACACTTCCCAGCCCACTCCGGAGGCGCCCAGCGTGGGGGATTCCCAGTCGTCCTCTATCCAGCGGATGTCGTGCTCGGTATGGTCCAGACCCACGGTCTTAAGAGAGTCCAGGTAGACCTGCTGGATGTTCCCGGGCGGCGGCTTTATAATGACCTGGTACTGGTAATATTTGCCGTTGCGGTTGGGGTTCTGGCCGAAGCGCCCGTCGGCGGGACGGCGGCAGGGTTCCACGTAGGCCACGCTGGTAGGCTTGGAAGTGAGCGAGCCGAAAAAAGTAGCGGGGTTGAAGGTGCCGGCGCCCTTCTCGAGGTCGTAGGGCTGGATGATGGCGCAACCCTGCCTGGCCCAGTACTGGTCCAGCTTAAGTATGATATTCTGAAAATTCACAGTAACCTCCGTCTGGCAGGGCCCGCCTGTCTTAAAATATTATACCTCTTAGGGAGGCGGGGGAACCCTGCCGCGGAAAACTATTTAACAAAAGGCAGGGTTCGCAGCTCGATGCCGATCTGTTCGGCAAAGAACCGGGAGAACAGCCCGTCCACGAAAGCCGCGGTGGCCTCGTCGGGAAGCAAGTCGCGCACGGCCCGCCAGGAACCTGCGTGCAGAGTTTCCCACAGGTCCATCTCGGGCCCGGCCGCGGTTTCGCGGAAGCCGAAGCCGGCCGCCTCCAGCACGCGCAGCGTGAAAGCGCGCCGCAGCCAGAAGGCCGTGCCGTGGGCGTCCAGGTCCGTCAGCGCGCCCAGCAGCAGCTCGTATTTTTCGGGCGAGGGGCTCTGGGCCGCGGTGAGGCGGTTAACCACCTCGCAGTAATGCATGGCCAGGTAGAGGCTCTCCAGGTCTTTGCGGAGGCCGGGGAAAACGTTCAGAGTGCGCCCGCCGGTGCACACGGGAAAGTTGGAGCCCTTCTTAAGGAAGAAGCGGTAATCGCCCGAGGTAACGGCCTCGCTGAGCGCGCGCAGCTTGCCCTTCGCAAGGCGCACGCCCTTGAAGTTCACCTCGAACTTGCCGTGCTCCAGCGTGAACACCGTCACTATCCGGTCGTTCTCGCGCAGCGGCCTGCGCTGCAGCACAATCCCGTAATCGCAGAAGATCATACCGTCATTCTACCAATTTGCGCTCCGAGCCGCCCGGTCCCCAATATGGTAAAATCAGTATAAAGACAGCACACCAGGGAGACGAACATGCCGGCAAAGACCATGGATTCGCTAGTAAACCTCTGCAAAAGACGGGGTTTCATTTTTCAGAGTTCCGACATTTACGGCGGACTCCAGGGCGTGTATGATTACGGCCCTCTCGGGGTAGAACTTAAGAACAACCTCAAAGCCGCCTGGTGGCGGGCGATGATCTACGAGCGGGAGGATATAGAGGGCCTGGACGCCGCAATCCTCACGCACCGCTCGGTGCTGAAGCATTCCGGACACGAGGCCACCTTTTCCGACCCGATGGTGGACTGCCGCAACTGCAAGAGCCGGTGGCGCGCCGACCAGATAAAGGACGGCAAATGCGAAAAATGCGGGTCCGCCGACCTTACCGAGCAGCGCCCCTTCAACCTGATGTTCAAGACCACGGTCGGTCCGGTGGCCGACGAAGAGAATTTTGCGTACCTGCGCCCGGAGACGGCTCAGGGCATCTTCTGCAACTTCAAGAATGTACTGGATTCCACGTCCAACAAACTCCCTTTCGGCATAGCGCAGATAGGCAAATCATTCCGCAACGAGATCACCCCAAGGAATTTTATCTTCCGCGTACGCGAATTCGAGCAGATGGAACTCGAGTTCTTCGTGCTGCCCGGCACCGACGAGGACTGGCACGCTAAATGGGTAGGGACCCGCGTGGCCTGGTGGAAGGCGCAGGGCCTCGAGAGCGACAACCTGCAGCAGTTCCACCAGCCCAAGGAAGAGCTGGCGCACTATTCCAAAGCCACCGTGGACATTCTCTACAGGTTCCCGCACGGCATGGAAGAACTGGAAGGAGTGGCGAACAGGACGGACTTCGATCTGGGCTCCCACTCAAAGAACCCGCAGGAGCTCGGCCTCACGGCGCGCGTGGAGGAAAACACGGATTCCGTTGTGAAGCTCACCGCGCCGGACCCCGTCACGCAGAAGCCGCTGGTCCCGTTCGTAATTGAACCCTCTGCCGGCGTGGACCGGGGGGTACTGGCGGTGCTTACGGAAGCTTACACCGAAGAAAAACTGGAGAACGGCACCGACCGCATCGTCCTCAAACTCAAGCCCCACCTTTCCCCTATCAAAGTTGCCGTGATTCCGCTGGCGCGCAACAAGCCGGAAATAGTGGAGAAAGCCAAAGAGATAAAAGACAAGCTGTTGAAGCTTGGCATCGGCAGGATTTACTACGAGAGCAGCGGCAATATCGGTAAAGCCTACCGTCGCCACGACGAAGTGGGGACCCCGCTCTGCGTCACCATAGACTTCGACACTATCGGCAAGGGCGAGAACAAGGACCTGGAAGGGATGGTCACGATCCGCGACCGCGACACGATGAAGCAGATTCGCGTCCACTCGACCAAGCTGGCCGAACATATCTCCGCATATTTCAGGGATGAAAAAACAGCGTAGCCCGGCGCGCGCCAGGCAGGCTGGAGCGAATATTGCCGCAGACTTTGCTTTTACCCGTCATAATTCATATAATTAACACACTATGCTACCTACATACAGACCTAATGTTCGCAAACGCAAAAAGCACCTTGGCTTCAGGGCCAAAATGAAAACTGCCGGAGGCAGGAAAACCCTCTCCCGCAGGCGCGCCAAAGGCCGCTGGGAACTTATCCCCGATATCCCGACGACGAAACAGGCTAGACACTAAGCCATTTCGCGGGACAAAGTGAAAGAGTTCGCCTTTTCAAGAGCTTCACGATTGCGCCTCAAAAACGAATTTGAGGCGGTTTTCGCGGCCGGGAGAAAAACAGTCACCAGAGACCTTGTGGCCTGGGACGCTCCCGGAGGGGGAAGAGGGAAAAAAATCGGCCTCATGGTCTCCAAGAAGACCGGGAACGCCGTTCACAGGAACAGGTTAAAAAGGCTTCTAAGGGAAGCTTTCAGGACCAGCAGTAAAGAGTTAAAGGAAGGCACGCGCCTCATCATCTACCCGAAGGCCGGCTGCGCCGTGAAGAACATGGCTCAGGCCCGGCAGGCGCTGGAAACACTCCGGCAAAAGGCGCGCCTTAACGATGACGGTAAATAACACCGGCACAAAAAATCTTAAATCACTTGCGCTGCTCACGCTGCGCTCGGCGTACAGGACTTTCAGACCGGCCTTGGGGCCAGGCACCTGCAGGTATACACCGTCCTGTTCCGAGTACGCGTTCCATGCGCTGGAAAAACACGGGATTTTAAAAGGGGGCAGACTGGCCGCAGGCCGACTGTCCCGTTGTCGTCCTTTCTCTCCGGGCGGTTACGACCCGGTACCTGAATAGCTCCTTGTCCGCCCCGCGGGGATGAACCCCGGGACGAAACAGCCATCGGCTGGAAGCCTTCCGTCAATATCGCGGGAGGTTAAATGCAGAAGAACTTGATACTTGCGGTCGTCCTTTCCTCGCTGGTCTATATCGGCTGGTACTCCTATATGGAGAAAAAGATCCAGCCGCAAAAAGCCCAGGCGGAACAAGCCGCCCAAACTTCGCAGCAGAGCGGCACCGCACAGACCGCCGCCATCCCCGCCGGCCCGCAGGCCGAACCGCAGGCCCTCCCCGAGAACTGGAAAAAAGATTCAGTTACCCTTACGTCCGGTAAAGCCGAGTACACCTTCCTCACCAGCGCCGCCTCCCTGGCCAGCGCCGTTTACGAAGGCCCGGTGGCCCCGATAGAACTGGTGCCGGATCCCGCCCGCGGCTTCTTCTACACCAGCCTGCCCGGCAAGTTCACCCTGAAGTCCAAAACCGCCGACTCCGTAGAATTCGTTTCTAATCAGGGCGCAATACAACTCACCAAGAAGTTCATTCTTTCCGGCGATAACGGCATCAATTCCATAGAGATCACCGCGGTCAATACCTCCGGCAGAGCCCAGACGCTGGCGCCGTGGGAGCTCCGCCTGGGCCCCGGCCTCGGCACCGTTGCGAGCGAGCTGAAAGAGAACGAGAAACTCTGCAAGACAGATTATACCTTCAGCGAAAACGGCCGCAAGCACCCCACCATTAAAGAGCTTAAGGACGAGCCC
The DNA here is from genome assembly GCA_038204165.1 of Elusimicrobiales bacterium. Lineage (GTDB taxonomy): Bacteria > Elusimicrobiota > Elusimicrobia > Elusimicrobiales > UBA9959 > UBA9959. The sequence goes on from JBBRDG010000034.1 coordinate 6,946, forward strand.
GCCCAGTTCGACTGGGTTTGGACCGGAATGAACAACCGCTATTTCCTGGCCGCCCTCGTCAACTCAGACTTCCAGAACACCCGCCCTCTCAGGCGCCTGGAGAAGGTAGGGGAGAACGCCAAAACCCCGATGCTGGTAGTCCCGATGCCCGGAGTAGAACTGGCCGCCGGCGCCAAACGCGTCTGGACCTCTTCTTTCTACCTCGGACCCAAGGACTACAAACTGCTGCAGAAGCTGGGCATGGGCCTGGACCGCGCGGTGGACTTCGGCTTCTTCGCCCCGCTGGCGAAGCTCGCCGACTCCGCGCTGGCCTACTTCTACAAGCTCACCGGCAACTACGGCGTGGCCATCATCATCCTCAGCGTGATCATCCAGCTGCTGCTCACGCCCCTCAGCTTCAAGAGCTTCAAAGCCATGGCCGTGATGAAGAAGATACAGCCGGAGATGCAGGCCATACAGAAGAAGTATAAGGAAGACCCCAAGCGCATGAACCAGGAGGTCATGGACCTCTACAAGCGCCACGGGACCAACCCGCTGGGCGGCTGCCTGCCGATGCTGCTGCAGATTCCCGTCTTCTTCGCGCTGTTCACCGCGCTCCGCGGCTCGTGGAGCCTGCACGGCGCGCCTTTCGTTTTCTGGATAAAGGACCTCTCGGCTAAAGACCCGTTCTATGTGCTGCCGCTCGTAATGGGGGGAATAATGTTCCTCCAGCAGCACATGAACCCGCAGACCTCCGACCCCTCGCAGGCGGCCATGATGAAGTGGATGCCGGTCATCTTCACCTTCATGTTCCTCACCTTCCCGTCGGGCCTGGTGCTTTACTGGCTGATCAACAGCACGTGGGGCTTTGCCCAGAGCATGTACCTGCAGAAAAAGATGGCGTAATATCATTACGCACATCATAGGAGAAAAAAAATGAGAGAGACAAAAACAGAAGCTAAAACAATACAGGACGCCGTTGAAAAGGGCCTCACCGAAATGGGCCTCCGGCGCGATCAGGTTGAAGTAGTGGTGGTAAGCGAAGGCAAAAGCGGCTTCCTCGGCTTCGGCGCCAAGAAAGCCTGCGTTATTTTAAGGGAAAAACGCTGGACCAGCGGTAGCGACGAACCCCGCGAGAACCGCGGCGGCGGTCGCAGCGGCGGTCGCGGCGGAAACCGCGGCGGCAGCAGGGACAGCAGGGGCGGTGGTCGCGGCGGCGGAAGCCGCGGCGAAAGCCGGACCCCCTCGGTTGCCCCCAGGCGCCCCGGCCGGTACGGCTACGAAGACGCCAGGCTCCCGCCCCCGGAAGAAACCCGCCCGGCGGAAGGCCAGTACGAGAACAGGCGCCCCTCCCGCGAAGACCGGCCCAGGATGTCGGACCGCGTTTATAAGGAAGAGCCCCTTGCCGCAGAATACATAAACATGCAGCCCGCGCAGGACCCGATAGAGCACGTGAAGACCGCGCTGCTTAAGATCCTGTCGCTGATGGGCATGCAGGGAACCGTGACCGAAGCCAGGCTGGATCAGGCCGAAAACCTGCTCTTCATCCGCTTCGATTGCCCCGACTCGGCTTCATTCACCTCCGAGAACGGCCGCGGCCTTCAGGCGCTCCAGTTCCTGCTTAACTCCATAGTGAGCCGCAAGCGTGAGCCGCACCTGGCCCTGCGCCTGGACACCGGCGGTTACTGGGACAGCAAGGAGAAGGAAATAGCGCAGCGTGTGGAAGAAGCGGTAAAAGACGCGAAGGCCAATAACAAGCCCTACAGTCTCGACCCGATGCCCGCCTCGATGCGCAAGATCGTGCACAACATCATTAAAACCACCTACCCCGACATGGAGACCGCCTCCGCGGGTGAAGGCCGCTGGCGCAAAGTAGTGATCAGCCAGATCAGCAAGCCCCAGGCGGAGCAGCCCGCGGAAGCCGCGCAGCCCGTAGAGGCCGCTAAACCGGTCGAGGCCGCACAGCCCGTCGAGGCCGCACAGCCCGTCGAGGCCGCTAAGTCAGCCGAAATCGCCCAGCCGGTGGAGCAGTCTACCGAGCAGAAGTAAAGAGCCGTCCATCGAACCGGCGTGACGGCGCTAGCGCTGTCACGCCGTTCGTTATTTAAGGGAACTATCGAATGAAACTTCCGGATACTACGGACACTATCGCCGCACAGGCCACCCCTCCGGGGGCCGGCGCGCTAGCGGTCATACGCCTGTCCGGTCCGGAAGCCTTCCCTATCGCTTCAGCCTTCCTCAAACCGGTCCCGAGGGACCTTGGCCGCCGGACGGCCAGGCTGCTTTCTGTAATGGACGGAAGCGCGCTGGTGGACCGGACCGTAGTTGTCTTTTTCAAAGGCCCCGGCAGCTACACCGGGGACGATACCGTAGAAATCTCCTGTCATGGATCGCCTTACATAATCAGGACAATATTAAACCTCGCCATCCGCGCCGGCGCAAGGCCGGCCGGTCCCGGGGAATTCACCCTGCGGTCGTTCCTGAACGGAAAGCTGGACCTGGCCCAGGCCGAAGCGGTGGGGGAACTTATTGAAGCCGGCTCCGCCGGTGCGCACCGGGCCGCCATCAGCCAGGTGGAAGGCGCGGTCTCGGAGAGGGTCGCCGGAATAAGGAAGGACATAGTGAACCTTCTGGCGCGGCTGGAAGCCCGACTGGACGATTCCTACGAGGAGATCCCTGCCCTTGAAATTAAAGATTTCGCCAGACGAGCCGCCGCGGCCAGGGAGCTGGCCCTGGAACTGGCCAGCGGCTTCGAGGCGGGGCGCGGCATAAAGGAGGGCGTGCGGGTCGTAATAACCGGAGCGCCAAATTCCGGCAAATCCTCACTGCTGAACGCGCTGCTGGGCTACGACCGCGCGCTGGTCTCTCGCCAGGCCGGCACCACGCGCGACACGCTGGAAGCCGAGCTCGACGTGGACGGCTTCTCGGTGATCTTCACCGACACGGCCGGCCTCAACGCCAGGGCCACCTCTAAGCTGGAGAAGGAAGGCATGCGGCGGTCCGAAAAGGCCCTGAGCCGGGCCGATGCCATCATCCTTGTTAAAGACGGCTCCACGGCCGAAACGCCCAGCGACTTGCGCGCCGAACGGGAAACCGCCCGCCTTGGTTCCGCGGCTAAAGTTATAAGAGTAATGAACAAAGCCGACCTGCCGCTGAAGCGCAAACCGGCTGCGGACCTCAGCGTATCCGCAAAAACGGGGCGCGGCCTAACTCCCCTTAAAGATCTGCTAGTAGCAGAACAGAAAAAGGTTTTCCGCGACGGCGCCCAGGCCGTGGTAACCTCAGCCAGGCACTATGCCGCGCTCTCAGCCGCCGCCGCCGAACTGGAACGGCTGAAAAGAATAATGAAGGGCCACAGGCCCGCGCTGGAACTGGCCGCCGAACATTTGCGGGGCTCGCTCGCCGCGCTTAGCTCCATCCTGGGAGAGACCGCTCCGGAAGAAGTGCTAGCCGGCATCTTCGCTAATTTCTGCGTAGGCAAATAAACTTTATGCTAAAAGATTCTTTCCCGGTTAAACTCCTGTTAAAGCCCGCCGAGACCTTCACCGACATAGCGGCGGGGAGAACAAGGTGGGCCTGGCCGCTGGCGCTATTCGCGGCCTCCACTGTCTCCTCGGCCCTGCTGCTCTCGCTCGTCCCCGCAGACTTCATGGCGGCGGCCTCCTCCGACCTGCCCGCGCCGTCCGGGCTCGGTTTCTTAAACTACCTGGCCGCGGGTCTATCCGGCGGGCTGGGCTTCGCCTTTTTTTTCTGCGCGCTGCTCTCGGATTTTTCCTCGCTGCTTAAATCCGGACGGCTGATGCTTCGCGCCCCGCTGCCGTTGGCCGGCGTCGCCGCCTACGCCCTCTTTTTCATAGTCCGTTTAAACGCGCACTCCGCCGGGGCCGTTGGCTGGGTAGTAGCGGGGGGCACGCTCTGCTTCTCCGTCTGGGCCGCGCTCTGGTACAGGAAAGTATGGCTGGGGTTGCTGCAGGCCTTCTTCGCGGTCTCGCTCTTCACCATCCTCTCCGACCTTGCCGGCGGAGCGGCAGCGCTGACGGGATCCACCGGGGCGTACAAGGCGTCCGAGTACCTCTTCGCCTTCATCTCGGTGGCCTGGCTCCTCAAGGCGGCCTGCGCGGTAACCGGACTTTCCGGGGCACGGGCTTTCTCCGCCCTGCTTCCCGCCATGCTGGGCGCCGCCGCTTTCGCTTTCTCGCTGCTTACGCTGGGGATAATAAAACCCGAGATCTTCCAGCTGCTGCTCCTGATGTAGGCTTTATACAATGACGGCATTTACTTATCCTGAAAAGTTCGACGTTATCGTGATCGGGGCCGGCCACGCCGGCTGCGAGGCCGCACTCGCGGCCGCGCGCCTCGGCGCGAAAACCCTGCTGCTCACGCAAGACCTGGATACTGTGGCGCAGATGTCATGTAATCCTTCGATCGGCGGCGTGGGCAAGGGCCAGCTGGTGCGCGAGATAGACGCGCTCGGCGGGCAGATGGCCAGGGTCACCGACCTGGCCATGCTGAGCTGCCATATGCTCAACACCTCCCGGGGCGCGGCGGTCCGCTCCCCGCGCGCGCAGTGCGACAAGAAAATTTACCAGGCGGCCATGAAGCGCGCGCTGGAGCTGGAACCCAACCTGCGGCTAATGCAGGACGAAGCCGCGGCCATTCTCACGAAAGGGGGAAAAGCCTCCGGAGTGGCGACGCTCCGCGGCACCCGCTATTCCGCCAGCGCAGTGGTCATCACCGCCGGCACCTTCATGCGCGGCGTGATCCATATCGGCCTGGACAATTTCCCCGGCGGCCGCTATAACCACCCGCCAAGCATGGAGCTTTCAAAAAGCCTTACGGGGCTGGGGTTCAAGCTGGGCCGCCTGAAGACCGGCACGCCGATGCGCCTGCACGCCAGAGGGATAGATTTCTCCAAATGCGAGGCGCAGCAGCCGGACTCGCCAGCGGAGCCCATGTCGCATTTCACGGAGAAGATAACCAATAAGCTGCTGCCCTGCTGGATAACCCGCACCAGCGCGGCCACCGCCGCGGTCATCAAGGCCGGGCTGCACCTTTCCCCGCTGTACAGCGGCAAGATCAAATCCACCGGCCCCCGCTACTGCCCCTCTATAGAGGACAAGATCGTGAAGTTCCCGCACCACGGCCAGCACCACCTTTTCCTGGAGCCGGAGGGCTTCACTACCGAGGAGTATTACGTAAACGGCCTTTCCACCAGCCTGCCCGAAAAAACGCAGGTTGAGATAGTGCGCTCGGTGCCGGGCCTGGAGAAGGCCGAGATCATGCGCGCCGCCTACGCCATCGAATACGATTACTCCAACCCTTCCCAGTTGGACTACACGCTGGAAACCCGCCCGCTGCCCGGCCTCTACCTGGCCGGCCAGATAAACGGCACCACCGGCTATGAGGAAGCGGCGGCCCAGGGACTGGTGGCCGGCATTAACGCCGCCCGCAAAGTACTCGGCGGCGAGCCTCTGGTGCTCCGCCGCGACGAGGCCTACATCGGCGTTATGATAGACGACCTGGTCTCGAAGGGCGTGGACGAGCCCTACCGTGTTTTCACCTCGCGCGCAGAATACCGCCTTATGCTGCGGCAGGACAACGCCGACCTGCGCCTGGCCCCGAAAGGTTTCGAACTTGGCCTGCTGAACCCGGCGCTCAAAGAGAACTTCGAAGCCTACCGCGCCGCTGCCGGCGACTTCGCCACGGGACGCAAACCTAAGGCGCTGCCGCCCGGCCCCTGGACCGCGGAAAAGGCGCGCGCCACCGCGGCCATCGAGAAGTCCTACTCCTCCTATATCGTGCGCAACCGCAAAGAAGCCGAGAACCTGAAAAAATTCGAAGGCCTGCGCATCCCCGGAGATTTTAACTATACCGCGCTTAAGTCGCTGCCCAACGAAGCCAGGCAGAAGCTGGAAAAGAACCGGCCGCTGACGCTGGCGCAGGCCGGCCGCCTCCCCGGCGTAACCCCGGCCGACCTGCAGCTGCTGTGGGTACTACTGGAGAAACAGCGAGGGGGGGAAAAATTATGAACGAAACCGTGACCAAGACCCTGGAGACCTGGGGATTAAATCTTACGCCAGAGAGCCTGCGCAGGCTGGAACTTTTCGCCGCCGCGCTCGCCGAAAAGAACGCCGTGCAGAACCTGGTGTCCGAAAAGGACATGCCCCAGCTCTGGGAACGTCATTTCCTGGATTCGCTGGCGGCCGCGCCGCTGCTGCGCCGGCTGGTAAAGCCGGGCTCGCTGGTAGCCGACGCCGGCTCGGGGGCGGGCTTCCCCGGCCTGGCGCTGGCCGGGGCGCTGCACGAATTAAGTTTCCAGCTGCTGGAATCCAGGGAAAGGCGCTGCGAGTTCCTCACCGAAACCGCCGCCGCCATGGGCGCCCGCAACGTCGCGGTCTTTAACCGCAGGGTAGGCGAAGGCGGCCCGGGAAGCGAACAGCGCTACGCCGCCGTTACGGAACGGGCGATGGGACAGCTTGAAATCATCCTGCCTCAATGCTTAAATATACTAGCTAAGGGCGGATTCTTCCTGGCCTGGCAGAGCGCGGCGCAACTGGCCCAGCCCCGCCCGGCGGTGGAAGCCGCAATGCGCAAGGCTAAAGCGGAGCTGGCGGAAACCTTCGCGTACCGGCTGCCCGGAGAAAGCGCGGACCGCTACATAATGGTTTTTAAAAGAACCCGGTAAATTCGCAGCAGGAGAACTATGCATATTCTTAATTATTATTTCACGCCGTTCGCCGTTATACTCATCCTGTTCGCCATCTTCTTCTCCGAGCCGGAGAAGAGCGTAACCTACACCTCGTTCGTCATCCTGGCCGCGGCGTTCATCGCCAACTACTGGCTGGGGTCCAACGTGTACCGCTTCCTGCGCTGGAGCAGGCACATCAGGGCGCTCACTGTATGGATGAACCTGGCTGTAAGCGCCGCCCTGTTCTACCTGCTGGCCGCCTACTGGGCGCCCATGTGGCTGCTCTTCCTCACCGCCCCCGCCGCCGGCGCCATGTTCATGAAGAAGTGGCAGGTCTTTTTTACCGCCCTGGCCTCGGCGGGTGTGATGCTGGCGCTCTACTACGTGCGCAGCGTGGTCAACGAGCTAGGCACCAGCCCGCAGCTGTGGGCCATGGCCGCCACACAGGCCGTGTTCATAATCTTTTTCTCCATGTTCACCGCGGCCATGGCCGAAATGGTAGTGAGGGTCAGGGACGCCCAGAGGTAATACTTGCCTTAAGCCATAAGTAAAAATGGATATTCTTTCCAAGCTAAGGGTACTGTTCTGGGGCCTGGTAATAGGGCTCTGGGGCCTTTTCATGTACCAGTATATGGACGAGGACATGTCCTCGATAAAGCGCTTCTCCGTATCCGTAAACCCTTTTACCGGCAAGCAGGCGCAAGCCCCCTTGCGTAAACATACCGCGCCGCCTACCCCGACGATATTCCAGCCGCTGCCCGAGCCGGCTACGGCCCAGCTACCGGTCAGCACCCTGAGCCTGATCAAACCGGACGCCGACATAAAGGACATCCCCGCCGCCGGCATGATGCCGGAACACTCCGTCAGCGAAAAGACAGAGCTCGGGACGGAACGCAGGACCGGCGAGGAGAATTACCCCAAAACCCCGGACGGCTTTGCTATGAGAGCCACGCGGCACTTTGTGGTGTACGAAGAAGGCACCGAGGTTTCCGAAGAACTAGCCGGTACCGTAGAGACCCTGCATGGCAGCATCATGCTGGACCTGGTGGCGTTCTCGCCGTGGTCGCGCGAACACAAAGTTTTTATTTTCTTCTCGAAAAGCCAGGACACCTACCGCAAACTCACCGGCCGCCCGGCATGGTCGGGGGGGGCGGCCTCGCTGAACGAACGGAAGATCTACCTGTACAAGAGCGACGAGGCCTTCGGTATTCTGGCCCACGAACTCACCCATATTTACTTTGACAGCTTCTTCCCGTCCTCTAACCCCAGCCCGCTATGGCTGAGCGAAGGCATAGCGACTTACGTGCAGTCCGAGCGCGGCCTCTCCACGCCCCGCTGGCTGGCGCAGAATCTGAAACTCCTGGAGGAGGGCAGCGGCTTCAAGCTGAACGACCTGGTACGCATAGAGAACCTGCAGGGGGCCGACGAGGACAACGTGCGGCTCTGGTACGCGCAGTCCTACAGCCTGGTGCGCTTTCTGCTGAAACTTAAAGCCGGCGACGCTTTCTATTTTTTCTGCAAAAATCTGCGTGACGGCAAGCCCGCGGCGCAGTCCCTGTACCAGGCCTACGGCATGCCATACAACAAGCTCACCTCGCTCGAGTACGCGTGGCGTTATGACCTGAAGACGGGCAAGATCTCAGGAATAAAAAAGTAAGCAGCCCGAAGTAATTTACCTTAATTATTATTTCCCTATTATATAGCGGTTGACTTAAATCAGCCCGCGCAGGTTTTTTCGCGCATTCTGAATACATAAAAAATGTATCTGTAATAAGCGTTTTTTATTGCCGGTATTGACAAGGGTCAGGCCATACGATATACTTCCTCAGGTGGTGGAAAGTGGGGAACAATGTTTTATAGTGGTTAATAATGTTGTAGACTGTATAAAAGATTTTTGCGGTTGCTAAATAAGAAATGAGTTCACTTTACGGCGAATATACTTATGTGATGGACGCGAAAGGACGCGTCTTTGTGCCCGCCCGCTTCCGCGAGGAACTCCGCAAGGAAGATAAAAACTATTTCATGCTTAGCGTCGGCCTCGACCGCTGCCTCTATATTTTCCTGCCGTCCAAATGGGAAGAACTTCTTGCCAACAATATGGCGATCTTCAAATCCGAAAACAAGGAAGAAGAGCGGGCGTTCAAGCGTCACTTCTTCGGCAACGCGACCGACGCGGAACTGGACGACCAGGGCAGAATTTTGGTGCCGCAGAATCAGAAAGCTTATGCTTCTCTCAAGAAGTCCATCCTGATACGCGGCGTGGGAAATAAGGCTGAAATATGGGATGCGCAAGTCTGGTCCAGGTACAAAAAAGAAATAATGGAACCCTCTTTCGAAAAGTTCAGCAAGATAGTGGATCTTTGACCTGGCCCGCAACCTTGCCGGCCCTCCGCGCAGCTGCAAAAGAAAAAATGGAAAACGATTACACTCACGTATCAGTTCTGGCGGACGAAGTAGTGGAGTTGCTGATTACCGGCAAAAACGGCGTTTACGTGGACGGCACGCTGGGAATGGGTGGACATACCGCCCGCCTGCTCAACGCGCTGTCGCCTGAAGCCAGCGTGCTGGGCATAGACTGGGACCCCGAAATGGCCGCCCTTGCCGCCAAGAACCTGGCTTCGTTCGGCACCAGGGCCCGCATAGCGCAGGGGAATTTTGCCAATATCGACGAGATCGTAACCCGCGAAGGCATCCGCTCCATTTCCGGAGTGCTGTTCGATCTGGGTATCTCCTCTCTGCATTTCGACAAAGCCTCCCGCGGCTTCAGTATAAAGAACGACGGGCCGCTAGACATGCGGATTAACCCCGACAACCCTCTGACCGCCTACACAATCATCAACCAGTGGCCCTACGAGCAGATCGAACACCTGATCCGCGTGTGCGGTGAACGCCATTCCGGCCGCATAGCCCGCGCCGTGCTCGACGCTCGCCGCAGAAAGCCGCTGGAAACCACCGCCGAACTGGGCGCGCTGATACAGCGCGTGGCGCCCAACCACGGCGAGAAGATCCACCCCGCGACCAAGACCTTTCTGGCGCTGCGCGTGGCCGTCAACTACGAATTCGACAATCTCACCCGCGGCATCCAGAAGGTGATGCCGCTGCTCAAGCCGGGAGCGAGGATGGGCATTATAACGTTCCACTCTCTGGAAGACCGCATAGTGAAAGAGACCTTCAGCATCATGGCCAAAATGGGCGGGTGGGAATTAGTGACCAGGAAGCCGGTGAAGCCGACGGAAGAGGAAACACTCGCCAACAAGAGGGCGAGAAGCGCTAAGTTGAGGGTTATAGAAAAACTGTAACGAAAAAAACAGGGGGAAAAGCGTATGTATCCTGAAAACATCCTTAAAGCGGGCGCGAAGTTCACCAAGCTGCTGTCTCCTAAAGTCTCCAGGACTAAATTCAACGGTCTTAAAGGGGCGATGTCGCCCACCAAGATCTTCTACCTCTGGGAGAAGCACGGCATTAAACGCATCGAACTTTTCAGCATGGAATAACAACAAGGAACGGACCATAGAAATGCTTAAGAAGACAAGGAACCTGAGGCTGGTGGGACTGGGCGCGCTCTGCGCGGTATTCTTCCTGTTCGCGTGGGAGAACGTGCAGGCGGTAAGGCTGGGCTACACAATAGAGAAGCTGCGCCGCGAGATCAAAGACCTGGAAAATTCCAACACCTACCTGAAGAAGGAAATTCAGGCTTCCCTGACTCCTGAAAAGCTGGAAGCCGAGGCGTCCAAACTCGGCATGGTATACCCTGAACCCGGCGCGATCGTCATGCTGGACGGCGCTCCGGCTGCCAATAAAGCGGGGCGGGGCTGGCTGGCTAAGGTCTTCAAGCTGAATAAGTCCTCCTGACAGAAAGTCTCCGCCGGAGAGCACATGGCGGAAATAAACCTTAGAATCCTTTTCGACAGGATCCCCTTCTACGGGGAAACCGGCTTCGCTAAAGCCGCGTATGACAGCCAAAACATTAAAATCAAGAATTCAATTCTGCGCCTTCGTGGCGGGGATTCCTGCTGTCCTTATCGCAGGTCGTTTGTTCTGGTTGCAAACCGTGCGCCACGAAAATCTTTCCGCCACAGCTTCTAAAGAATTCAACCGGACAGTGTCCGAGATAGGGCCGCGCGGCCGTTTCTTTGATTCCAACGGCGAGCTGCTGGCGGAGTCTATTGTGGCCTGGGACGCCGGCCTCTTCAAAAAGGACCTGAACGAGCCAGCCAGGGCAGTAACGGATCTCAGCCGCGCGCTGGGCCTGCCTCCCGCCTTCCGTGAGAAGTTCCGGCGCGCAAAAAATTTCGTTCCGCTCAGGAAAAGTCTGGACCGCACCACCGCCGAGGCGGTAAAGGCGCTTAAGCTTAAGGGCGTTACGCTGGAACCGGTACAGGGACGTTATTATCCGTCAGGGGAACTGGCGCGCAGCGTAATAGGCGTAACGCGCGAAGACCGCGGCTTAACCGGCCTGGAACTGCTTTACGACAAGGTGCTCTCCGGGCACATAAGCAAACGCGAGGTAATACGCGACGCCGGCGGGCGGATCATCTTCCAGGACAGGCTCGAGAAGGAAGCCCGTCCGAGAGACCTGCACCTGACCATCGATAAAAATATCCAGTACTTCGCGCAGGAAGCAATAAAAAAAGCCACAGAAAAAAGCCGCGCCGAATTGGGCATGGCGCTGGTGCAAGACCCGCAGACAGGCAGGATCCTCGCGATGGCCAGCTGGCCGGTGAACGTGGAAAGAATAGAGCCGGTGGAATGGGTCTATGAGCCTGGCTCCACCTTTAAATCCATTACGCTGGCCGCGGCGCTCTCAAAAGGGATAGTCAGCGAAACCGACACATTCTTCTGCGAGAAAGGCGCCTGGCATTTCAGCAACAGGGTGACGCTGCACGACCACGAACCAGAAGGCACCCTTACCTTGTCCGGAGTTATAGAGCGCTCCTCCAATATTGGAACTGGCAAGATAGGCTTGAAGCTGGGCATCCAGGATTTCTATCTTTATACCAAAGCCTTCGGCTTCGGAGCCAGGTCCGGGCTCGGCTTCGCCGGAGAATCGGCCGGCCTGCTGCGCCCGCTGGAAAAATTCACCCCTCTCGACCTGGCCGTAGGCTCCTACGGGCACGGGATAGCGGCCACCCCGCTGCAGGTGATAAACGCCTATTCGGCCATCGCCAACGGCGGCAAACTTTACGAACCTCACCTCGTGGACAGGATAACGGAGTTTGAGGGCGAGGAAGTCTTCAGGAACAACCCTGTAATGATCCGTCAGGTCATTACTCCAGGCGTAGCCGGAAGGGTAAAGGCCATCCTGAAGAACGTAGTAGAGAAAGGCACCGGCAAACCCTCCGCCATTCCGGGTTACACCATAGCCGGCAAAACAGGCACTTCCGAGAAGATAGACCCCAGAACAGGTAAATACCTGAAAGGCAGGAGCGTGGCCTCCTTCGCCGGCTTCTTTCCGGTAGCAGAACCGCGCTACACTATTCTTGTTATCCTGAACGACCCGAAGGGACAAACTTACGGCGGCGAGGTTGCCGCGCCGGCTTTCCGCGAGATAGCCAGCAAGATCATAACGCTGAAAGGCCTCAAACCAGACGTTCCACTGCCCCAGAAAGGTAAAGCCGGCGAACCGCAGTAGCCGCTCGCAGACTGGCATTACCACGCGCCTTAAAATTTTCTATCATTTAAGCATGAAGCTTTCAACGGCGCTGGAAAATTCAGGGATCAGCCTCTCGGTCCGCCAGGACCCGGAGATAACCTCCATAACCAACGACTCCCGCAAGATCACTCCGGGCGCGCTATTTTTCGCCCTGCCCGGAGCCAAGACCGACGGCAGCCTTTTCATCAAACAAGCGCTGGAGAAAGGCGCTGCGGCCGTGATCTCGGCGGCCGAAGCGCCGCCTGACCTGCTGGACGCCTATCCCGACGTGGCTTTCATAACTACCTGCGCGCTGCAGCGCGGCCTCTCCCGGATAGCAGCTAATTTTTACGGCAACCCTTCGCGGAAGATGAAAATCTACGGCATAACCGGCACCAAAGGCAAGACCACCACCGCCTACCTGCTGGAAAGCATCCTGCGCGCGGCGGGGGAAAAACCCGGAGTTATAGGCACCATCGACTACCGTGTGGACGGCAAGGTCATAGCCCAGGCCGCCAACACCACCCCGCTGGCCCACACGCTGCAGGAACTGCTGGCCGGCATGGCCGAAGCCGGCGCCAAGGCCGCCGTGCTGGAAGTCTCCTCGCACGCCCTGGCCCTGGGCCGCGTGGAAGACATCGAGTTTAATTTCGCGGCTTTCACCAACCTGCAGAGCGACCATCTGGATTTTCACGGCGACCGGGAGAACTATTTCGAAGCCAAGGCCAGGATCTTCGACCTGCTGGCCGCCTCGCCAAAAAAGGAGCGCCGCGCGGTGCTGAACGCCGACGACGAGCGCGCGCCGGAGTTGCTGGGCCGGCTGGGCGGCGAACCGGCCGTGCTGACCTTCGGCATAAACCAGCCGGCAGATTTTAAAGCCTCGGAAATTGTAATTGGCGAAAACTTCACAACTTTCGTCCTTGTTACCGGCGGAGAAACGTTCAAGGTGCGCCTGAACCTGCTGGGCCGCCACAACGTCTACAATGCGCTGACCGCCATTACGCTGGCGACCGCGGGCGGACTAAGCGTAGGCGCCGCCGTAGCGGGCGCGGCAGCGCTGCAGAACGTGCCGGGCCGGCTCGAGCGCGTGACCCTGGGCCAGGATTTCACCGTATTCGTGGATTACGCGCACACCGACGCGGCGCTGCAGAACGTGTTGGAGAACCTGAAGCTGATGCCGCATGCCCGCATTATTACCGTGGTAGGCTGCGGCGGCGACCGGGACCGCACCAAGCGCGCCCCTATGGGCCGCGTCTGCTGCGGCATGAGCGACCAGGTAATCGTGACAAGCGACAATCCCCGCTCCGAGAACCCGGCGCAGATCTTCGCCGATATTGAGGCCGGGGTCAGGGGTCAGTTCCAGAATTACGAAGTTATCCCGGACCGCGGCGAGGCCATAAAGAAAGCGGTAGCCCTGGCGGCCAAAGGCGACATCCTGCTGATAGCCGGCAAGGGGCATGAAACCTACCAGATCTTGAAAGACCGGACCATACACTTCAGCGATACGGAAGCGGCGGGCGCCGCTATCCGCGAAAAGACGGAGAGGCGAAAGATATGAACCTTAACACAGACCTCGGGACCCTCGCGAAAGCCGCCGGCGGAAAACTGCTGAAAGGCAATCCGGCCGCGCCCTTTACCAGCTTTGTTACCGACACCCGCAAGCTCAGGGCCGGGGACTTCTTCTGGGCGCTCAAAGGCGCCGCTTATGACGCGCACTCTTTCCTGAAACAGGCCATGCCTATCGTAAAAGGCTGGGTGGCCCGCGAAGACGCGCTGACCGGCATGACGGAACAGCCGGGAGAAGTAGTGGCAGTAAAAGATACCCTGAAAGCCCTGCAGGCCCTGGCCGCCTGGCACAGGCAGCGCTTCCAGATTCCGCTGGTAGCCATTACGGGTTCCAATGGCAAGAGCACCACCAAGGAAATGCTAAAGAGCATTTTCGCCACGGAAGGCGAGACCTGCTCCAACGCCGGGAACCTGAACAACCAATTCGGTCTCCCGCTTTCGCTGTTGGAACTTTCGGAGGCTCATAAATTCGGAGTGTTCGAGCTGGGCGCTTCGCGCCGCGGCGACATCAGGGAGATTGGCGAAGTGGCCCGCCCGACCTGCGGCATCATCACCAACATAGGCCCTTCACACCTGGAACACTTCGGGGATATGGAGACCATTTACGAGACCAAGACCGAGCTCGCGGGTTGCCTGGCCCCGGGCGGCACGCTGGTTTACAACTACGACGACCGCTACCTTGCCCGCCTGAACGGACGCCGGGACCTTAAGAAACTGACCTTTGGCCGCGACCCCGGGGCGGACCTGCGCATCCTGGAAGGGAACAACCTGCGGCTGGAGTACGGCGGCGGCATCCTGGAAATAAACCTGCCGCACGCCGGAGGCCATAACTATTACAACGCGGCGGCGGCGGCCGGCGCGGCGATAGCGGCGGGAACGGACCTGGCCTCCATCAAGATGGGCCTCGAGCATTACAGCCCGCCGCCTATGCGCTTGCAGGAACTTAACATAAACGGCTCTACGGTGATCCTCGACGCCTACAACGCCAATCCGCAGTCCATGGCGTCGGCCCTTAAAGAAATGGCGGACAAACCCAGGCCGCTTTACCTGATGCTGGGCGATATGAAAGAACTGGGGCAGTACTCGGCCCACTACCATACTGACCTGGGCGCCGCCCTGGCGCATATGGGCGCCACTAAAGTGTTCCTGGCCGGCACCGAAATGAAAGAGGCCGCCGCGTCGTATTGCAGGGCCGGGGGGAACAGCATGGAATTCGGCTTTACCCTTGAAGACTGGCTGCCGGAAGCCCGCGCGCTGATAGCGGCTGGCAAAGGCTCTTTCCTGATAAAAGCCTCCCGCTCCATGAAATTCGAGCGCATAGTAGAAGGGCTCTAACGCAAGACCTGAACGCAAAAAACCCGCTCTCCAGACCGGAGCGCGGGTTTTTCTGTTTTGCGGGGCTGAAGCTAAGCGATCAATTTTTCGCGGCCATCACGGCGCGGAGCATTTCGTCCCAGTAGGTGGCCCGGGCGAAGGAAAGGGCTTCGTACTTCGCTTTGTAGTTCATATCGAAGATGGGGAAAAAGATAGACACGCCGTTGGCGTCCTTGGACTTGTAGCCCAGGGCATCGTTCCTGACCACGAACTTCTCGGCCAGAAAACTTATCACGCCGCGAGCAGCCTCTTTCACCGCCGGATCGGCGGTATTGTCGTAGTACAGCTTCATCAGCTGGTACAGGTCCCGCGCGTCCTCGTCCTCGAAGGAGCGCAGGCCGAACTTCTTATCGTTATAAAGCTTAAGATCTGCGGGAGAAGCCGCCACCAGCCGCGCGAACTTGTCCAGCCGGGCCGCCAGCTCCACGGATAGCGCCGGCTTCACGATGGACATCGTAACCGACATCTGCTGCGTACCGTAGTAGAACTCGGAAAAACCCTTCATGACAGCCTGTGAAGCTGCCAGCCCGTCGCCGGGATTGGCCGCCAGCGCGTTCAGAAAAACCTCATAATTATAGCCGCTGCCGGGCGTTGTCTCCTGCGAGCCCACCACATAGTCAGCTGCGTCTTTAAGATCGTACAGGACCTCCACTGTCTGCATCAGGCAGGCGTCCGAAGCGTACACGTTCACGCCGCCGGCCTGTTTAATGGCCTGCGCCAGCTCCGCGGGGGAAATATGGTTATTGGAAACCTCATCGTAAGAAATCCCTTTGGCCGGGGGCTTAACGCCGCGCCAGCCGCTGCCGTGACCGCCGACTATAAGCATGTACCGCTTGGCCGGATAAGCGGCCTTGCCCCAGGTGATAAATTCGGCCAGGTGCTTCCAATCGCCCATGTCCGCGTCCGCGTAGTATTCAAGCACCGGCGAATTAATGCTCAGGGGATCGGAATCTTTCTTGAGCAGAAAACGGCGCGACCCGGTCCAGTCGGCCTGCGGCAGCGGAGGCTCCTGCACGCTGGCAAAAGGGTTGAAGGGCGGAGCGCACTTGATGCGGCCCAGTTCCGCCACCACGTTTACCTTGTCGGTAGAGCCGGCGGCTTCCATCTCGTTAACATCCTTGATGGCGTCGTTGCCGAGATTATTGCGGGCGCTCACATAGATTAGCACGGTCCACTCTTTCACAGCCGCGCGGGCCGGAGCGGGGGGAGCTGGAAGTTCAGCAACGGATGAACCGGCGGCGGCCAACTGTTCAAAGGAGGAGCAGCGCGCAGGAACGGTAAAAACTGACAGGCAGAAGGCACAAAGCGGGAATAACTTTGAGAATTTCATTAGATTAATTATATCCGGTTCCCGAGCCCCGCGCATGAGACTTAAGTCCACGAATATCCTGGGCCTTAAGGGAAAAGACTGTTAAGGCTAAAAATTAATAGAATATCAGGATAGTATCCAAATTTTGTTTTAGCTTATAAAGGGAACAATGCTCTACTACGCGCACTATTTTAAGGAATACTTCAGCCCGCTCAACGTTTTCCAGTACCTCACTTTCAGGACAGGCGGGGCCGTGATAACGTCTTTCCTGCTCAGCCTGGCCATTGGCCCCTGGCTTATAGCCAAACTGCGCACTTACAAGATAGGCCAGATACAGCGTACCGACGGCCCGAAAACCCATCTTTCGAAACAGGGCACTACCACCATGGGCGGCCTGCTGATTTTCCTGACGCTGGTGACCAGCACGCTGCTCTGGGCCCGCCTTGACAACCGGTTCATTCTGCTGCTGCTCTTCACCACCGTGATGCTCGCCTTTACCGGCTGGATGGACGACTACACCAAGCTCGTAAAAAAGAACCCCAAGGGCGCTTCCTCCACCTTCAAGTTCGCGATGCAATTGTTCACCGCCATAGTGGTAGTAGGCTACCTGGCGGCCTGCCCGCCCAATCCGGAATTCGCCAACTCGCTCTCCATTCCCTACACCAAGGAACTCTACGTCAGCCTGGGCTTCCTTTACGCCGCCCTCGCGATGCTGGTTATCATCGGCTCCTCCAACGCCGTAAACCTCACCGACGGCCTGGACGGGCTGGCCGCCGGCACCATCGTCTTCGCCGCTTTCACCTTTGTAGTACTCGCCTACTCTGCCGGCAATATCAAGCTGGCCTCGTACTTCAAAATCATCTACGTGGAAGGCGCCGGCGAAATGGCCGTGTTTCTTTCCGGCATGATAGGTTCCTGCCTGGGCTTTCTCTGGTTCAACGCGCATCCGGCCGAAGTCTTCATGGGCGACACCAGCTCGCTGTTTCTGGGCGGGGTCATTGGCACCGCGGCCATCTGCTCCAAGCAGGAACTGCTGCTGCCGGTAGCCGGCGGCATCTTTGTACTTGAAACCGTCTCGGTAATCCTGCAGATGGGCTCGTTTAAATTGCGCAACAAGAAGCGCCTGTTTCTGATGGCGCCCATCCACCACCATTTCGAGCTAAAAGGTATTGCGGAAAGCAAGGTGACGATACGGTTCTGGATAGTAGGCATCATGCTGATGCTGGTAGCGCTGGCTTCGCTCAAGATCAGGTAGCGCAAGGAACGATTATGACGCGGTTCATCCCGGCAGAATTAAAAGGCAAAACAGCGCTGGTGATTGGCGCCGGAAAATCCGGAGTTGCCTGCGCTAACCTGCTTCTTGCCAAAGGGTTCAAGGTGCTGCTTACCGAAGAAAAGTCTGACGCCGCGGTGAAAGAAAAACTTAAAGGCCTGGCCCGCGGTGTAAAGACCGAGACCGGAGGCCACACCGCCGAGGTTTTCGCCTGCGGCTTCGCCGTAAAGAGCCCGGGCATGTCCCACACCACCCCTTTGATAGTTGCCCTCAAGAAAAAGCGCATCCCCGTTTTCAGCGAAGTAGAGATAGCGCTGGCTTTCTTCGCCGGGAAGCTGCTAGCCGTAACCGGCACCAACGGCAAGACCACCACCACC
>JBBRDG010000035.1:0-25011 GCA_038204165.1 Elusimicrobiales bacterium
GATCATGTTCTTCACATAGTCGGCGTGGCCCGGGCAGTCGATGTGCGCGTAATGGCGCTTCTCGGTTTCGTACTCAACGTGCGAAACGGCGATGGTCACCGTCTTCGAGTCGTCGCGAACCGTGCCGCCCTTGGTAATTTCGGCGTAAGATCTAAGATTGGCAAGGCCTTTCTCGGACTGCACTTTCACAAGCGCGGTCGTAAGCGTGGATTTGCCGTGGTCTACGTGACCGATGGTTCCCACGTTAACGTGGGGTTTCTTTCTGTCGTACTTTGCTTTTGCCATTTTAATCTCCTAATTATTATTATCAGCTTGCTTTAATCCGCCGGCTTTGCCGACCGGCGGAAAAACGTTATTTATTCTCGGCTTCGGCCGCGGCGGTCCGCGTCTCGATCACGGTCTTGGCCACGTTCGCCGGCACTTCCTCGTAGTGGCTGGGCTCCATGGTGAAAGAGGCCCGACCCTGCGAGATAGAGCGGACGGCTGTAGAGTAGCCGAACATCTCGGACAGGGGCACGGTGCCCTTTACGGCGCGCGCGTTGCCGCGGCTGCCCATCTCGTTGATCTTGGCGCGGCGGCTCGAAAGGTCGCCGATCACGTCGCCCATGTTCACTTCGGGCGTTACCACTTCTATCTTCATGATGGGTTCCATCAGGTAAGGGGTAGCTTTGCGGCAGGCATCCTTGAACGCCATGGCGCCTGCGATCTTGAACGCTATTTCGGACGAGTCCACGTCGTGGAACGAGCCGTCGAACAGCGTTACCTTGATGTCCACCACGGGGAAGCCGGCAAGCACGCCGGAATCCAGCGCTTCGCGGACGCCCTTTTCCACGGCGGGGATGAATTCCTTGGGAATGCGGCCCTGCTTGATATTGTCGATGAACTCGAAGCCCTTATTGAGCAGCTGGGGCTCTACGGTGAGCCACACGTGGCCGTACTGGCCGCGGCCGCCGGACTGGCGAATAAACTTGCCTTCCTGCTCCACCTTTTTCTTGATGGACTCGCGGAAAGCCACCTGCGGGCGGCCCACGTTGGCCTGCACGGCGAACTCGCGGCGGAGGCGGTCCACAATGATGTCCAGGTGGAGTTCGCCCATGCCGGAAATAATAGTCTGGCCGGTCTCTTCGTCGGTCTTAATGCGGAAGGTCTGGTCTTCTTCGGCCAGGCGGCCCATCGCCAGGCCCATCTTCTGCTCGTCCTCTTTGGACTTAGGCTCGATGGAGATCTGGATAACGGGTTCCGGGAAGGTTATACCTTCCAGAATGATAGGGTGCTCGGGATCGCTGATGGTCTCTCCTACGGTGGCGCTCTTGATGGCCACGGTGGCGGCAATGTCGCCGGCGGTGATCTCTTTGATCTCCTGGCGCTTGTCGGCGTGCATCCTGAGGATACGACCAATGCGCTCGGTGGTCTTTCTGCGGCCGAAGTACACGGTGTCGCCGGGCTTAAGGGTGCCGGAATATACGCGGAAGAACGTCAGCTTGCCGACGAAAGGGTCGGGCTGGATCTTGAACAGCAGGGCCGCGAACGGCGCCTTGGGGTCGGCCGGGCAGGCAACTTCCTCACCGGTGTGGGCGTGCTTGCCGGTAATGGCGGGCACGTCGAGGGGCGAGGGCAGGTAATCGATGAGGGCGTCGAGCATGGGCTGCACGCCCTTGTTCTTGTAGGAAGAGCCGCACAGCACCGGGAAGAACTTGTTGGCCAGCGTGCCGCGGCGGATGGCCGCCTTAAGCTCGGGCACGGTGAACTCCATGTTGCCGTTCAGAAACTTCTCGCCTATCCCTTCGTCGAAATCGGCGATTTTCTCTATAAGGTGAGTGCGGTACTGCTCGGAAATCTCCTTCATGTCTTCGGGGATCTCTACTTCGTCGAAGTGCGCGCCCAGGTCGTCGCCAATCCAAATCAGGGCCTTCATTTTTACAAGGTCCACAAGGCCTTTGAAGGTCTCGGTCACGCCGATAGGAAGCTGTATGGGGGCGGCATTGGCGCCCAGTTTTTCCACGATGGAGGTGGCGGACATAAAGAAGTCGGCGCCGATGCGGTCCATTTTGTTGACGTAGGCGACCCTGGGGACATGGTACTTGTCGGCCTGACGCCACACGGTCTCGGACTGGGGCTCCACGCCCTGCACGCCGTCGAACACGGTGACCGCGCCGTCGAGTACACGGAGCGACCGCTCCACCTCGGCGGTAAAGTCCACGTGGCCCGGGGTGTCAATGATATTTACGATATAGTCCTGCCAGGTGGTGCTGATGGCGGCGGCGGTAATGGTTATGCCGCGCTCGCGCTCCTGGGGCATCCAGTCGGTGGTGGTATTGCCGTCGTGCACCTCGCCGATCTTATGGGACTTGCCCGTATAATAAAGTATACGTTCGGTGGTGGTGGTTTTGCCCGCGTCGATGTGGGCGATGATGCCGGTGTTGCGTACTTTTGTAAGGTCAAAGTCTGCCATGATTTCCTTAAATTTAGAGGTTGGTTAAACTAGTAAGCCGGCAGGCTTAGTCGGACGGGGTCCGGGCTTAAGCCTGCCAGCGTGAACTTGCGTTCTTTTACCAGCGGTAGTGAGCAAACGCCCGGTTGGCTTCCGCCATCCTGTGGACGTCTTCCCGCTTCTTGAAGGCCGAGCCCTCTTTCTTGTAAGCGAGCAGCACTTCTTCGGCCAGGTGTTCGGCCATCGGGCGGCCTTTGCGGTCGCGCGCGGCGCCGAGGATCCACCGCATCGCAAGCGTTATGCTGCGGGCGGGGCGGACCTCGATGGGCACCTGGTAGTTGGCGCCGCCTACGCGGCGGGACTTTACCTCGAGCAGGGGGTGGACGTTATCGATGGCCTTGGTGAACACCATCAGCGCGTCTTCCTTGGTCTTCTCGGCGATAATGTCGAGGGCGCCGTAAACGATGCGCTCGCCCACTATCTTCTTACCCTGGAAGTTGACCCTGTTGATCATCTTGGAGATAAGCACCGAGTTGTATTTGAAATCGGGCGGCGGAGCGGCCCGTCTTTCGCGAGGTTTTAAACCTTTTCTAGGCATATGTTTTCCTGTTCCTTGTTAGTTGCTGAGACCTGTGAACTGCGACCTTTTAAGGGCCGGACAGCCAGAGGCGGTTCGACTACTTTTTCGACGGGGTCTTGCCGCCGGGCTTCTTCACGCCCTTAGGGCGTTTGGTGCCGTAGCAGGAGCGGCTCTGCTGCCTGCCTTCCACGCCGGCCGCGTCGAGCGCGCCGCGTATGATGTGGTAGCGCACGCCGGGAAGATCCTTCACACGGCCTCCACGCACCATCACTATGGAGTGTTCCTGCAGGTTATGGCCAACGCCGGGAATATAGGCGGTGACTTCCTGTTTGCTGGTGAGCTTCACGCGGGCCACCTTGCGGAGGGCCGAGTTGGGCTTCTTGGGCGTCGTGGTGTACACGCGGGTGCAAACGCCGCGGCGCTGCGGGCATGACATCAGGGCGGGTGCCTTGCTGAATTTCCGGTCCTTGGCGCGACCGTGTCTGATAAGTTGGTTGATGGTTGACATAATTTTAATTAGGGAGTTTCCTTTACTCCTCCTTCTTGTTCTTTAGTTCCTCTTCTTCAGCAAGTTTCCGCGTGGCAAAGCCGCTGCCGGCGGGCACCAGATGACCTATTATAACATTTTCCTTGAGGCCTTTTAAATAGTCCACCTTGTTGGTGGTGGCCGCATCGGTTAGTACGCGGGTGGTCTCCTGGAAGCTGGTCGCCGAGATGAACGACTCGGAAGCGAGCGACGCTTTGGAGATACCCAAGAGGACAGGCTCGCCCTGGGCGGGCTCGTGTCCGGAAGCCGCGGCTTCCTGGTTCTCCTCGCGGAAAGCGGCCTTGTGGACGATCTCGCCCTTAAGAAGGGAGGTCCCGCCCGGCTCGGTCACTTTCACGTTGGAGAGCATCTGGCGTACAATGATCTCTATATACTTGTCGTTGATGTTAACGCCCTGCAGCCGGTAAACTTCCTGGATAGCGTCCACGATGTAGTTCTGCACTTCCTTGATGCCCTTAACGGACAGCAGGTCATGCATATCTACGGCGCCGTCGGTGAGGGCTTCGCCCACGGCCGCGCGGTCGCCTTCGTAAACTACCAGGTGCTTGCCGTAAGGGATGGCGTAAGCTTCAACCTGACCGGTCTCCTCGTTCTTGACGGAGACTTCAACCAGGCCCTTGGCGTTGGTGCCCAGGGACACGAGGCCTTCGATCTTGGTGATGATGGCGGCGTTCTTGGGCCTGCGCACCTCGAAGAGCTCGGCCACGCGGGGCAGACCGCCCGTGATGTCCTTGGTCTTGGCGGTGTCGCGGTGGATCTTGGCTACAACGTCGCCCTTCTTCACGTCTTCGTTCTGCTCGACGATAATGATGGTGTCGGTCGGCAGGGTATGCGAGCCTACCATGGCGCCGTTGTGCTCGACGACGATGCGCGGGTTGCGCTTGGTGCCGCGGTGCTCAATAATCTTGCGCTCGATAATGCCGGTGACCTTATTGCGCTCCTCGTGGAGCGTAACGCCTTCCTTGATGTCCAGGTACTTGGCTTTACCGTCGTGCTCGGTAATGATGGGCACGGTATGCGGATCCCACTCGGCTATTAAATCGCCCGCTTTCAGGCTGGCCTTGTCGCCGATGTGAATGCGCGCGCCGTAGCTTATCTTCAGGTCTTCAGCGGGGAATTTCTTGGGGTCGGCGTACTTTATGCTGATGATCGCGCCGCGGGAGATCACAATGTCGTGTCCGTCGCGGTTCTTCACGGTCTTCAGGTCCTTGAACTCGGCCTTACCGTCGTTCTTCGCTTTGGACTCGGACTTTTCGAGCACGCGGGACGCGGTACCGCCGATGTGGAAGGTACGCAGGGTGAGCTGCGTGCCCGGTTCGCCGATGGACTGCGCGGCGATGATGCCGACGGCTTCGCCGGTTTCCACCTGATAGCCGGTGGCCAGGTTCTGGCCGTAGCACTTGGCGCAGATGCCGGTTTCGGCCTCGCAGGTGAGCACCGAGCGGGTGAACACGCCCTCGATCTTGGCTTTGTCTATCTCCTTGGCCATTACGGGCGTGACGGTCTCGCCGCGCTTAACAATGGTTTTGGATTTGCCTTCCGAGTCGGTAAACTTAACATCTTCGAGCACCACGCGGCCGGTGATACGGTCGGACAGGGGTTCAATGACCTCGTCGCCGCTTACCAGGGCCCTGAGCTCTACGCCATTGATGGTGCCGCAATCTTCCTGCGTAATCACCACGTTGTGCGCCACGTCGACCAGACGGCGGGTAAGGTAACCGGCGTCGGCGGTCTTAAGGGCGGTATCCGACAGACCTTTACGTCCGCCGTGAGTCGAGATGAAGTACTCTAGTACGGTCAGACCTTCGCGGAAGTTGGACAGAATGGGGTTTTCGATAATTTCACCCACGCCGCCGGTCAGCTTCTTCTGGGGCTTGGCCATAAGACCGCGCATACCGGCCAGCTGTTTTACCTGCTGGCGGCTGCCGCGGGCGCCGGAGTCGGCCATCATGAAGATAGCGTTGAAACGGGCCTCGTCTTTGGCGTAAACTTTCTTTTCCTGTTTCTGCATCTCGTCGAACATCATGTCGGCGACCTTGTCGCTGACGTGCGTCCAGATGTCGATGATTTTGTTGTAGCGTTCGTTCTCGGTAATAATGCCGTCTTTGGCCTGGCCTTCAATGTCGCGCACCTGCTTCTGGGCGCGGGTTATCAGGCCTGCCTTATCGGCGGGGACGCTCATATCGGCTATGGAGATGCTGAGGCCCGACAGCGTGCAGTAATGGAACCCCTGGTTCATCAGGCGGTCCAGCAGCGTGACGGTCTCGTGATGCCCGATAGCGGGGTTCTTATAGCAGTCGTCTACCAGGTTGGAAAGGTCCTTCTTGCTGATGGCCTTGTTGTATGGCTTCCAGTCCAGACCCTTCGGCAGGATGTCGAAGAAGATCAGGCGGCCGACGGACACAAAGTCTTTCCAATCCGCGGGCTTCTTCCAGGTCTTGGCTTCCTTGTCGAAGTCCACGGATTCCTGGGTGGTGTCGTTCATGCCGCGCACCTTGATGCGGGCGTGCAGGTCCACCACGCCGTGCTGGTTAGCGGTAAGGGCTTCTTCCTTGTCGTTGAAGAACTTGCCTTCGCCGGGCTCGCCCAGTTTCAGCTTGGTTATGTAGTTGATGCCCAGCACCATGTCGTGCGAGGGGTTGGCTATCGGGCGGCCGGAGGCCGGCGACAGGATATTGTTGGTGGCCATCATCAGCATGCGCGCTTCCATCTGCGCTTCCTGGCTGATGGGCACGTGCACGGCCATCTGGTCGCCGTCGAAGTCGGCGTTGAACGCCGCGCAGGTCAGCGGGTGCAGCTGGATGGCGAGACCCTCAATGAGGACGGGCTCGAAAGCCTGGATGCCGAGGCGGTGCAGCGTGGGCGCGCGGTTGAGCATCACGGGATGCTTCTTGGTGACGCGCTCCAGGATGTCCCAGATCTCGTTGTCGGCGTGCTCCATCTTCTTCTTGGCCACTTTCAGAGTGATGTTCTCTTTCTTGATAAGCTCGGCCAGCACGAAGGGCTTGAACAGCTCGAGCGCCATCTCTTTAGGGAGACCGCACTGGTTGAGCTTCAGGTTGGGGCCTACTACGATTACGGAGCGGCCGGAATAGTCCACGCGCTTACCCAGCAGGTTCTGGCGGAAGCGGCCCTGCTTACCCTTAAGAATGTCCGAGATGGACTTAAGCGGGCGGTTGGCGGCGCCGAGCACCACTTTACCGCGGGCGCCGTTCTCGATCAGCGCGTCCACAGCTTCCTGCAGCAGCCGCTTTTCGTTGTAGATCATCACCTGCGGGGCGCGGAGCGCCTCGATGTGCTTTAGGCGGTTGTTGCGGTTGATGATGCGGCGGTAAAGGTCGTTCAGGTCGGAGGTCGCGAAGCGGCCGCCTTCCAGGGGCACCAGCGGGCGGAGGTCAGGCGGCAGCACGGGCAGCACGGTCATGATCATCCACTCGGGGCGGTTGTTAGAAGCCATAAAACCCTCAAGGATCTTAAGGCGCTTAATGCACTTGGAGCGGTCCGCGTCGTTCTTAATGGTGACCAGTTCCTTCTGGATACGGTCCATCTCGACCTTCAGGTCGATGCTCTCGAGCAGGGAAAGGATGGCGTTGGCGCCGATGCCCACTTTTACTTTGGAATATTTTTTCTTAACTTCGTTCAGCTGTGTCTCAGTGAACACCTCGCCGCGGGAGAACTCTATGCGGCCGGTCACGGGGTCCTTGGTGTCTTCCAGCACGACGTACGCCGCGTAGTACACGACCTTCTCCAGGTCGGTGGGGCGCATGTCTAAAATAATGCCGATGCGGCTAGGGCTCTTCCTTAAGAACCAGATGTGGGCCACGGGGCAGGCCAGTTCAATATGGCCCATGCGCTCGCGGCGCACCTTGGCCTCGGTCACTTCCACGCCGCAGCGGTCACAGACCACGCCCTTAAACTTCACCCAGCGGTATTTGCCGCAGGCGCACTCGTAATCTTTGGAGGGTCCGAAAATCCTTTCGCACAGGAGGCCGTCGCGCTCGGGCTTGAGCGTGCGGTAGTTGATGGTCTCGGGCTTCTTTACTTCGCCGAACGACCAATTGTGGATTTTGGCCGGGCTGGCGATGCCTATCTTGATGCCGTTAAATTCGCCGTAATTGAGTTCTTTGGCTTTCTTCCTGGTTTTTCCCGCGTTGAATAAGTTTCTGGCTTCCGAGATCATGTCCATGGGAATCTCCTAAACTTTTTTCCGCTTCCACCGTGCCGGGGCCGGGCTTTCGCCCTGGCCCCGTCCGGGGGTCGTTCTCTTTTACGCCTTGGCCGCGGCCTTCTTCTTGGCCGCGGGTTTCTCAACTACCTCGTCCGCCTGTCCGGGGATCAGGGTGTTGAGGAGGTCCACTTCCAGCGACAGGGCCTGCAGTTCCTTCACAAGCACCTTGAAGGATTCCGGCACGCCGGGCTGCGGAGGGAAGTCGCCTTTGATGATGGCTTCGTACATCTTGGTCCTGCCGGTGAAGTCGTCGGACTTCACGGTGAGCATTTCCTGCAGCGTGTACGCGGCGCCGTAACCTTCAAGCGCCCAAACTTCCATTTCACCGAAGCGCTGGCCGCCGAACAGGGCCTTGCCGCCCAGGGGCTGCCTGGTGATGAGGGAGTACGGTCCCGTGCTGCGGGCGTGTACTTTATCTTCCACCAGGTGGATCAGCTTCAGGATGTACAGGTAGCCGATGGTGACTTTTTCGTGGAACTTCTCGCCGGTGCGGCCGTCGTACAACTGGATACGGCAGTAATCGTCCGGGAGATATTCCTCGGGCACGCCTTTAGCCTTAAGGTGGTCCTTGGCGAGCTGCACCATCTGGATGACGCCGGGCTTTTCGGCGCCGGGGTTCTTGTCTATGTCCTTCAGCACTTCCTCTATAGTTATATCGCCGCGCTTCTTGCCGTGGGTCTTCTTCCAGTAATCCCAGTACAGTTTATTGTCTTCGGCTGCGCTGTCGAACACGGGGCAGTACATCTGGGTGTCCAGCTGCTTGCCGGCCCAGCCGAGCATGGTCTCGAGGATCTGGCCGATGTTCATACGAGAGGGCACACCCAGCGGGGACAGCACTACGTCCACCGGGGTACCGTCGGGCATATAAGGCATGTCTTCGCGCGGCAGAATGCGGGCGACGACGCCCTTATTGCCGTGGCGGCCGGAGAGTTTGTCGCCCACCTGCAGGCGGCGCTTAAGCGCGATGTGGACCTTCACCACCTTGTTGACGGTGACGGGCAGTTCGCCGGAGCTCTTGAGCAGCTCCTTCTCGCGGGCGAATTTGTCCTTGATCTTCTTTTCCATCTGCTTGCAGAACTCTTCGGTGTCGGTGCCTTTCTTGGAGGTTTCCTTGCGGAACTCCTTCAGGGCATCGAGGTTGTAATTCATTTCAACGTCGATCTCTTTCTTGCGGCGGTCTTCTTCGGGCTTGGACAGCTTCTCGCGGCGCACAAACACGCGGGCGCCGATGATTTTGCCGTACACGCCGGGAGGAACGCGCATTGAAGTGTCGGTTACGTCTTCGGCCTTCTTGCCGAAAATGACTTTCAGCAGGCGCTCTTCGGGGGAGAGCTGCTGCTCGCCCTTGGGGGAGACCTTACAGACCAGGATGTCGCCGGGGCGCACCATGGTGCTGGGGATCACGACGCCGTCGGAGTCAATGTGCTCCAGCGCGTCGGTACCTACGTTGGGAATGTCGCGGGTTATTTCTTCGGGGCCCAGCTTGGTGTCGCGGGCTTCCACTTCGAACTCCTCAATGAACACCGAGGTGAGTTCGTCGTTCTCTACGACCTTCTCCGAAACCAGGATGGCGTCTTCGTAGTTATAGCCTTCCCAGCTCATGAAGGCCACCAGCAGGTTCTTGCCCAGGGCAAGCTGGCCGTGGTTGGTGGCGGGGCCGTCGGCGATAATATCGCCCTTCTTGATGTCCATACCGCTCTCCACTATGGGCACCTGGTTTACGCAGGTGTCCTGGTTGGAGCGGCGGTACTTAATGAGGTGATAAATATCCGGCTCTTTGCTGTGTTCCGGCTTAATGGCGATCATATCCGCGGAGGCGTAAATGACCTTGCCCGAAGTGCGGGCGGCCACGCAGGCGCGGCTGTCGCGGGCCACGGCGGGCTCCATGCCGGTGCCCACCAGGGGCGCCTCGGTGACGAGCAGCGGGACGGCCTGCCTCATCATGTTGGAACCCATCAGGGCGCGGTTGGCGTCGTCGTGCTCAAGGAACGGCACGAGCGCGGCGGAGATGGAAACTACCTGCATCGGGCTGACGTCCATGTACTCCACCTTATCGGAGTCCATGAAGACGTAGTCGTCTTTCAGGCGGCCGTACACCTGGTCGGTGGAGAGCTTGTTGCTCTCGATCGGGGTGTTGGCCTGCCCGACAAAGATGTCGTCTTCGATGTAGGCGGTAACGTAGTCGGCGGCGTCGGTTACCTTGCGGTTGGCAACTTTCCGGTACGGCGTCTCTATAAGTCCGTACTGGTTGACCTTGGCGTAGGCGGCCAGGGAAACGATAAGACCGATATTCGGGCCTTCGGGCGTTTCAATGGGGCAGACGCGGCCATAATGCGTGTAGTGCACGTCGCGGACTTCGAAGCCGGCGCGCTTTCGGTTCAGACCGCCGGGTCCAAGGGCCGACAGGCGGCGCTTGTGGGTCAGCTCGGCCAGCGGGTTAATCTGGTCCATGAACTGGGAGAGCTGGGACGTACCGAAGAACTTCCTCATGATAGCCACCACGGGGGCGGCGTTCACCAGGGTCCTGGGGGTGACGCTCTTGTCTTCCTTGCTCATGCGGTCGCGCACATTGCGGGCAATCTGCACCAGGGCCACGCGGATCTGGTTCTCCAGGAGTTCGCCGATGGAACGCACGCGGCGGTTGCCGAGGTGGTCGATATCGTCCACCTTGAATTCGAACTTCTGGCCGGTAGAGTCGATGAAGCCGGGAGCGCCGGAGTTGAGGGCCATCAGGTACTTAATAGTGACCAGGATGTCTTCCAGGTTGATGTTCCTGAACTTATCGGTGGGAACCTTGAAGCGCTTGTCCTCTTTGGCGAGCTGCTCGTAGATGGGGCGGAGCTTCCTCATGGCCTTGTAGCGGCCGACTATGGAGAAGTCGTACCGGCGCAGGCTCTTGAACATGATATTGTCGAGGTATTCCTCGGCCTGTTCCTTAACGATGAAGTCTTGGCCGCGCATCTTCTTATAAATCTCGTAGCGGGCGTCGGAAGCGGTTTTGGGCTGGTTCTTAGCTTCCAGGTCGAGGATAATGCCGGGGTTGTCTTCTTTGGGGTTGCCCTTGATGAGCCGCACAGACTTAACCTTGCGGTCCACCATGGCCTTGAAGGACTTTTCGTCCATAGCCACGGCGGCTTTCTCCTCGAGGTTCCAGAGGACTTCTCCGGAGGCTTTGTCCACAATGTCTTCGATCGCGTACTTGCCTATGATGTTGGCGGCGTTCTCGGGATTCACGGGCACTTCCACGCTCTGGTAGAAGGCCTGCAGGATCTCGGCGTTGGTCTCGAGGCCGGCGGCTTTAATGAAGGTGGTGGCGAGGATCTTTTTTTTGCGGTCCAGGCGGACCCACAGGACGTTGTCGGTGTCGAATTCGAATTCCACCCAGGCGCCGCGGTAAGGGATGATGCGGGCGTAGAAGAGGGATTTGCCGAGGACGGACTGCTTCTTTTCCTCGTCTTCCTCGAAGATAATACCGGGCGAGCGGTGCAGCTGGCTGACGACGATACGCTCGGCGCCGTTGAAGATGAACGAGCCGGTGTCGGTCATCAGGGGCAGTTCGCACAGGGTGACATCCTGGTCGATCATGTGCTTAAGCTTGCCGCTGTCCTGTTTAAGGGAGAGCGAGAGGAAAGCCTTGAGCGGGGCGGAATAGGAGCCGCCGCGTGAAAGGGCCTCTTCGGGGTTCAGGTACTTGGGGATGCCCAGTTCGTACTTGAGGAAATCCATTACCATGGTGCCGTCGGCGGACTCTATAGGGAACACGTCCACAAAAGAGGCCTGCAGGCCCTGGATCTGGCGGTCTTCGGGTTTTCCGTCGAGCTGGAGGAACCAGTCGAACGACTGCTTCTGCATATCTAGGAGGTCGGGTACTTTTAAAATCTGGCCGATCTTGGAGAAGTTAAGCTGTTTCATCAAGTCACCTCATTGGACGGTATAAGCCTTATAGCGGGCTAACCCTTCCGCCGGGAGGCAAAAGGGTAAATCCGCAGGACTTATTGTGCTGCGACGAGTGCCCGTACTGGCGCGCTGACTGGCTTTGCGTATTTAATTATGTTAAAAAACCCGTCCCCGCGCCCTTGCGGGCTGCGGGGACGGTATATCTGCTTATTATTTCAGTTCAACAACGCCACCGGCTTCGGTGAGCTTCTTGTTCATTTCGTCGGCGGTCTTCTTGTCGACGCCGGCTTTCACTTCTTTGGGGGCGCCTTCAACAAGGTCCTTGGACTCTTTCAA
Organism: Elusimicrobiales bacterium; assembly: GCA_038204165.1. Classification (GTDB taxonomy): domain Bacteria; phylum Elusimicrobiota; class Elusimicrobia; order Elusimicrobiales; family UBA9959; genus UBA9959. Next base: position 12,020 of record JBBRDG010000035.1, read on the forward strand.
GCCCAGGCCGGTCAGTTCGCGGACAATCTTGATCACGCTGATTTTCTTGGCGGGATCGGAGAGGGCCTTCAGAACTACGGTGAATTCAGTCTGTTCTTCTACGGCGGCGGCGGCAGGGCCGGCAGCCACGGCTACTCCGCCTACGGGAGCGGCCTTAACTCCAAACTTCTCTTCTATACCTTTAACAAGGTCGGAGAGTTCCATGATGGTCATGGTGCCGATAGCTTCCACTAACTGGTCTTTGGTCATTGTCGCCATTTTTTTGGCTCCTTATTCCGCCGTGAGGCGGTTTTTTTTAGTAGCCTGTGCCCCGCAGACCGAAAATTCCGGCCCGCGGCGCGCAGTTTATCCCCTTATTACTGGCGGGACTACCAGGATTTACAGCAAATTTTTATAGACAGCGAAAACGCAGAATGAGGGAGTTAAGGATCTAATCACGGACTTCTTACTCACCAATCTACAAATAATATAGCAAATTTTTGTGTTATTTAGCAACTGCCGCAGTTTCTTTCTGCTCTTTGAGAGCTTCCAGAATGTAGCGGATCTGGGCGATGCTGGAGTACAGGGTACCGGCCAGCTGGCTGAGGAGCTCGGTTTTGGAACCGATCTTGGAAAGCTTCATCATGTCTTCGGGGGTCAGCCAGTTCTTTTCGTAGAACCCGCCTTTCCACTGCACGCCGGGGTTGGCCTTGGCGAAAGCCATAAGTTCTTTGGCTACGCGGGTGACCTCTTCGGCGTCTTCCAGCATTACAACCGCGGTGGGACCCTTCGCGAGAGTGGCGTCGGCTGACTTCAGCGCGGCGTTCTCAAGGGCGTGAGCGACGACGGTGTTGCGCATCACTTTAAATTTGGCTTTAGTCGGGCGCAGGCTTTCGCGGAGGCCGTTGGCATCCTTGAATTTAAGGCCCTTGAAGGTAGCAAAGAAGGTATCCTTGGCGGCAAACTCTTTTCCAAGTTTCTCGGCAAGGTCTTTTTTTTCGTTCTTTGTAATTTTCATTTTTAGAATCCGGTGTCGGTTCTTAGAAAATTCAAGCGCATTTTCTGCTTCCCCTGTGATTTGTAAGACCGGCATCGACCTACTCTGCCAACGCCGAGTTGGGCGTTAGTACCATCGGCCCTGGAGACCTTAACTGCCGTGTTCGGAATGGGAACGGGTGTAACCTCTCCGGAATAAACACCGGTCTTACAAATCACAGGAAAAGCGCGTATCTTAAAGCAAAAGTTATTTCTATATTCACACCTTAGTCACTTATGTCTAATGTTTAGGATTAGAAAATAAGGCCAAGCCTCACGACCGATTAGTATCAGTTAGCTGAACATGTTACCATGCTTACACATCTGACCTATCAACCCAGTAGTCTTCTGGGGGTCTTCAGGGACTTACGTCCAGGGAAACCTTATCTTGGGACGGGTTTCACGCTTAGATGCTTTCAGCGTTTATCCCTACCGAGCACCGCTACCCAGCTTATGCCGTTGGCACGACAACTGGTATACGGGCGGCTCGTCCACCTAGGTCCTCTCGTACTGTAGGCAGCTTCCCTCAAGTTTCCTGCGCGCATATCAGATAGAGACCGTACTGTCTCACGACGTACTGAACCCAGCTCACGTACCGCTTTAATGGGCGAACAGCCCAACCCTTCCCACCTGCTTCAGCGGGAGGATGCGATGAGCCGACATCGAGGTGCCAAACCTGGTCGTCGATGTGGACTCTTGGACCAGATCAGCCTGTTATCCCCGGGGTAGCTTTTATCCGTTGAGCGATGGCCCTCCCACGAGGTACCACCGGATCACTATGACCGACTTTCGTCCCTGTTCGGCCCGTCGGCCTCACAGTCAAGCTTCCTTCTACCATTGCGCTCGACAGGCGATTTCTATTCGCCTTGAGGAAACCTTGGTACGCCTCCGTTACTCTTTGGGAGGCGACCGCCCCAGTCAAACTGCCCACCTGCCAATGTTCTTCGGCCGGATTACGGCTACGAAGTTAGAATCACAATTTCAATAGGGTGGTATTTCACCGTTGCCTCCCCCAGGGCCAAAACCCTGGGATCACCGGCTCCCACCTATCCTACGCAACTAAAACCGTAATTCAATGACAAGATACAGTAAAGCTCCACGAGGTCTTTTCGTCTAGATACGCGCAGCAAGCGTCTTCACTTGCACCACAATTTCGCCGAGCTCTACGTTGAGACAGCGGGATCTTTGTTATGCCATTCGTGCAGGTCGGAACTTACCCGACAAGGAATTTCGCTACCTTAGGACGGTTATAGTTACCGCCGCCGTTTACTGGGGCTTAAGTTCGAAGCTTCGCCTTACGGCTAACCCCTCCCCTTGACCTTCCAGCACCGGGCAGGCATCACGCCCTATACGTCATCTTGCGATTTCAGCAGAGCGCTAAGTTTTTGTTAAACAGTCACGATCCCCATTTCACTGCGGCCCTTTCGTCGCGTGGTCTTTAAATCCCACACTACTACCGGGGCGCTCCTTATTCCGAAGTTACGGAGCCAGTTTGCCTAGTTCCTTAACGTAGATTATCTCGCGCGCCTTAGTATACTCAACTCGCCCACCTGTGTCGGATTACGGTACGGTTATAATGAAAACTCCCTACGAAGTTTTTCTAGGCAGCGTGGTTGGGGCAATTCACGCGGTTTGACCCGCGCTGATCTCAGTTTCCAGCTTGATAAACAGACGGATTTTCCTGCCTGTTCGCGCCTTCCACTTTTCTCCGGGACAACCTTCGCCCGGTAGCCTTACCCTACTGCGTCCCTCCTTAGGTAATAACGCGTTCACTATAGTTCCGGAATATTAACCGGATGTCCATCGTCTACGCCTTTCGGCCTCGACTTAGGCCCGACTGACCCTGAGCCGACGAACGTTGCTCAAGGAACCCTTAGGCTTACGGCGACAATGATTCTCACATTGTTTATCGCTACTTATTCCAGCATCCTCGCTTCTTAACGCTCCAGCGCTCCTTCCGGTACGCCTTCGCTGCATTAAGAACGCTCCCCTACCACGAACGAGAACTCGCGTTCTCGTCCATCCGCGATTGCGGTGACATGCTTAGCCCCGTGTCATTTTCGGCGCAGGTTCGCTAGACTAGTGAGCTGTTACGCACTCTTCAAAGGGTGGCTGCTTCTAAGCCAACCTCCTAGCTGTTTGTGTAAACCCACATCCTTTGCCACTTAGCATGTACTTTGGGACCTAGATCGGCGGTCTGAGCTGTTTCTCTCTTGCACATGAAGCTTTTCCCTCATGAACTGACTGCCGTGTTGTTCGCCGCGGTATTCGGAGTTTGATTGAGTTCGGACCGAGGGTCGCTCAGCCTACATCATTCAGTGCTCTACCCCCGCGGGTTAAAACACGACGCTATCCCTATAGATATTTCGGGGAGAACTAGCTATCACCAAGTTCGATTGGCCTTTCACCCCTTACCCCAACTCATGTAGAAACTTTTCAACGTTTAACACTTCGAACCTCCATCACCGGTTAAGGTGACTTCATTCTGGTCAGGGTAAGATCACTTGGCTTCGAGTCTACTAATACGAACTAATCGCCCTATTCAGACTTGCTTTCGCTACGGCTCCGGAGTTTACTGCCTCCTTAACCTCGCTCGTACTACGTAACTCGCTGGATCATTCTTCAACAGGCACGCCATCGAGCATTCCCTTCCTTGCGGTCGGGCATAGCTCTATGACAGTTTGTAGATATACGGTTTCAGGTTCTATTTCACTCCCGGTCACGGGTTCTTTTCGCCTTTCCCTCGCGGTACTTGTTCACTATCGGTCACTAGAGAGTATTTAGCCTTGGAGAGTGGTCTCCCCTGGTTCCCACCGGGTTTCACGTGTCCAGTGGTACTTAGGTATCCTTCGGAAGCCGCTTTGATTTCGCCTACGGGACTGTCACCCGCTATGGTTCTTCTTTCCAGAAGATTCGGCTATCTGACGGTTTGTAACTTCCCGGTTCTAAACCGGAAGGACCCTGCAACACCCCTTGAATAAATCCAAGAGGTTTAGGCTTTTCCCGTTTCGCTCGCCACTACTAAGGGAATCTCGTTGATTTCTTCTCCTCCAGCTACTAAGATGTTTCACTTCGCTGGGTTGTCTTCAGTGCACTATCTCAAGACCTGACGGTCTCGACTTCACGCAAAGATTTAGGGGGAGTACCCCTAACGGTTTCCCGATTCGGAAATCCACGGATCAAAAGATATTTGCTCCTCCCCGTGGCTTATCGCAGCTTATCGCGTCCTTCATAGACTTCTAGTGCCAAGGCATCCACCATATACCCTTGTAGCTTGGCCTTATTCTTTAATCCTAAGCTATTAAGGTAACTAACTTATCTACCTTGTTAACTACTGTTCGTTCTTGTACTTCATCCATTCACATATGTATACTAAGGTGTGATTATTGTGTTGTCTTAATTTTGCTAAATTAAGACGCATTTGCTTTAAGATTCGTTTAGGTTCGTCCCACTCCCGAAGGAGAATTACGGAGTCACCGTTAGAATTTGCGCTTGAATTTTCAAAGAACCGAAAATTTGTTTTAAGTTAAATCCTCTACGGCCCAGGGCCGCTACTAAGAGGAAACTATATGATATATAAGTCGGGCTTGGTCTGTCAAGTAAAACTTGGAGCAGACCGGGATCGAACCGGCGACCTCCTGCTTGCAAAGCAGGCGCTCTCCCAACTGAGCTACTGCCCCACATGGCCGCCTGGCGTTCATAGCATCCGAACCCGTTAGAGCGATGGGCCCAGAAGGAATTGAACCTTCGACCTCACGCTTATCAAGCGTGCGCTCTAACCAGCTGAGCTATGAGCCCAAAAACTTATGTATGAATGGCCACCCTGAACCTAGGTTAATGGCACCGACCTATATCTTCCCATGACGGAAAATAATAAAGGAGGTGATCCAGCCGCACGTTCTCGTACGGCTACCTTGTTACGACTTCACCCCAATCACCAGGCACAACTTGGGACCTCGAGTGACCGAGGTACTTCTGTTGCAACTGACTTTCGTGGTGTGACGGGCGGTGTGTACAAGGCCCGGGAACGTATTCACCGCAGCCTGCTGATCTGCGATTACTAGCGATTCCAGCTTCACGTGGGCGAATTGCAGCCCACGATCTGAACTAGGGTGCAGTTTAGGGATTGGCTCCACCTTACGGTATTGCGACCTTCTGTCTGCACCATTGTATCACGTGTGTAGCCCTGGACATAAAGGCCATGATGACTTGACGTCGTCCCCACCTTCCTCCGTGTTATCCACGGCAGTCTCCTGAGAGTCCTCCCCTTGCGGGGTAGCAACACAGGACAAGGGTTGCGCTCGTTGCGGGACTTAACCCAACATCTCACGACACGAGCTGACGACAGCCATGCAGCACCTCGGCTAGCTCCCTTGCGGGTCGCCCCTACTTTCATAAGGACTACCACTAGTCGTTCGAGCCCAGGTAAGGTTCTTCGCGTAGCGTCGAATTAAACCACATGATCCACCGCTTGTGCGGGCCCCCGTCAATTCCTTTGAGTTTTAACCTTGCGGCCGTACTCCCCAGGCGGTAGACTTAATGCGTTAGCGTCGGCACGGAAGGGGTCGATACCTCCCACACCTGGTCTACATCGTTTACGGCTAGGACTACCAGGGTATCTAATCCTGTTTGCTCCCCTAGCTTTCGAGTCTCAGCGTCAATTGCGGCCCAGAAACCTGCCTTCGCCTTTGGCGTTCTTCCAGATATCTACGCATTTCACCGCTACACCTGGAATTCCAGTTTCCTCTACCGAATTCAAGAAGCACAGTATCCGCCGGCTGTTCACGGTTGAGCCGTGAGATTTAACAGCGGACTAATGCTCCCGCCTACACTCGCTTTACGCCTAGTAATTCCGAGTAACGCTCGCCACCTACGTATTACCGCGGCTGCTGGCACGTAGTTAGCCGTGGCTTATTCGCAGAGTACCGTCAAAAGCTTGCGCTCTTTCGTCCCCTGCAAAAGAAGTTTACGATCCGAAAACCTTCGTCCTTCACGCGGCGTCGCTGGATCAGACTTTCGTCCATTGTCCAAAATTCCCCACTGCTGCCTCCCGTAGGAGTAGGGCCCGTGTCTCAGTGCCCTTGTGTCCGGTCATCCTTTTAGATCGGATACCCGTCATAGCCTTGGTGGTCTATTACACCGCCAACTAGCTGATAGGCCGCAAACTCCTCTTCGAACGACCCTTGCGGGCCTTTCATCCCCTCAGAATGCTCTGAGAAGATTGTATGGGGTATTAGCTGAACTTTCGCTCAGTTGTCTCCCATTCGAAGGCAGATTGTTTACGTGTTACTCACCCGTCTGCCGCTAAGAGCCCGATATTCTGGTACTCTTCGCTCGACTTGCATGTGTTAGGCACGCCGCCAGCGTTAACTCTGAGCCAGGATCAAACTCTCCAAAAAATCCATAAAAGCTAATAATTGGCATTGCTGCCGACTATTAACGATTAGCATTTACGGAGAAGTCTAAATAGCTCTTAATTACTTTGTATAACTTTTAGGTTATCACACCAATTTTAGGTAATTGCTGTTCGTTCATTACACCATCAACACTTCCATCAAGTTCCGCTAAAAGTTCAGACAGGTTTTAAGGCCCGGCCTCTTTTAGCTTCCCTTAACTTCCGCGTTCAGGGTGCCCATTCATACATAATTTTTTAGAGAGCAAACCTTATCCAGCTTTGTGGAACCCACTCCACTGGTACAGGTCGTTTGTTACAGTCTCGGCTTGTGTACGAGACCGTAAAGAAATCTTATCACAAAACTGCGAACCTTGTCAACTATTATTTTTCTCGTCGAGAAAAACGTTTTTGAAGCCTTGCGCTTCAGAAAACTTTTTAGTTTTTCGCACTGTTGTTTCTACTTTAGAGAGCTCAAGGTTGTTTCAGTTTTTGCGGCCCTTTTGAGGGGGTCTTATCTGCGACAACAAGATTAGTATAGCACAAGTGTCGGAACCCTGTCAACAAATTTTTCAACTAATTTTAAATATTATTTTTAAAGATCTTTTCAGCGCCTTTTTCAGGCCGCTCCGGGGCAGTTTCTCCGACGTGAAGCCCTTGGCCCGGTGCGCCAGGCTACCGGCGCGTTACTACTCCTATATTTAAGCATATTTTAAAAAGTACTTGCATCCTTTTCTTTTTCTTGTGTTTTTTTCCCGGCCTTTTCAGGCCCGCGCCCGCCGCCTCCTCCCCCTCCCCATTTATTCTCGCGCAAAAAACGCGTTTCACGTCGGAGAAACACTCCGCACGCACAAAAAAATACGCGCCACATCTAACGCTAACCGTTCCGAACACAACCTAAACCAACCCAGAAACACACCATTTCCCCGGGGACTGACAGGGGGGCCGGATTAGCAAAACCGTCATGAGGCCTGAGCTTGCACAGCGCGAAGGCCGAATGCCGAGCGAGGGCACGGTGTGCCCCGAGCGCGTTTTGCGCTCCGGCCCCACTGCCAGCCCCCCCCCTGCAATCCTCTCTTGAAATATTGAGTTCGACCCCTTATAATACTATTACCTATATATATGAAGAACCTGTTCCTGTGCGCTTACCTTGCAGCCGCCACGCTGGCCCCCGCCTGGGCCGCCGCCGACTTCCGCCAGGAAAGCATTTACTTCGTAGTAACCGACCGCTTCTCCGACGGAGATCCCGCCAATAACGACATTTATGGCGACGAATACAAACCAGGCAACCTCCGCTATTACCAGGGCGGCGACTTCAAAGGCCTCATCCAGAACCTGGACTATATAAAGGAGATGGGCTTTACCGCGCTCTGGATAACCCCGCCCGTAATGCAGCCCCCCGGGCGCTATGTAAACTCCTCCGGCACCTATGACGCCGCCGGTTACCACGGCTACTGGGCCTGGGATTTCTCCAGGATCGACCCCCACCTGGAGTCCCCCGGCGCTTCCTATAAGGAACTAATAGACGCCGCCCACGCCAAAGGGCTAAAGGTAATACAGGACATAGTGCTTAACCACGGCCATGGCGGGGACACTTCCCCCCTGGTAAAATGGCATGACCAGCGCGGGCAGCTTTCCGGGGAGGGTCGGACCTTCGACTATTATAAGGATACAGAGGGTTGGTTTAACCATAAGGGCCCTGCCCTGGCCGACCTGCTGGACCTGAACGATTCCAACCCGGAAGTACTCAAGTGGTTCCTTAATATATATGAAGGGTACCAGGACCTGGGGGTAGACGCCTTCCGGCTGGACACCGTAGCCTGGATGAAGCCGGAATTCTGGAAGGCCTTTACGGACGGCCTCCATAAGCACAAAAAAGACTTCTTCATCTTCGGCGAGATCTGGACCAACGACGATTATAAAGGCCTGGCCGCCTATACCAAGCTCGGGCGCGGCAGCCCCATGAACTCAGGCTTCAGCATTGTTGACATGCCAGGTTCCTCCATGGGCGGCTGGGGCAAGCTGGAGAAAGTGTTCAAGGGCGGCAGCTATTCTGAAGTTAACAAAGTACTCAAACACGACGGGCTCTACGCCGACGCCTCCTGGCTGGTCACCTTCCCCGACAACCACGACAAGCCCCGCTTCAACGGGGAAGCGCCCGGCACCCCGGCCACCACCGGGCAGTACCTGGACATGCTGAATTTCTACTTCACCGCGCGCGGCATACCCTGCGTTTATTACGGGACCGAGGCCGAAATGAAGGGCGGCGAGGACCCCGACAACCGGCGCATGCTGGGGCCGGAAGGCATGAAAAAGGCCAGGGAAGGCCTGGTTTTCGCCCGCCTCCGGGAGCTTAATACTATAAGGAAGGCTTCCCCCGCCCTGCAGAAAGGCAAACAGGTAAGGCTTTATGCCGCCAGGGACCAATATGCCTTTAAACGGGTTTTTGAGGGCGAAACAGCCTATGTTTTCCTTAATAAAGGGGATATTCCCGCCAAAATTAGCACAAAAGGGGTCAAAAAGGGCATTTATACCGAACTTTACACCGGCGCCGCCTTTACTGTGATGGCCGCCAAGGCCGAAATTGAGGTCCCCGCGCATGGCCTGCGGGTGCTGGCAGCTGGCCGGCGGGTTAAACGTTAGGACCGGTTCCGAAAGCGAACTCATGCGAGAGCCGGAACTGTGACCCGGCTAAGGAGAATAAAATGACGGACAATTTCGCGAACCTGCTGATAAAGGCGAGGACCGCGGCCGGGTTCGACACGGCCTACAAGTTCTACCACCGCAACGGCGGCAGAAAGCATTTCGCCTTCACCTTTGTGCACTATATGCGCATCGAGAAAGGCGCCTCGGTCCCAAAGCCGGAATGGCTGGAGCGGATCATGCTGGCCCTGCGCCTGCTGCCCACGCAGGCCGAGGCCCGCGGCCTGCTGACCGCCTACCTGCGCGATTTCCTGGGCGGCGGCAGGACCGCCGAATACGTGCTGGCCCCTCTTTTTTCCGGCCAGGCCGCGCAGGCGTCACGCCCCGACGCCATGACCTGGATGAAGGCGCAGGCCTCCGTACACCTTACCCCGGAAGAATTCACCGCCATGGCCGCCAGCGAAACCGCCTACTGGTGCGCCGAAGCCCTCTGCAGCGACGGAGGGACTTGGGCGCCGGAGGAGCTGGCGAAAAAGCTTTCGCTCGACCCCAAAGCAGCCGCGAAAGCGCTGGAGTCCCTGAAAAAAGCCGGGCTGATGCTGAAAACCGCGGCCGGAAAGTACAAGTGCCGCCACCAGGGCAAGTTCTTCACCTACCCCGGACGGCTGGAAGGGATGGGCGCCCAGCTGGAGACCATCAACGGCTACCTTGAGAAGGCCGGCGGCCCGGAATTCTTCGAGCGGCTGGAGCTGGTACGCGCCGAAGAGGGCGCCATGAGCAACTTCAGGCTGCAGCTGGCGCAGGCCATGGACGGCGCCAACGCATATGCCAGCCACTCGGCAGGCCAGAATACCGGTTTTTACCTGATCAAGCTGCGGATGCGCAAAGTAAAAGCGTTCTAAGCGCGGCCACCGTCGCCGGGGGTGGTAACAGCCGCTGTTACCAAAACGCTCCCGGCCTGCCCTCCCTGTTGTAGGCCAAATAACATCGCCCGGCTTCCCCTCCAGCCTCATGAGGAGTCCGGCATTTTTTCATAGACTTCTTTACAGGGGCAGTCTCCCCTTAATTTAAACTACGCAGAGAGGTGCCTATGAAAAAAATACTGATCCTGCTGGCCGCGTCCTTAGCGGCGGGCAGCGCGTACGCGGGAACTCTTGAAACCTTAAAGTCCTCCGGCGACCTTTCAGCCGTCTTTTCGGCCGCTCAGAAGTGCGGAGCCGCCGACATTGGCGATTCCGTCCCGATGCCGGGGCAGCCGCGGCCTGCCTTCCCGCAGCCCAAGCCGGCCGGGGCGGTCTGCGTAAAACCCGAGGTTTCCATAGACGCCGCCGGGAACCTTTATCTCGGCCATGCCCTGCTCGGCCGCGGCGCCGCCGAATTCAAGACTGGCTGCACCGGCAACGTCGCCTGGCTGGACAAGTCCGGCTACCTTCACAAGAACAGCACCCTGATCGGCCGCGACGTCAGGGAGTACCTGATAACAGCCTTCACCGGGGACGTGGTCTGGGCCGACCGCTACAGTTACCTCTATAAGAATTCAGCCCGGCTTGGCTCGGACACGGAAAAGTACGAAGCCAACGCCTTCTCCGGCGGGGTCGTCTGGACGGACCGCGGCGGCTACCTTTACAGAAACGGCAGCGCCGGCACGGACCGGATTGGCTCCGGCGTCAGGGAATACAAGGTATCCGTTTTCACCGGGGACACGGCCTGGAAGGACAATTTCGGCTCTCTCTACAAGAACTCCGGCGGAATAACCAGCCGCTTGGGCGGAGACGTTACAAAGTACAGCATAGCGGCACGGACCGGCATAGTGGCGTGGCTCGACGACGCCGGAACCCTCTTCGTGAACGGCCTGCCGTTCGCGCGCGGCGTCAGCGACTACAAGCTGGACGCTTTCGGCCTGGCCTCCTGGACAGATCCGGCCGGCACAGTACACGCGGTCTGAGGAAAGACCGCCGGGTTCTCCCGGCGGTTTTTTTTACGTTCCCTGGTAACAGGAAATGTTGCCAAAACCGCGCCGCGCAACCCCGGGCGTTATAGGCCCAATACCTCTCGCCCGTTTCCCCTGCGCCCCACGCGCCGCACCGCCGCGGCCGCTACACTATACTTATGAAATCACTAATTACCGCCGCCATCCTTTTAGCGCTCTCCGGCAACTGCCGCGCTTTCGAACTTGAAAGTTTAGACGCCGCCTCCATGCGAGCCTCCTGGAGCGGGCCGGCCATCCCCGTCTCGGCTCCCGCGCGCGTCCGGGAATATTCATCCGGCGTCTGCCGGGGCTACCCGCTGGCCATGAAGCTGGCAGGGCGGACGGTAACGCTGCCCGCGACCGGAATCTGGACGCTGGAGTCGCACCTGGCCACAGGGGAAGATTCTTTTCCCGGCAGCCGCGCCTTCCCCCGCACCGTACGCGAGAACGTCTACGCCCACCTTGATAATTCCTGCGCCCTGCTTAAGAAATTAATCCGCGGCGCCGACTGCGGCAAGGTTTACACCACCCGCTGGGACAAAGAGTGGACGCCCCCGGAGCACGGGAAGGCCGGCCAGGGCGCCGTAGCGCAGAAACCCTCCAAAGAAGAAGAACTGTGGGTCTTCAATATGATGTGGCTGGGCAAAGCGATGCCAAAGCCCGGCACCAAATTCCTTGCCACCTATAACGGCCGCAGCGTGGTGGTGGTGGGAGGCTACGAAAGGGGCCCTTCGGTGCGCAAGTTCCTGGGCGGCTTCCAGCGCGAAGTGCTCTGGTACCTGGGCGCCGCCGAGGATTCCAGCCGGATAACCCTTTCGGCTCTGAGGAACCAGGACCTCCGGCCCGGCCCGGTTGACTGCGCGGGGAACTGAGCCGGCCGCGCGGAAATAAAGCGGGGATTTAGCTGAATTTATATATAATTGTTTAATCATTATTAATTAAGGAGCCTGAATGAGCCTTCACCATAACCAGCCTAAGGGCCTTTTTCTTTTATTCTTCGTAGAAATGTGGGAGCGCTTCTCTTATTACGGCATGAGAGCGCTTCTTGTGCTTTATATGGTGGACTACCTGGCTTTCTCTACCGAGAAATCCGGCCAGGTCTATGGCTGGTACACCGGCATGGTTTATTTCACCCCGCTGCTAGGCGGCTACATTGCCGACCGCTACCTGGGCCAGAGAAAAGCCATAGTAATCGGCGGCGTACTTATGGCCCTGGGCCATTTCGCCATGGCCTTCCCCGCGCTGCCTTTCTTCTTCGGCGCCATGATCCTGCTGATCCTTGGCAACGGCTTCTTCAAGCCGAACATCTCCACCGTGGTAGGCTCGCTCTATGAAGAGAACGACCCCCGCCGCGACGGCGGCTTCACGATCTTCTACATGGGCATCAACCTGGGCGCCCTGTTCTCGCCCCTGATCTGCGGCACGCTCGGAGAAAAGATAGGCTGGCACTGGGGCTTCGGCGCGGCCGGCGTAGGCATGGTGCTGGGCCTGGCCATGTACCTGTGGGGCCAGAAATCGATCCTCGGCGACAAGATGATGAAGCCGGCCTCCCCCCAGACGAATTACTGGGTTCCCATCGGAATGCTAGCCGTGCTGATAATTTTCCTGGTAGGCAGCTCCTTCCAGTTCTCCGGCTACGACATCACCGGCAGAATCCCCGGCTGGGCCTACATGACCCTGGGGACGCTGGCCGGGATAGGCCTGTTCTACTCCTGGGCGTCCGCGCCCAAATCCACCCTCACCATTGCGGAGAAACAGCGCGTGGCGGTGATCTTCATTATGGTGTTCTTCGCCATCTTCTTCTGGTCCGCCTTCGAGCAGGCCGGCAGTTCGCTTACGCTGTTCGCCAAGAACGAGACCAACCGCTGGATCAGCCTGTTCGGCTACCGGTGGGAAATGCCGGCCAGCTACTTCCAGTCCTTCAACCCGCTGTTCATCATCCTCCTGGCGCCGTTCTTCTCCAAGATGTGGGTG
>JBBRDG010000036.1:0-23623 GCA_038204165.1 Elusimicrobiales bacterium
CATGTACCGACCACAGGTTGGGCATAGCCTTTTTCATTGGGTTATACTAGCACAAGTATAAGTAAAGGGGCTTTCCCGTCGGGAAAGCCCCTTAAAAACCAACACCAAATGTCACTTAGCTCAAACTTAAAGGCGAACAGATCCTGGCCGACCGGTCCCTGAGGTGGAGCTTTCGCGGCGGGGCCAAGTTCCACGAGAACCGTTATATCGCGGACTCGTTCTACGTGGGCTTCAGGCGCAGCCGCACCGATTTCAAGGAAAAAGCCGGGGACAACTTCTGGCTGCATAACAGCGGCATAGAATACGTCTCCGACTTCTCACAGAAGAAGCTGGAGCCTATACGGCATTATTTAGTGGTGGATAAAAAGTTCCCGATGAAAAATTCGCGCATGGCGTTCACGCTGGGGCTGGGCTTCGTCTGGACCGCCGACAAGAAGTATTCGGGCCCGCTCACAAACGCCGCTAACGGCTCCCGCACCCAAAACAGCTTCCAATTCATCCTCAGGCCAAACATAGAATTCTAAGTAAGTTCTAAGGCGGATTAATTTATTTACTTCCCGCTATGATAACGCCCGTTTTTCATAATGTCGAAATAAGCAGCTTCCTCCACGGTCAGGAACTTAGGCGTAAGCCCGGCGGCCTTTATCGCGTCCAGGATATAGAACAGCGCGGTTAACACCTCGTTCACCGCTTCCATCTCCCCACGGCCATCCAGCGCCTCGGGGCCGCAGTACAGCGCCTGATCCGGGGAAAGAACGTTCTCAAGAATGAAATCTTTACCATAGCGGGCCAACGCCGCGGCGTTGTGCGCGCTCAGCACCGCGCCGGGCTCGGGCAATGGGAAAGCCGGCAGGGACAGCCTCCGCCTGATGGTCTCGTTAACATTCTCGTTCAGCTCCAGCGCGCCGTCCACCCCGGAGTGGGCCACGACCAGGCCGTGATTGGCCAGGAAGAAGACCTGCTGGCTCCGGGCGTCGGCGCGTTCACTGATGGCGGAGCAGAGCTGCGGGCCGGGAGACCTATAAGGGACGAACTCGGCGTCCGGAAAAAGCTCCCGCCCCAGGCCGTGTCCTTCCTCGCTCATGTTTAAAATATTAGCGTAAACCGAATGCGTGTGAACCACTACAGTGTTCAGCAAAGCGTGGAAACCGGTCTCAATGGAAGGCGTGGCCGGTTTAACGCCCTTTACGGGCAGGGCCTGGGAGCGGATAAATTCGGTGAACTCGGTCTCGCCGCCGATCCCGGCGGCTATCCGGCGGCGGATATTGCCGTAATTCACCAGCGCGTAACCGCTCACCGGGGAAACGTCCTTAAGCCTTAAGCCGGAAGCTTTGACCAGCATAAGCTCTTTATCCAGCTTTACCGACACATTACCGCCTCCACCCTGCGTAAGGTCCTGGCGCGAGCCGGCCGCGCGCGCGGCGCGCGTCAGCAAATCCGGGCCTTTATCCAGTTCCGGGTCGAAGATCACTTTTTAGACCTCGGGTGCGCCTTGTCGTAAACCTCTTTCAGGCGTTCCAGCGATACATGCGTGTAAATCTCTGTGGTTTGGAGGTTCTTATGGCCGAGCATTTCCTGCACGGATTTAAGATCGCAGCCGTTGTCGAGCAGATGCGTGGCGAAGGAATGCCGCACCGAGTGCGGGTTCATGGTTCTGGCGAAGCGGGCCCGTTTGGCCATTTTTTTAAAAATAAGCGCTATGCCTGCGCCTGAAAGCCGGCCGCCTTTGTGGTTCAGGAAAAGAGGCAGGCCATGGGACAGGGGCTTGGGTCTGGTCTCCAGATAAGCCCGCAGGGCCGTTAATGCTTTATCTCCAACTGGAACCAGTCTTTCCTTGGAGCCTTTGCCCATAGCCCTTACAAAACCGGAATACAGGTCCAGGTCGCCCACATTCAGCCCTGAGGCTTCGGAACGGCGCAGGCCGCTGGAATAAACCAGCTCGAAAAGGGCGAAGTCGCGCAGCGAGAAATAATAGCCTTTTTCCCTGGCGTCCACTTCCTCCGGGCGGTTGTAATCCTGGAGCTTACCCACCTCTCCTTCGGTAAGAAAACGCGGTAGGCGTTTTTCTTTCTTGGGGATGGTTATAAGGTCGAAAGGGTCAGTCTCCAGCTGGCCGGTTTCCATCAGGTAACCGATAAAAGAGCGCACCGCCGAAATTTTGCGGAGCAGAGTATTGCGCGAAACTTTTTTTTCGTTTATAAAGGAGATGTACCCGCGCATCAGCAGACGGTCCAGCGCGGCAGGCGCGGCGGCCCTGCCCCCGGCATAGATCAGGAATTCGCCAAGGTCATACTGGTAGGCTTTTATGGTATTGCGCGCAAAGTTGCGCTGGGCCTTCAGATGCAGCAGAAATCTTTCTACAAGCTGGGTCATCGTTATAATTCTACCAATTGCGGGCCTTTTATAGGTATTCATAGGCCTTTTGGCCCTTTCTGTAAATCTTAAATCAGATATAATATCTCAACGCGGAATTTACAGGAGAAATAGCAATGGCCCGGGCAAAACTATTTTCAGTTTTATTGTTATCCTTTGTTTTTAGTTCCGTCCTCAGCGCCGGCGCTCCGCCTACGGCGGACGAACAACTTAAAACCGCCTCCGAAAACGTCGTAGTATTCTCTCCCGAACCCAGCAGAGCCGCCGAACCCTCCGCCAAAGCCGCTACGGACTGGCAGGACGCCAACCGAAAATACGGCAGCAAAGCTTTCAGCCCCAAACCCCAGCACCGCATAGACGTGCCGGGCAGCGAGCTGGTAATGCTTCAGGGCTTCCATTGGTACGCCGATAATTACTGGATCCACCCGGCTGGCGGCTGGTGGGGAGTGCTGGCGCAGAAAGCCCCCGAGGTGGCCGCGGCCGGCTTCGACCTGATCTGGTTCCCCCCTGTTTCCATCGGCAGCTATTACCCCCGCGAATGGTACAATCTGGATTCCCAGTGGGGCAAAAAAGACATGCTGCTGAACTCCGTCAAGGCCATGCACAAGGCCGGCGTAAAAGTGCTTGCCGACGTGGTGATCAACCACCGCAACGGCAGCAGCACCTGGATAGATTTTAAATCCCCCGACTGGCCTTCTAACGTGGTCGTAAACGATGATGAGGTCTGGGCGCAGCCGGGCTACGCCGCCATGCCCCGCAGCCTTTACGGCGACGAGGGCCAGGGCGACTTCGGCTGCCGCGACCTCGACCACAAGAACCCGCAGGTGCAGGAAGACACCAAGATCTTCATGCGCTGGCTGAAGAACGATATCGGCTTCGACGGCTGGCGCTATGACATGGTCAAAGGCTACGCCCCCTCGCACGTAATGAACTACAACGTAGCTTCCAGCCCGATCTTCACCGTCGGCGAGTTCTACGACACCGACCGCCAGCTGGTCTCCAACTGGATAGACGGCACGGACAACTCCCCCGGCAAGGCCAACGCCTCCACCGCTTTCGACTTCACCACCCACTACGCCATCGTAGGCGCGGTAGAGAACGAACGCTACGAACTGCTTAACGACAACGGCCGCCCCGCCGGCCTGATCGGCTGGTGGCCGGCTAAGTCGGTCACCTATGTGGAATCCCACGACACTTCCCCCCGCGATCCCAATTTTATCGCCACCGCCTCGCAGGAATACAAAACTCAGCGCCTGATGGGTTATGCTTACATCCTGACCCACCCGGGCATCCCCTGCGTGTTCTGGCCGCACTTCTTCGACTGGGGCCAGGCCTACCACGACGCCATCGCAAAACTAATCTCTATCCGCAAGAGCGCCGGCATCACCTCCACCAGCCCGATGCAGATCCTGGAAGCCACCAACGGCCTTTACGCCGCCACTATAGCCGGAAAGAACAAGCAGCTGGTACTGAAGCTCGGCAAGAACTGGGGCTGGAACCCCGGTGACGGCTGGGCGCTGGAGACCAGCGGCCAGCGCTATGCGGTGTGGAGCCGTTCGATAAAATAAGACCCCGGGCATATAAAAAAAGGCCCCGTCCTTAGACGGGGCCTTTTTTACGCCCGGACGCCTTACAGCGCGTCAATTATCGCGTTCAGCGCTGCGCTGGGGCGCATGGCCCTGGAAGTTTTCTCCTGGTCAGGGTGGTAGTAGCCGCCCATCTCCACGGGCTTGCCCTGCGCGCCGATCAGTTCCTTGTTGATCTTCTCCTCGTTCTCTTCCAGCTGCTTCGCCGCCTTGGCGAACCTGACCTTAAGTTCCGCGTCCTTGCTCTGCGCCGCCAGGGCCTGCGCCCAGTACAGGGCCAGGTAGAAGTGGCTGCCGCGGTTGTCTATCTCGCCCACGGCGCGCGCCGGGGACTTGTTATAGTCGAGAAACTTGGCGATAGCCTGGTCCAGGGTCTCGGCCAGCAGCAGGGCCTTTTCGTTCTTAAAAGTATTGCCCAGGTGCTCGAGCGAAGCGCCCAGCGCAGAGAACTCGCCGAGCGAATCCCAGCGGAGATAGCCTTCCTTCTGGAACTGCTGGACGTGCTTGGGGGCCGAGCCGCCCGCGCCGGTCTCGAAGAGGCCGCCGCCGGCCAGCAGCGGCACAACAGAAAGCATCTTGGCGCTGGTGCCGAGCTCCAGGATAGGAAAAAGGTCGGTCAGGTAGTCGCGCAGCACGTTGCCGGTCACCGAAATTGTGTCCTGTCCCTTGCGAATCCGCTCTAAGGTATATTTCATGGCTTCAACCGGCGACAGGATCTTTAACTCCAGGCCCTTGGTGTCGTGGTCCTTAAGATACAGCTCCACTTTTTTTATGACCTGCGCGTCGTGGGCGCGGGCCTTGTCCAGCCAGAACACCGCGGGAGTGCCGGTGGCGCGGGCGCGCTTTACGCCCAGCTTCACCCAGTCCTGCACGGGGATATCCTTCACCCGGGCCATGCGCCAGATGTCTCCGGCTTCCACCATGTGCTCCATCAGCACCTTGCCGGCTGCGTCGGTTACGCGCACGGTTCCGTCGGAAGGGATCTCGAAAGTGGTGGGGTGGGAACCGTATTCCTCGGCCTTCTGGGCCATCAGGCCGACATTAGGCACGGAGCCCATCGTAGCGGGGTCGAAAGCGCCGTTCCGGCGGCAGTCGTCTATTATTTCCTTATACATGGTGGCGTAACAGCGGTCCGGCACCAGCGCGTTGGTCTCCTGCAGCTTGCCGTCGGGGTTCCACATCCTGCCCGCGTCGCGAACGACCACGGGCAGCGAGGCGTCTATGATAATATCGCTGGAAACGTGCAGGTTGGTAATCCCCTTGGCGGAATCAACCATGGCAAGCGCGGGGCGTCTGGCGTACTCGGCCTTTATGTCGGCCTCGATCTCCGCCTTCTTGTCGGCGGGAAGCGCTGCGAGCTTCTTGTACAGGTCGCCCAGGCCCATATTGGGGTTCACACCCAGTTCGTTGAAGGTCCCGGCGTGTTTTTCAAACACGTCCTTGAAGAAGACCTCCACCGCGTGCCCGAACAGGATGGGGTCGGAAACCTTCATCATGGTGGCCTTGAGGTGAACCGAAAGCAGCAGCCCCTCGGCCTTGGTATGCTCGATCTGGTCGGCGTAGAACTTGCGCAGCGCCTTACGGCTCATGAACGTGCCGTCCACTATCTCGCCGGCCGCGGCCTTCACGGTCTTAAGCAGGGCGGCCTTGCCGTCTGCGCCGACCAGCTCTATCTTAAGTTCGCCGGCCTGCTCCGCGCAGACCGACTTCTCGTTGCCGTAGAAATCCCCGGCGCTCATGTGGGACACGCGGGCCTTGCAGTCCGGGCTCCAGGGCGCCAGCTTATGCGGGTGCTTCTTAGAGAAATTCTTCACCGAAAGCGGCGCGCGGCGGTCCGAATTACCTTCACGCAGCACCGGGTTCACGGCGCTGCCGAGGATTTTGGCGTAGCGCTCTTTAAGCTCTTTATCCGCGGGCGTGGCGGAAGCTTCCGGATAATCTGGCAGCTTATAGCCCTGGGCCTGCAGTTCCTTAATGGCTTCTTTAAGCTGGGGGACCGAGGCGCTGATGTTCGGAAGCTTTATGATATTGGTTTCGGGGTTAAGGGTCAGTTCGCCCAGCAGCGCGAGGTTGTCGGGCAGCCTCTGGGCTTCGGTCAGGTTTTCCGGGAAGTTGGCGATGATCCTGCCGGCCAGGGAAATATCGCGGGTCTCGAATTCAACGCCCGTACCGCGGGTAAAGGCCTGGACGATAGGCAGAAGAGAATAGGTGGCCAGCGCAGGGGCTTCGTCTATCTTGGTCCAAACTATCTTATGTGTAGGCATTATATCTCCTTGATGCTTTAACGGGATCGCGAGGCATATTAACGTCCGCAAAACTTAAAAGCCGCAGCCTCTGAAAGTTATATTAGAGTATTCAAAACAAACTGTCAAGTTGCCGGATCGGAAGCCAGGCTTTACTAAAAATCCGACCCGCCCAAATAGAAGACCCGGGGCTCTCCCCGGGTCCTTTATCCTAAACCGTACCTTGCGGCTTCGGCCTCGAGTTTATCAGCTTCTCCACCTCTTCCGGCGTGGGCGGCTCGATGTTGCGGCATTTCGGGAAACCGGAACAGGCCAGGAAGTAGCCGCGCGCGCTCTTGCGGAGCAGCATCGCGTTCTTGTTGCACTTGGTGCAAATCTTCTCGGTCTTGATCGGCACGAAGTATTCTTGTTTGTTTCCTTCCTTGTCCAGCGGCACCTTGCCTTTGCACTTCGGAAAGCGCGAGCAGGAGAGGTACTTACCGAAGCGGCTCTCGCGCTGCACCATCGGGCTCAGGCAGAGCGGGCACTTCTCGTCGGTCTTGATAACGTTGGGACGGGACTTGGTCATGTCCTTTTCCGCGGTGGCCAGCTCGATCGCGAACGGGCCGTAGAAATCCTGCATGAACTTGACCCAGTCCATGTTACCGTCGGCTATATCGTCGAGCTTATCTTCGATGGAGGCCGTATAGGAGATTTCCATGATGTCCTTGAAGAAATCCTTGAGCTTTTCCGTCACCAGCGCGCCCAGTTCGGTGATCAGGAGTTTGCGGTCCTTTTCACGGTTAATATAACCGCGCTCGATTACGTTTTTAATGATGACCGCGTAGGTCGACGGGCGGCCGATGCCGTGTTTTTCCAGCGTCTTGATGATGCTGGCTTCGTTATAGTTCGGCGGAGGGCTGGTCTTGTGCGCCTTGGTGGAAACGTCCTTCAGCGTGACGACGTCCCCCTCCTTGAGCGGGGGCAGGGCGGCCGAGCCCTCTTCGTCCTCGCCGGCCACGTCCTCTTCCTTCTCTTCCATGTAGATCTTCAAGTAGCCTTCGAACTTCACGGTGCGCCCGCTGGTGCGGAGCACGGCGCGGCTCTTGTCATCGGAGAATTCCACGGACAGGGAGTCGAAGATGGCTTCTTCCATCTGGCTGGCCATGAAGCGGCGCCAGATCAGGTCGTACAACTTGGCCTGGTCGGGGTTCAGGAATTTGCCCACCTCTTCCGGCTTCTTGTAGGCGGAAGTGGGGTGGATAGCCTCGTGGGCTTCCTGCGCGCCCTTTACCTTCTTAAGGTAAGTCGGCGGCTTGGCAGGGCAGAAATCCTTGCCGTAGGTTTCCAGAATGAATTTGGCGGTTTCCTTCTGCATGTCTACGGACACGTTGAAAGAGTCCGTACGCATATAGGTGATCAGACCGGAGCGTTCGCCTTCGAGTTCCACGCCTTCATACAAGCTCTGGGCCACTTTCATAGTGCGGTCGGAGGAGAACCCCAGCTTGTTATAGGCGTCCTGCTGCAGCGTGCTGGTGATGAACGGGGGCTTAGGCTTCTGGCGGACCGCCTTCGCGTCCACCTTGGAAACCGTAAGTTTGTTGCCGCGCAGGTGAGTGCCTGCCTCCACGGTGTCCTCGATCTTCTTGAAGACCGAGGTCTTGTAGCGGTAATCTTCGGCGAAGAGCTTGAGCAGGATGGTCTGCTCGATGGCCGCGCCTTCCCAGCGCACCAGCTTGGAGTCGAAATCCTTATAGCCGCTCGCGTCCCCCTCGGGCATAACCTTGGCGAGCCTGGTGTCAACGGTGTAATAGTCCTCTTCCTTGAAGGCGGCTATTTCCTTGGCGCGCTCGGCGATCAGGCGCACCGTCACGGACTGCACGCGCCCGGCGGACAGACCGCTCTTGATCTTGTTCCACAGCAGCGGCGAGAGCTTGTAGCCCACAATGCGGTCTATGATGCGGCGGGACTGCTGCGCGTTGACCAGCGCCATGTCCAGGTCGCGGGGGCTCTTCAGGGATTCCTCAATAGCGGTCTTGGTGATCTCGTGGAAGCTGATGCGCTTAAATGGCGCGTCGGTCTTGATCACTTCGCGCAGGTGCCAGCTGATAGCCTCTCCCTCGCGGTCAGGGTCGGTGGCCAGATAGATGACGTCCGCGTTCTTGGCGATCAGGTTCAGTTCGGCGATAATCTTCTTCGCGCGCTCCACCGGCACGTACTTGGCCGCGAACTTATCCTTTACGTCCACGCCCAGTTCGTCCTTCGGCAGGTCGCGTACATGGCCGAAGGAACTGCGCACGACATAGTCGGCGTCCAGAAACCGGCTTATAGTTTTCTCCTTGGTGGGAGACTCGACTATAACCAGGTGCCTCTTGCCCTTTACGGCTTTGACGGGCTTGGCGGCTTTTTCCGGGACCGCTTCGGAAATTATTTTCTCTGGCGCGGCCTTTTCGGCTGCGTCTTTCTTGGCTGTAGTTTTTTTAGGCGTAATTTTTTCAGGCATAATGATATCTATAATATTATATTTTATCCTTATAAGGCAAAATGTCTGGTAAAGAACGCTAGGTGCCGCGGCAGTAGCGGCCCCCGCGGGACTGCACCAGGGAGGAAGCTTCCAGTTCAAATAACGCCGCCGCGGCCCGCTGTACCGGCCAGGCCAGCTGCAGCGTAACCTCGTCGGCGCTCAGCCCAGACTCGCTGCCGGCTATCGCGTCGTAGGCCGCGCGCCCGTCCGGAGAAAGTTCGCCCAGCGCCGCCGCTGTACGGCTGTCAGGAACGGCGGCACTTTTCTGCAGTTTCAACCCGAAAAGCGCCTCGGGCGGGAAACAGGAAATAATATCGTCCCCCGACTCAGCCGGGTAGGCCCCGTTCTTTATCAGGTAATTAGGGCCCTTGCTCATGGGCGAATCCGCCTGGCCCGGCACCGCCAACACCTCGCGGCCATGGTCCAGCGCGAAACGGGCCGTTATCATGGCCCCGGATTCGAAGCCCCCCTCCACCACTACCGTGGCCAGGGAAAGGCCGGAGATAATGCGGTTGCGCCGGGGGAAGTTGGCGGCCAGCGAACCTTTGTTCATCGGGAACTCGGAAATGAGCGCCCCGCCGCTCAGCACTATTTTTTCTGAAAGCTTCAGGTTTTCGGGCGGATAAATATCATTGAGGCCGGAACCCAGGGCCGCCCACGTAACTCCGCCGGCGGCCACCGCGGCCTGGTGCGAAGCCGTGTCTATGCCCCGGGCGAGGCCGCTGGCCACCGCCACCCCTGCCGCGGCCAGTTCCTGCGCCAGGCGCCCGGCCATGCGCAGGCCGTACGGGGTAGCCTTGCGCGTGCCGACTATGCCCGCCGCCGGCAGCGGCTTAAGCTCGCCCCGCACGTAGATCACGATGGGTGGATCGTAAATTTTTTTAAGAAGTTCGGGATAGCCTTCATCCAGCACGGTAAGCACCGACACGCCGGCCTTTTCCGCCAGGCGCATCTCCTTTTCCGGATCGGCGGCCCTGGTCTGCAGTGCCAGGTTCTCGGCCGTCTGCAGCGCCACGCCGCCCTCGGCGGCCAGCTCCGCGGCCGGCCGCCGCAGGAGTTCGGCGGCGCCGCCGTAAAGTTCCAAAAGCCGCAGCAGCCAGTCGCTCCTGTGGCAGGCAAAGAAATTCAGCCGCACGCGGGCAAGCTTTTCAGCCTCGTCTTTTACCCCCATCTCCCCCCCTATTTTCTCTTTACCACATATCCCTTAATAATGGCGGTCTGCGTTTCTATTACCCTGGCCCTGACCTTCGGGCCGTCCGCGCTTAACACCTGCACCGTGCCCGCCAACTGCAGCTCCTGGCCAAGTTTATTACCGGCCTTATCATAAGCGGTCGAGCCTTTCATATATACCGAAAGGTAGTCGCCTTTTTTTACCGCGGCCTGTCCGGTCATAGAGACCAACAATATATCACCGGTCTCGGACAGGCTGTTCTCCATCCGCTCTCCCTCGCCTTTCACGGCGGCGGAGACCACCCCGTCCTGCTGCCAGCTTTCGGGCACTATCTTAACGCTTGCTGACCATTCCTTCTGGTGCACGGGCATTTCTTCGGAAAGGTCATTGGAGTCGAAATCCTTAAGCATCTCGCTGAGTTCCGTCTGAGCGGTCTTGGCGGACGGCGCGGCTGAAGCCGGCGCGGAGGCCGCCGGCGCCTGTATAACGTCGGAGCCAGCAAGCTGCGCTTCTTTCACGGTCTCCCCGCCGGTAATTACAGGGCTTTTGCCGGCCTCCGGCTTAACCTCTTCGGTTAGGTCGGGAATGACCAGCTCTTCTTTAGGATAAATGAGGTCCGGGTTATTTACCGTGCCGAGATTGGCGTTGTAGATTTTACCCCAGCGGTAGGGGTCCTTATAGTATTTACTTGAAAGGTCCCACAGCGTGTCCCCCCCGATTACGGTATGGGTCTTGCCTACCGAGAAACCGGCCCCGGCTGCGGCAGGCGGAGCCTGCTCTACGGCAGGGTTAGGCGCTGCGGGCTTTACGGTGACCTGGGCGGCTGGGATCTTAACAGTGGAGGAACTCGCCGCGATAGACGAATTTTTCTTCTTTTTGTTTACAACTCTCTTCTCGGTTTTTTTAGGCGTGGAGGCCGCAGAGGGCGACACAGGTACGGGCGCAGGGACCGCTGCCGCTGGTATTTCATCCTTCGGCAAGCTGACCTGCGGCATCCCGTCTTCGGCAGCGGCGGAATTTTTTGCCGCGCCGCCGGCTCCGTCTTCCAGCAAGGTGACCTGCTGGGCCGAGGCATAGGCGCCCGTGCACAGAAATAAGGCCGCAAAAATAAGCATTTTCATCTGTTCCTCCGTTTCATTATCCGAAATCAGACCAGGAGCTCGGCGGACTTGTCGAGCAGGCGGTATTGCACCGCTTCTATAATGTGTTCCCGCTTGATCGCTGCGGCACCTTCAAGATCAGCTATGGTCCGCGAAATCTTGAGGATCTTGTCCAGTGAGCGCGCGGAGAAGCCCAACTTGTTCATAGCCGTCTCAAGCACCGAGGACGCGCCTGCCGGCAGCGCGCAGTGGCGGCGCAGCTCAGCCCCGGCCATAAAGGCGTTGGCCCCGGTCCCGCCGAACCGGCCGCGCTGTATCTCTATGGCCTTCAGCACCCGCCCGGCTATAGCCGAAGTAGTCTCTCCCTTGGGCAGCGCTTCCCAGTCGGCGTATTTCACCGCGGAAAGCTGCACGTGCAGGTCTATGCGGTCCAGAATAGGCCCCGAGACCTTGGCGCGGTACTTGTGTACCTGCAGCGGCGTACAGGCACACTCGCGCGTCGGGTGGCCCAGGTAGCCGCAGGGGCAGGGATTCATAGCCGCCACCATCAGGAACCGCGCGGGGTAGGCCACGCTCTCCTTTACGCGGGAGATTGTAACCTTCCAGGCCTCCAGCGGTTCACGCAGCGCTTCTATGGCCGGCCGGGAAAATTCAGGGAACTCGTCCAGGAACAGTACGCCGTTATGGGCCAGCGAGACCTCCCCCGGCCTGGGGCTCGAGCCGCCGCCGATAAGCGCCGCGTCGGAAATAGTATGGTGCGGCTCCCTGAACGGCCGCTCGGCTATCAGCCGGCCGGCAGTGACCAACCCGCTCACCGAATAAAGTTTGGTGGTCTCAAGAGCCTCATCTCCGGTCATGGGCGGCAGCAGCGCGCCGAAGCGCTTGGCCAGCATACTCTTGCCCGCGCCCGGAGGCCCCACCAGGATGATGTTATGAAAACCAGCCGCCGCTATCTCCAGCGCCCGCTTGGCGAAGGCCTGCCCTTTAACTTCAGAAAAATCCGGCAGCTGCACTGGAGCCGGATCCTTAGCCGGGGAATATCTGCAGGGCTCTAGTTCCGCGGAGCCGGTTATCCAGCCGGCTACCTCCTTAAGGCTGGAAGCCGCCAGGCAGGCTACCCCCGACACCGCGGCCTCGGCGGAGTTGCCGACCGGCACCACGGCCGTCTTTCCCAGACTTTTTATCGCCAGCAGCATTGGCAGCACTCCGGCCACCGGTCTTAGCGCGCCGTCAAGCGCCAGCTCGCCTATAAAAAAAGTTTCACCCAACCTTAGCGGCGGTTCCTTGCCCAGTTTGCCGGTGGCGGCTATCACTCCCAGGGCTATCGGCAGGTCAAAATGCGTTCCGGCCTTCCGGATCTCGGCCGGGGCCAGGTTTACGGTTATGCGTTTGGAGGGAAAGTCGAACCCCGAATTGCGGACGGCCGCAACTACACGGTCCTTGGCCTCTTTTACGGCGGCGTCTGGCAGGCCGACCACGGTATAAGCGGGCAGGCCGGCGGCGATATACACCTCGGCGCTCACCTCCCGCCCGTCTATCCCTTTAAGGCACAATGTGCGCAGTTTGGAAAGCATAAATTTCCAGTTCCGCTAAACTCCGTAGTTACTTCGCCAGGCGGCAGATATCGCCGGCTTTAGCGGACGGCCCCGAGGACTTGGTGAACTGGGCCTTGGCGCAGTCGCCGGCCTCGCCGCAGTTTCCGTTGACTTCAGCGCGGCCGATGTAATTTTCCACGTGGCCTATCACCAGGTTGGAGCGGGGGTCGCGGATCTCCGAGCCCTGCCTGAAACAATCCAGTTTTAAACCGTCGCTAACCCCGGAATCCTGCCCGGCGTTAAGATAGAGTTGGTCGTTAGCGACAGCCGCCACCATGCAGGACCAGGGTTTCTTGTTAAGCTGGCTGGAAATATTCGTAACGAACTGGACCAGGGCCGCGCGCAGCGCCTCGCCTTCCAGCGTTTCGTCGTAGCCGCCCTTGGTCCCCATGCCCAGGAACGAAGCCTTGGTGGACTTGGCCATACCCTTGCCCGAGTCGGCCAGTATAACCTGGCCGCTCTGCACGTCTATCAACCTGATGTCCACGGTCACGTCGGCTACCTGGCGCTTGGACTGGGTCAGGAGGTAATCCGACCCTTCTTTCTTTACGCCGAACTGGGAGACAGAGCCCACTACTATGGCCTCAAGTCCCAGGACCTGGCCTACTTTCGCCACGGTCTGCGGGTCGGTCATACCCTGGCTCTGGAGTTTCTGCTCCTCCAGGATCTTGTTCATGCGGTCGCGCTCGACCACAATGAACTTGCCGGATTTAACAAGTTCGGTCACAAGAATATCGGAAGCGGCACCGCCCAGGCGGCCCTGGCCGTAGGCCGACTTGTTCTCAAACTCCACCACGCCTATACGGCGCTTCGGGCCGGTATATTTAGACTGAACCTCTTTGGTCTCCCTGGTGCTGATCGCCTGCTGAGTTTTCACCGTCTTCGAAGGTGCGCAGGCGGCCAGTAAAGCTATAGCCGCTATAAGGTTTAGTTTTTTCATTTTTCCTCCCATATTATACAACTGAATTTTATCTGCGCGGCAGGCCGCCCAGCGCCCTGTCAGCGGAAAGATCCGCCTCGCGCTTAAGCGGCACTTTAAAGATGTTCGACACTACTTTCATGGCCATCTGCTCAACGAAGGCGCGCTTGGCATCTTCGCGGTTAAAGAAAACCTTAATGTCTTTGCCGTTCCCCGAGCCCTCGTAAAGGATCTCGCCGGTAGCGGCGGAAACCAGCCTGACCTGGAGAGTTACATTCTTGCGTATAAGGAACCCTAGGTTCTGAAAAGTAAAATCCTGCACGTCCCCGTAGCAGAGCAAGTCCGCGCCAAGCGCTTTCCCTATATCCTGCGGTTTGAGCCCGGGCAGCTGCCCCCCCTCGGAAATGCCCAGCGCGGAGAGCCCGGCGTCGACTGCGGCCGTGTCCAGCGGCAGGTACCCGCGCCTCGTAAAACCTTGCTCCGCGAGCTTTCGCATGACGTCCGGCGCGGACATATCCGTGCTCTGGTTATCGAACGGCAGCACAGCCACGCGCAAGTCGGCGGCGGTCCGCAGGGCCGGTGAAACCAGGTAAACCGCCTTCCCGGCGCAGCCGCAGCCAGCGGCCAGCAGCAAGGCTAACAGAAAGCGGCCCCTCATAGCTCAACGCTGGATCGAGAAGATAACTTCCTGCGCGTTGGTGCCTTCCAGTTCCAGCCCGAGCGAATCCCCGCGCAGCACGGCGCTGGCGAATTCCTGGGAATCCGGGCTGCGGGGCGAAACTTCGAAAAGGGCCTCGCCATTATCGTAGCTTTCCAGCCGCAGGCTTTTCACGTCCAGCTTCAGCAGCTGGGCCTTCAATTTTTCAAGGGTTTCAATGCTTTCTATGTTACGGACCTTCAGGTTAAGCGAAGCTTCCGGCTTAAGCAGGCGGTCTGCCTTGGCCGCAGTCTGCTGCGCCAGCAGTTCCCCTGCGGAAGCCAGGGCTTTTGAGAAAGATGCGGCCTCGGAAGAGTCTATAGCGTTAGCCTGGCTGGAAAGATCCAGCAGGGAGTTGCCCGAACTGGCGTCGTAGACCTTCACGGAAGCTTCGGACCTGGACGGATAAAAACCGGTGTTGAGCCCCGCCCCGGAAGCCGAGGCGGAAGCGGAAACCAGGAACAGCAGGTCAGCCCCCGAAGAGGAGGCGGCGGCCAGCAGCGCGGGTTCGGGGAGCGAAGCGGCGGCGCCGTCCCTGGTGAAAGGGAAGTCCTCAATCTTTATCTGTGAGCGCCTGGCGAAAGCCTCACGGAAAGCGGCGGAGAAGGCAGGCGCGGCCGCGCCGCGCAGCACGAATGCCGCGCGCGGCGCCGCGGCGGCGGCTCCGGAAAGATTCAGTCCGCGGAGTTCCGAAGCGATCCTGGCGTGGTAAATCCAGGTCCTGACACGCACGTGGTAAGAGGCGCCGTCGCGCCCCTCGGACAGGATCTTGCGCTTGGCCACGTAAAGCTGGGGATTCCTGAGTATGCCGTTCTCAAGCGCGGAATATTTCTCCGCCTTCGCGGTCTCGTCGATATAGAGCTCGGCCACCCTGGCCACCGCAGCCCTTTCGGCGTCCAGCACCGCACGGTTACGGGAAGCGGAGATATCGCGCGCGTCAAAGTCGGCGGTGCCGTCGGACTGCAGCATTTCTGGAGCGGCCTTCTGCGCGTTGGGCGCGGGCGCGTGGGCGCAGGCCCCCAGCAGCAGAACGGCAGAAAGCGTGATCAGTTTAATTCTCATTCAGATACCTCTAAGGCCGCTAAGCGGCCTGTTTGTTTTTAGCCACGGGCAGGGCGAAGCAGAACCTGGAACCTTTCCCAGGCTTAGACTCCACCCATATTTTCCCGCCGTGTTTCTCGACCACGGACTTTGAAATGGCAAGCCCAAGACCCGTGCCGGGCACCTGGTTCGCGCTGGACTTGCCGCGGTAGAACTTGTCGAAGACCATCTTCTGCTCTTCAAGCGGTATCCCCGGGCCATTGTCCTCTATACAGACCACCACAGCCTCGCCCTTGTCGGTACCGGTAACCTTCACGCTGGCTCCGGTGCCCGCGTACTTAATGGCGTTGATCAGCAGGTTGTCCACCACCTGTCCTATCCAGCGCGTGTCGGCGTGCACCTGCGGCAGCCCCTTCAGCAGTTCGTTGGTGATGGAAATATTCTTCTCGCGGGCCTTCAGCAGCATTGTGGAGACGGAACTTCTCACAAGTTCGGCCAGGTCAACTTTCTGGAACTCCAGTTCAACCTTGCCGTTCAGCCGCGACAGGTCCAGCAGATTGGAAATAAGGTGGGTCAAGCGGTTCACGGACTGGTCGGTAACCGTCAGGAAATTAATCTGCTGCTCGTTCAGCGGGCCTACTTCGCCGCTGAGGATCACGGAGACGAAGCCCTTGATGGTGGTGAGCGGCGTCTTGAGCTCGTGGCTGACGGTGGCCAGGAACTCGTCTTTAATCTTGTTCAACTGCGCCAGCTCCTGCGCGGTCTTGGACAGGTTCTCGTAAAGTGTGACCATCTCGATTATGATGGCCAGCTCGTCTGCTATGATCGTGAGGAATTCCAGCTGGTCCGGGGTGAAGAAATCATGGCGGCGGCTGCCCACGCGCATCACGCCTATGATGCGGTCGTGCAAGGAAATAGGGACTATCATCAGCGAGTGGATATCCCACAACTTCGCGTAGCGGGTTAGAACGTCCGGATCGTTCTGCGCGTCAGCGGTAATGAAAGGCTTGCGGCTGAGGAAAGTGCGCACGGAAGCGGACGCGTGATTGCTTACCGGGATACTGTAGAGCATGCGTTCGGAATCGGGAATGCCGTAAGCGCCTGGGCTCACAACCAGCTCGCCGCTGGACTCGTCAAAAAGCAAGCAGGCCACCACGTCGGCCTCCACCATTTTGGCCACGATATTAAGGATGGCCCCGCAGCCGTTCTGCGAGTCACTGGTGCCGGGCCCGGTCACCTTGGTAACCACCTCATATAGCGCCTTGCGCTCGCGGGCGCGCTGGATCAGGCGCGACCCGGCCACATCGAGTTCCTTAACCACCGCGTTGACCTCGTTCTTCAGGTGGTCGGTCTCCTTCTTGAGCGTGAAGATCTTATCCGAGACCTTGGAGATGGAAGTAAGTTGCAGTGCCACGAAACGCAGATAGGGCTGGGCAGCGTCGAAGGAGGAAGGAACAGGCGCCCCGAAAACTATAAGGCGCTCGGGCGCGCGGCCGGCGGGCTTGAACGGGCACATCAGCGCGGACTTCACGTCGAAGACGGAGAACAGCTCCTCCATGCCGTGGTAGTCGCCGGTGCGCACGTCGTCAAAACGCAACAATTCCCCCTCGGCGGAGCTGCGGTCGAAAGCGCTCCACTTGTAGGCAGTAAGCAGCTTGGGCTCCACCTTAAAATGCTTTAGATAATTCACAAGTTTCCACTGCCCTTCGCCTTTCTCGAAGAGCAGCATGGAACTGTCAGGGAAAGCCTTGTGCAGCTTTATCAGGTAATAATTGGTGATGTCCCCGTAGTGCTCCGGCTGCTCCGGTGCGTAAGCGCGTTCCATCGTCTCGCGCGTAAAAGAGGTAAAATCGGCAAAAGACTTCTGCGAGGAGCGCAGGCGGCTCTCCATAGGCAGCACGTGTCTGAATTTAAGGTGCCAATAGGCGGCGAAAGCGCCCGCGGCGCCCAGCACTCCCGCACCTAGTATCTCGTTAACCATTCTTTACACCAGGTCCATTAGTATTTTAGCGTAGGCGGCCTTAGATTTAAGCTTATCCATAGGCAGCCAGGCGCCCTTGACCGAAAAACTGTTCAGGATCTTGAAAGTAAGGTGGCGGAATTCGGCTTCCTGCGCGCCCATGGCGGAACTGGGCTGCGGGCCCAGCACAATGGCCCCGTTCACGTTGCGCTCGCTGGCCAGGTTGCCGATCTTGAAAGGTATGCCGTAAAGCTCGTCGGAGTTATACTCCTCCATGAAGACCTGGCTCCACTCGGTGTTGAGGCCCAGTTCCCTGGCGCGTTCATGCAAGGAATATAACGCGAACTTCGCTTCGTGCTGCATGCCCTTCGGGTAGAAGATCCCCCACTTGAACCAGGCGTCTTTAGAAGCGGGCTGCCAGACGGAGGCCTGGACCATATCCTCGTCGATAACGGCCCCGGCAACCGGGGTCTCGCCGAAGCCCAGCAGCATGTCCAGCAGCTGAGCGTGGCTGGAACTGTTCATGGCGTTCACCACGAACTTCTCCAGTTTCTTCATATCCTCGAGAGTATCGATAGCCTCGCCGAACGGCATCAGGCTCTGCACAAAAATTGTGTTAAGCTCGTCCTCTGAAAGTTTCACTTCCATCCCCTGCAGCAGCTGATTCAGGATGGACTTGTAGGTCTGGGCATTAGGAACCTTAAGATCCACCATCCAGCCCTGCGTAAACTGGAACCCGGCGGCGTCCTCCAGTCCCGCAAGAGACTTGGGCGGGAACACGGAAGAGATGACGATCTGTTTATTCTGCGCCACGAAATCGTTAAGCCACTTGGAGATGTGCTTTCTGTTAGCCTCGGAGAGCATAAGCAGGTGCACGTCGTCTATAATCAACACCTTCACCTTGGCGAACATTTCCTCCAGGCGCGGCAAGCCGCCTTCCTTGATGGCCAGCTCCACGCCCTTTGAGAATTTAATGCCGTCGGTCACGAAGATGCTGCTCTGGCCGAGCGAGGCGGAAAGGCCGTAAGAGATGGAATTTATAAAATGCGTTTTACCGGTACCAGGGGGGCCGAACAACAGCAGCGGATTATAAATAACCCCGGGGTTCTCCACCACGGCCATAGCGGCCGCATGGGCGAACCGGTTATGCGAACCAGCTATAAGCGTCTGAAAGCTGTAAGTAGGGATCAGCGGGAGTTCCATAGACCAGCGGCTCTTCGTCCTGGCGGAAATCCCGGCTTTAACTGGCTGGGCTGCCGGGGCAGGCGCAAGGGCCGGCTGAGCGGGAACGGGCTCATCCCGCTTGGTGCGTGTGGAAATAGAGGGAACGCTCATTCCCTGGCGCGTGCTCTGTGAAGGCGGAGTGGCCGGCGCGGGTTGCAGAGCTGGCTCTGGAACCGGCGCGGGCGCTGGGGCACGCGCGGGCGCTGGGGCAGGCGCGGGCACGGGGGCAGGCGCGGGCACGGGGGCAGGCGCGGGTTCGGCCTTAGGCTCGGGGACCGGCGTCGGCTCAATTTTAAATTTAGGTTTCGGGGCTTCAAAAGGTACGGGGTCCGCGGCGAACGCTTCCTCGACCGCGGCGGCCGGGGCCGGAGTCGCCGGGGCGCTGAGCTCCGCGGTGACCACCTTAAGCTTCTTCATCGTCTCGATCTCAAGCTGAGAGAGATATATTACAAAGTTGAATTCACCGGAAGTCTTCTCCGGGCGCGAACAGACGCTGCCCAACTTCTTGACGATAAGAAAGATGTCCTTCATCTCGCCTTTAATCAGGAGCTTATGACGGCCGGGATTCTTATCATTCGGCGCCGGAGCTACGTCCCACTTTTTTATCATATGCGCAATATTAAATCAGAAACAAGGTCCAAAGCTACGGAATGGCTGAAATTAGCGGCATCATAATGCCTGAAGAAACTGCCGGACGAAGTAAAAACGTTCTCCACCTCGTAAATTTTCTCCTGCGGAATGGCCCCGACACAGACCAGACCTATCGCGCCGGAATCGGAAGCCATCTGCAGTATGTAGTTGGCG
Source organism: Elusimicrobiales bacterium (assembly GCA_038204165.1). Taxonomy (GTDB): domain Bacteria; phylum Elusimicrobiota; class Elusimicrobia; order Elusimicrobiales; family UBA9959; genus UBA9959. The sequence continues at coordinate 19,217 of JBBRDG010000036.1, forward strand.
TTCATATCGGAGGAACATTCCTTCACCCCTGCGCGGCGGATAAACATCGGCTTGGTAGCCGACTTAAGGCAGATGGCGTCCAGCTCAGCCAGAACCGCGGCGCAGAAACTTTTCTCCTCCGTGGCGTAAAGGAACATCACCGGGCGCACGCGGTCAGCGGGAATGCCTTCAGGAGTCTGCTTCGCGGACAGGGCGTTAAAATCTCCAGCCGGCGCGCGGTTTGTACTCCCGGGGGCCGAGCCTGCGTCGTAAATCATGGTCTTATCCCCGTCGTCGGCCGCTGCGGGCGGAGGCACCACCAGGGTCTCGCCGCCGGCGTCCTCGGGCTGGGCGGTCATGAAAGCGTTGGAAGGTTCCAGCACAAGCCCCTGGCCGGACTCCGCCTGAGGTATTTCCTCCGCGGGACGTCCGACGCTCAGCTCAAGCTCACCGGGGGCTTCAGCCTCAACCGCCGGTTCAGACTGCTGTTCCTGCTGGGTATTCTCAACCTGGTCAACGGAGCCAAGATTTATTCCGGAGGAAGGCTCTATCTGCAGGGCGGGTTCAGACTGCGGTTCCGGTGCCTGCGTGTTAGAATTTATTTCCGCGAGAATTTCAGACTGGTTCGCCGCTTCAGGCTGCGCTTCCGGTGTCACCGGGTTAAAATTCATTTCCGCAGGAATTTCAGACTGGTTCGCCACTTCAGACTGCGCTTCCGGCTCGGACGCTGCCTCAGGTTCTATAGTAAGGCCTTCGAATCCGGTTCCGGACTCCTGGGCAGGCTCCGCGGACGCCGCAGCTTCCGGGATTATTTCCTCAGCAGGCTTTTCCTTTTCCTCTTCAGGCTTGTTCGCCATCTCTCCCCCCTGCTCCCCTGCGGCTTTGAGCTGCCGCTCGAATTCGGCCAGCTCATCCATGGACGGTTCTTCTTTTAAAGCTTCGGGCTGCGGGGCGGGCACTATGACCGGCTCCATGGCCTGCTCGGGCGCAGGTTCCGGGGCGGTTTTGCCCAGGATCTCGTCCTGCGAAAGCTGCATCAAAGCGTCTATGTCCGGCACGCCGAAATCGCGGGTATTTTCATAAATATTAGCAGGCTTAGGATCGGCAACTGGCTGCACCTGGGCTGGTTCTTCCGCAAGAGCGTCTGGCTGTTGAAGGGAAAGGTCCGGAGTTCCTAAGGTAACTGTATCGGCGGGAAGCAGCCCGGCTTCGGGCGTTATTTCCTCAGGCAGGGAAGAACTGAAAAGAGCTGGGGGCTCCGGGGCCGCGACGGGCTCCGTTTTTTGCTCCGCGTCTTCTCCGAACATGAAATCGCCCAGGCTCTGCGGCACCAGGCCGCCGGTCTCCGGCTGCTTGGCTGCCTCGGCCGGTTTGGCGAAGGATTCTATTTCAAAAGGTTCTGCGGCGACGGGTTTTTCCGCGGGTGCGGCAGAGCCTTCCTGCAGTCCGGAGAAGCCATCAAGCACTACGGTCTTATCGGCGTTGAAAACGGGAAGCGGGATTTCCTTTTCAGGCTCGGGCGCGGATACTTCAGCGACGGGCTTAGGAGCGGGTTCCGCGGCGGTGAATTCTACCGGTTTTATTTCGGGCATCCTTATGCCGTCCAGGATGGACGGCATCTTATTCAGCAGGCCGTTAAGGTCGGAAAGGATTTCGTCTATGGATTCTTTCTTTTTGCCGTCTTTGCTGTCCATTAAAAGCCCCCGTGCTTTATAATTATATATACGCGCTTCACTTATTAATTATAGCAAGTTGTTTACGCAAGATTAAGGCCATTTTTGCCCTTTCGGCCAGGTCCGGGTCCCCTCCACGGGCAGCGGCAGTCAGAAAAGGGCCGGTTTCAGGGTCGAAAGCATAAGTTAGGCAGGAGAAAGCCTCGCTGCGCAACTCGGAGTCGCCCCCGGAAGCCAACTTTATCAGGTGGCGGCCGCCCTCCTCGCTGCCAAGGCGGGCCAGGCCGCAAGCGGCATAAAGCCTTGCGCCGGAAGAAGGGTCGGAGCGTAGAGTGTCCAGCATTTCCCTGCTGAAATCCTCTACGCCGGCCGCGGAGGCCAGCAGAAAACCGGCGGCCGTGAGCTCAGCTTCGCGCGTGGCCATAAGGCTGGCTGAAACCCTTCGTATTTCTGCTAAGTAGGGTGCTATCGGAAAACCCGACTCCGCCACCAGGCTGGCCTGAAAAGCGGCAGCACGGCGCGCGATCCGGCTACCTGAGGCAGCAGTCCTAAGAAGGGCCTCGAACAAGACTTTAGCTTCAGCGGAATTTTCCGAAGAACGGGCCCACGCCCCGGTCAATTTGGCGGCTGCGCGGGCTACCCTGTCGTCTGGACTGGTAAGCAGCGGCAGTATACGGTGGCGGTCCGCGGCGGGCAAAAAGCGCAGGGAGCCCATCTTGTCCAGGGCGTAGAGCGTCCCATCGTAACTGAAGGAGGCTTCGTCCAAAAAATAGGTATTTGCGGAGGCGCGGGCAGGCGGCTTGGCAACGCTTGAAGTGATGAAGTAGAGCGCGCCGCAGGCCAACAGCAGCAGGCCGGCACCCAGCATTAATCCTGATCCGGTCTGCGGCTTGGCGGCCGCCTTCGCCGGAATGGCGCTGAGATCTTTGGCGCAGATTCCGCATTTTTGGTCCTGATCCGGGTTCCCGTAACCGCAGGAGGGACAGGTTTTCATGCGGTTTCGGCCAGGCAGACCCCGTCGCGCGCGGCGGTTACGCGGCAGCGCAGCAGCGTTCCGGGTTTATGGGGACCGGCTAGCGCCAGGTTAACAAAATTGGAGGCCAGGGCCTGCGCGCGGCCTTCTTTGTTCTTAAGAACCAGCGCGGTGGTTTCCCCTCCCAGCATGGAAGCGGCGTAGGCGGCGCGAAGTTCTACGTCTAGAGCACGCAGCGCCGCGGACCGGGCCGAAACTATTTTGGGTGAAAGTGCTTTTAGGGCGGCGGCGCGGGTGCCGGGCCTGGCGGAGAAGCTGAACACGTGCAGACCGGAGAGGTTTATCTCCCGCACGAACTTGAGGGCGGCCGCGAAGTCTTCTTCGGTTTCGGTGGGGTAGCCGGCTATAATGTCTGCGTAGATCCCTACGCCGGGGAACTGGGCGCGGAGCTGGTCCACTTTGGCTTTGTAGGTCTCGGTGTCGTAGGGGCGGCCCATGGCTTTTAGGACGGGGTCCGCGCCGGCCTGCAGCGGCAGGTGGAAGTAATCACAGAACCTGGGCCCGGCGGCTTTAAGAACTTTAAGCAGGGCGGGCGTGAGTTCGCCGGACTCTATGGAAGAGAAGCGGACGCGGAATTTGCCGTCGAGCGCGAAGATCTTTTCCATGAGGTCGGCGAGGGTGGCGCCTGTCTGTTTACAGTTGTAGATGCCGAGGCGCGTACCGCAGAGGACTATTTCGGCGAAGCCGGTCTCGACAAGATTTTTAATTTCAGCTACGGCGGTTTCCAAAGGCTTGGACTTGAGTTCGCCGCGGGCAAGGTTTACCAGGCAGTAGGCGCACTTGAGATTGCAACCGTCCTGTACTTTCACGAAGGCCCGGGCTTTTCCGTGGAATTTTTTAACAGAGAAGAAGTCGCCGGAGGCGTCGCCGCCGCAGAGCTGGGCCGGGATATTCTCTTTCTCTTTATTGGAAAAAAGGGTGGCGTGCGGGGCGGCGGCCAGTATTTTGCCGGGCTCGAGGGTGGCGAGGCAACCTGTTACGGCTATGGCGGCCTTGGGGTTGGCGGCGGCGGTTTTTCGGATAAAGGCGAGGCAGTCCCGGTCGGCCTTGGCGGTTACGGAACAGGTGTTTACCACTACGAGGTCGGCGGTTTCTGGATCTTCGGCGGTCTCGTGCCCGAGCGCGGCGAACTTCTCGCGGAGGCTCTCGCTCTCCACCTGGTTCACCCTGCACCCCACGGTCTTAAAATAAACTTTCACCTCTACATTTTAACACTTATATGAGTGCTGCACCTTAGAGGTATTTTAACCCCTGGAAAGCAAAATAGATCGGAACAAATATCAAAAGCAACCAAGGCGCTATATAAACAAAAAATATTGGGGATTCTATGCACATTAATATCCACATAAATACAGTTCCATGTGAAGCATTTAACTGCGGATGTGAATGATAGTAGCCTTAGTAGCTTTCAGAAATTGCAAACATCACAAAAAACACAACCCATGCATAAGGCTGTGTCTTAAAATAAAGCGCCTTAAATTTCTTTAGCATATATTTTGCCCGATATAACTCGTTAAAAAGATTATACCGAATCCTAGAAAAACGGTTAAACTTAGGGAGGCGCGGGCGGGGGTGCCGGGAGCGACTTTGGGGCGTAGGGGCGGGTGCTGGAGGGCACCGCTATCATTAGCGGCGCCGAAGACTGTTTGAGGCGAGCACTGTGTGCGAGACGAGTTCTGCAGGCGCCGGAAGCACCCGCCCCTCTTCGGCCACGCCCGCTTA
>JBBRDG010000037.1:0-23622 GCA_038204165.1 Elusimicrobiales bacterium
TGCAGTTCGAAAACCTGGTTGACCGCCCCCGAGAAGTTCTTGCGCTGTTCGTCCGTTTTAAAGGTCTGCGTCTCCGCTTCCTCTCCCAGGTGCCTTGCCCTGGCCGCTTCCTCGTCCAGCTCCCGGCGCAGCGCCGCGCACCTGGATTCCGCTTTCTCGAGCGCAGTTTCCCGTTCGGCCAGCACGGCTTTTAGTCCTCCCGCATACTCATCCTGGGCGGCCAGTTCCTGTTTTGACAGCTTCAGCTTTTCAGAGGAGGCCTCTAGGACTTTTTCCAAATCGGCCAGTTCCCTTCCTTTCTGTTCTAGTTCGGAACGCAGTCCCGCGAGTTCTCTTTCAGCGCTACCCAGCTTTTCCGAGGCATTCGAAAGTTCGGCGGCAGTGGCGATCCTGGCCTTGGCGGCCGCGGCGGCGGCCTGGCGCTTTTCCTGGTCGAGCCGCTCCATCAGCAGGCCGTAGGCGGACTGCGGCTTCCCGGAGATCCCTTCGTCCTCTTTAAGGATGCGGGCCAGTTCCGGCATAGCTGTCAGGCCGTCTAGTTTGGCTTTGAAAGTTTCTATGGTGTCTTCGCGCCCCTGCAGGGTATTGCGCAGGGTTTCGGCCTCGGCGCGCAGGCTGTCTATCTCGGTCCGCAGGAGGATTACTTCTTCACCGTTCCTGCGCAGTTTTTCTTCGTACCCGGCCCTGGCTTTCGCCGCGCCGCGCACTTCTTCCGCCTGACCGGCGGCTATGGCCAGCGTCCTGGCATCCTGGGCCAGGGCGGATTTAAGGTTTTCGGCCTCGGAACGCAGCTGCAGTTCCCGCTCAGCGCTCCTTTCCAGGTCCCTCTCCAGGCGCTTTGCGCGGCCCGTGGCTTTGTCCAGTTCCGTTCTGGCTTTCTCTCGCGCGCTTTCCGAACGCGCCTCGGCGTCCTGGGCGGCCCCTACGGCCTTCCAGAGATAGTCCATCTCGGAGTTGGCGTCGGACGGGCGGTTCATGCGCCTTCCTTTAGGATGATGCGGCCCTTGCCGCTGAGCTCTATAGCGGATGAAATTATTTTGGCCCTGGCGCCTATAATCTTGTCCTCTTCAGGCCGGTTGGTCATAATGTCTTTTACTATGAGGCGCACGTCCTCGGGCAGCAGGCGGGTTACGTTGCCTGCGGCTGTCTCGCCAGCTCCGGCGAGCGCTGCGGCCCAGTCGGCGTAGGGCAGAGAAACTACCAGAGGGCGCAGGTTCTTGTCGTCGAGCCGGCAGAGGTCGTCAAAGGTGACCATGCCGCGGCGCAATTCTTCAGAGGCCTTGGGGTCAGTGCGGGTAAGGTTGTCCATTATTTCCTCGCGGGCGGACTCGTCCACCAGCGAGAGCAGTCGTCCGAGCTTCTCCGAGCCTTTCAGGCTCTTCTCCAGTATGGAGCGGAGTTCGCTTTCAATCTCGTAGATTTTTTCGGGCTCGGCCTGTTTAAGCCCCATCATTTTTGCGCTTACCGTTTGCTTCTTACCGGCCGGGAGGGCTAGCAGGATCTTGGAGGAAATATGGGGTTTGCGGTCGGCAAGGTTGGCTATAATTATGGCCGCGTCTTCTTCAGGCATATCGGCCAGCAGGCCGGCGGATTCTGCGGGCGGAAGTTTTTCCAGGAATTCAAAAGCCGAGCCGGCCTCCAGCAGCGCGCCGCCCGAGGCCGCGCGTGATTCCACATCTATTATTTCGCCCATATTGTCGTCGTCCGGTGCCGGCCCTCCGGGGCCGGACAGACCGCCGCCGGCGACAGGGGCGTTGATCCGGGCATAATCTACGAAGCCGGTTAAAAGGCGGGAGGCTAGGATATAGCCCAGGATCAGGAAGACGGCCAGAGCGATGGCCCCGAAAGCGGAGGCGATCAGCACCGGTCGTATCTCGGGGGCTTCGAGCGCGCTTTTCCACCAGGGCATCATTTCGGTCCTGCTGGTGATAATGCTGTCGCCGCGGGCTTCGCTTAGGCGCAGTACGTCGGAGATCATAAGTTTGATCGCGTTTACGCGGGTTTCAGGAACGCCGCTGTCGAAAACCAGCGAGACGCTGAGCTTTTTGACGCGGAATTCGCTGGTGCGCTGACTTTCCTCGCGCTGCTGCTTGAGATACTCCCCAGTCTTCTCGAGGATGTTGACAGAAGTATAGCCCGGCAGTGTGAAGGTGTCTTCGGACGGGGTGCCGGATTCGGTCTTGCTCTTCAGCACCGCTTCCCCTTCCACGCTGACGAAGGAGCGGGCGCGGCCGCGGCCGACAAGCTGTTCCAGCAGGCGGGAGACGTCTTCCTGCATGCGCGCTGAGAGCTCCGCCGCCTGCGCGCTGGGCGAGGGCTGCGGGGCTTCTTCGGCGCGCACAATGACGGCGCAGAGGATCAGGACTAAAAAGAGACGCGAAAGTGTTTTCATGATTACACTATTATTTTATCTTAAACAGGTTACAAAGTTATTGCGGGATTTCGAACCAGAATAGGGCGCCGCGCGGGGCTGGTTGGCAGCCGATAGAGCCTTTGTGCAGTTCTACTATGGATTTGGCCAGAGCCAGGCCAAGGCCCGTTCCTCCATGCCCCGGCGCGGCCGAGCCCTGCGAGTAGGGCTTAAACAGTTTTTCAGCTTCTCCGGGTTTAAGCCCGGGGCCGGTATCCTCAATTTCGACCCTGTACTTCCCCCCGCCTACGGACGCTCGAACTGTTATCGTACCTCCGGACGGGGTGAATTTGATGGCGTTGGATATCAGGTTGGTAAGCGCGTGGGTGACCAGTTCCCTGTCCAGCATGGCCGAGGCGGGCCCTCCGCCGGTTTCAACGTCCAGCCGCACACCCTTCTCCGCGGCCTTGGGTCTTAAAAAATCTGCCGCGTCAGTGACCAGGGCCAGCGGGTTTTCGCGGGCCGGGCGCAGCTCCATCTTGCCCCTTTCTATCTTGGCCATATCCAGCATCGCCGTGACGAAGTTGGCCAGGCGTCCGGCGTTCTCCTTTATCCTGCGGAAGATTGAAGCGTCCTCAGGAGTAAAGCGGTCTTCCTCTTTAAGCAGCATGGCGGCGTAGGTCTCTATTACGCCCAATGGCGAGCGCAACTCGTGGGTCACGGAGGCCGTGAAGTTCTTTTTCATGGTCTCTAGTTCCAGCAGCCGGTCCGACATAGAATTCAGGGCCCTGGCTAGTTCCGCCACTTCGTCAGAGCCGCCGGCGTCCGTTTTTACCCCGAATTTTCCTTCACCCACGGCGGCGGCTTCGGCTGCCAGGCGTTTAAGCCTGGCGGTGAGGCTCCAGGCCAGCCCCAGACCCAGCAGGGCCGCGGCCGCCATGGCCGCCAGAAAGGCGGCCGCCAGGTTCCGGTAGATGCCGGCGAGCGCGCTCCGGCGCTCCAGCGCTAGCGCCGCCGAAGAAAAGTTGAGCCGTGCGGAGAGCTTATCTGAGCTGATAAAGCGGGGAATAGTTCCTCCTCCCGGCGGTTTCACGGCGCGGCGGCGGGTCTTTACCGGGGTCATGCCCCTGCCTATATCAAGTTCGCAGGACGCCAACTCTGGCCGGGAGGAGCAGAGCCCGGAGAGATAATCCACCGCCATAAGCGGGTCTCGGGCCAGTTCGGCCTCCCGCAGCATGGCGGCAACGGAAAGTTGCATCGCCGCGAGCCGTTCTTGCTGGGAAGAGGTTATGGTCCTGCGCTGGAAGCTGAAGAAGATGCCGGACAACAGCAGGGCCGCGGTCAGGGCCGCGGCCATGAAGGCGGCGCTGAGTTTGTGGAATAGGTTCATATGCCGCTTCGACTTACCTGGACAGTCTTATGATTCGCTCAAGCGCCTTCTTCGCCTGCGTGTTCTGCGGGTCTATCGCCAGAATCTTGCGGAAAGCGTCGGCCGCCTTGCCGTAGTCGCCCTTGGCGTAATAGTCCGCGCCGCTCTGGTAGATCTTCTCTATTTCCCGCGCGTCGGGCGCGCCTTTGGTCTTAGCCGCGGCTTCCTTCTCTACTGCGGGGGCCGGCGGTTCCCAGGCGGCGGTTTTGCCCTGTTTGAGCCTGGCGTCCTCTATCATTTTGGCGAGTTTGGCTTTCTCCGGCGCCTCGGTTTCCAGCCGGGAGGCTTTCTCCCAGTCGCGCGCGGCCCTGGCGTAGGCGCCCAGCATGTAATTGCAGGACCCCGATTTCTTAAGGGCCATAAGGTCGTTAGGCTGCAGCTCGAGCATTTCATCGAGCTTGCGCAGCGCTTCGGAATAGCGCTTCTTTGTATAGAATTCGTCGGAAACGGTAATCTTATACTCCGCCCAGCCGCGGCTGAAGTCCTGCGGCACGCGGTCGGGCGTTATGCGGGTAAGTTCGCCGGTCCGGTCCAGAAAGTTGGAGAGGGCGGAATCCTGCTGGTTCAGGCTCTGCGCGTAGGCGAACTGCTTCATGGCGCGCGGGTCGTTGCCGTTTATAAGGTCCTTAACGCCGCCGGAAAGGAGCTCTTCCCAGGGCTGTTTCTGCCGGTCGCCGGCCGCCAGCGACGGGTAGAAGGCCGCCACGGTGGAAAGGCGCCGCGTCAGGTTGACCACGGAGGCGTCGGGCAGCAGATCGTTAGCCTTCTCCAGCAGCAGCTTGTTCGCCGCGTAGTAATTTTCCTGCAGGATCTGTTCTTTAACTTCAGCCAGACGGGGATCGTTAAGGCTCGCCGTGTCGCGCGGGCTCTTGTAATTCTGCGCCTCGCGCAGTTTCTTGTACTGGTCCAGCAGCTCGGTCTCGGCTATCTCCGACAGGGTGGGAGAGCCAAAATGATAGGTGAGGGCCAGCTTGTGGTTTCCGGCCGTATCTTTTACGGTGCCCAGCGGCAGCGAGAAAGCGTAGTCTAGCTGGATTTTCTGGATCTTGTAGGAAAGGCCTGCCGTGGCCTGGCGGAATTCCCGGTCGCCCACGCCCAGCGAGGCCCGCACGCCTACGTCGCCCTTGTCGAGGCTCGGAAAGATTTTTTCGGCCGCAAAGATGAACTGTTTGTCTGTTTTACCGTCGGGAGATCTCTGCATGCGTGCGTCACCGGCCAGCACTAGCCAAAGGCTCTTGTAGGAGGCGCCCAGGCGTGTTTTCATCGGAATTTTGTCCTTGTCGGAACTGCTGAAAGCGACGTTAGCCTGCAGCGCGTTCAGCAGCGAGGCGCCCAGAGTCCAGCGCTTGTTCAGCCGGTAGAGCGCGCCCAGGTCGGCGTCCAGCGCCGAACGGGAATTGTTGCCGGCGAGCACCGGGTCGGTGTTGTTTCGCTGCAGCACGTCGTCTTCCACTGCGTTGTAGGTTTCGTCCAGGCGGGTAAAACCGTGGGTAAGGTACTTGATAGAAGTGCCGAAGGAAAATTTTTCGTAGGCGGAATGGCTGTTGAAATGGTAGCCCCAGGAAAGCTGGGCGGTTTTTTCGGAGTAGACCCCGGACAGCGCGAATTGCTGCCAGAGCACGCCCATAACGCCGTTCCTGCCGTTAGCCAGCGGCAGGGTGAAAGCCGCCGCGCTCAGGCCCAGGTTAGAGCCGTCGCTAAGACCGGAGTAGAAGATGGAATGCGAAGCCAGCGCCTTAGGCCTTTCCAGGCCGCCGAGGCCGGCCGGGTTGTAATAGATGGAGGAGATATCGTCCGCTACGCCGGTGAAGGCGTCGCCCATGCCAGGCGCCCTGGCGCCTAAGCCGAGGTCCTCGAAAGCGGAGTAGGCGGGCCGCAGTCCGACCGTGATAAGAAGGAATAGGGCGCCAGCCGCGGCCAATCCACGGTGATTTACTCTGGAAGTATTTTTTTTACCGGTGCTCATAAATTTTCAGAAGCTGCCGCTCAAGCGGCACTTATCTTATTACTGTTACTGTCCCCTTTAACACGCTGGTCTCGATGCGTATCTGGTAGATATAAACCCCTCCGGGTTTGCGCCCGCCTCTGTTGGGGTCCCATGTCAGGTCGTAATACTCGCCTGAAATGTTGTCAATGACAACACCGTGCCAACGCTGTTTGAGCGTCATCGTCGCCACTTCTCTCCCGGCAAGATCGTATATCCTGGCGTCGATGGCGGCGTCGCGCGGGTTGTAGCAGCGGAAAATAAAAAAATCGTTCCGATGGTCTCCGTTGGGGGTTACCAGCTTGTTTATGGCAATGGACCGGCCCAGCTCCGACGAGGAATATAAAGGAGCCGACGGCGCTGATAAGAGCGCCGCTGCGGCCAAAAGAAGTAAAAATAAACGTCTCATATACAGGTTAAGTTTACTTTTCAATTGTGACTGTTTTATTACGGATTTGTGGATTTACGGCGGAATTTATATAAATCTCTTTGTAATATTTTAGTCGCACGGTGAGGTTATAATATAACGTAATGAAAACGGCTGAAGTGCGGTTCCTCTTGTTTTTCGCGGCGGCCCTGCTGCCAGCGCTGCCGCTTTGCGCCACCAGGATGACTTCGGCCAGTTTTTCCGAACTCGACGGTATATTAGTTTTCGGGTCCGCAGCGATGATTTCCTCCAACTTCCAGAGTTACGGCAGCCTGCAGGACGTGGCGATCTCTACGCAGCAGACTGCGGCCTTCTCTTCCCGGGCCGGGAAACTGGCGTATTTCCCGCCTCCGGCTACGGTCCCGGACCTTAATGTTGTTACTGTTTCCAGCAGCCAGGTCCGCATCAGCTGGACCGCGCCCTCCGCGGACATAACCCGCCTTGCCGGCCCGGTCGACGCATACGTGCTGCGTTATACAACCACGGCCTTCATCGCCTCCGACCAGGCGTTCTCCAATTCGATCTCGTACGCCCAGGCCTGGACGCCTCTTGCCGCCGGGGCCGCCGAGACCAGGGTGCTTGAAGGTTTTAACCCGGGGACTACTTACTATTTTTCCATAGAAGCGCTTAACGATCAAAGCTTGCTTTCCGAAGTTTCCAACCCCGCGGCCGCCTATGCGCTGGTGCCGCTGGCGCCGATGAACTTTCAGGCGGTGCGTTCCGGCTTAACTATGAGAATGTCCTGGATCCCCCCCGCGGGCTACCAGAACCGCATCCCGTTCGATAACCGCTTCAGCCCGGCCTACCCATACGAGGTGCGCGGCTACCAGATCTTCAAAGCCACCGCCCCGGCCGGCTCCGACTGGCAGTTCCTGGCCGAAGTCTCTTCCGACACTTTCAGCTGGAACGACCCGGTACCAGAGGGCGACGAATACTATTATTACGCGCGCGCCGTTAACCAGGCGGGAGCCTCGCTGCCCTCCTACGCCCGCGACACTCTCTCCGGCAGCCTGTACTTCCTCGCCCCAGACAATCAGAGCCTGCTCGAGGTGCCAGCCGCCGGGACTTCGGCTTTCTTCGATGCGTCCGGCGATCCGATGAAAACCTACAGCGTGGAGATTACCACTCACCCTGAAGACCTGGGCGGCAGGGTCGTTAAATCGGTGCAGTTCCGGGCTTACCGCGCCGGCCTGCAGGCCGACGATTCTTTCAAGCTTCAGACAAAAGGCGTGCTTAAACTGTATTACGCCAAGACGGGGACCACCATAACCCCTTCCGCCGCTACGGACGCTAAAGCTGTCAGCATGTATTTTCATAACGGTTCCCGCTGGCTGCAGATGTTCGGCAGCGTTAACGACACCGCGCGCAGCGTGCAGCTCGAAACCACGCTGCTGGGGCGCTACCAGCTGCGCACCAGCGAGCGCTCCGGCGGTTTTTCCGCCGACCAATCCGGCCTTACCAACCGCCTGATAACCCCAAATGGCGACGGCAAAAATGATACCATGGTCTTTATTTTCGATAACCCGCAGGACCAGGAAGTTAAGGGCCGCATCTATGACCTGCGCGGAGCGCTGGTCGCTAAAATGAAGCCAGGCCCCATAGGCAACTCGGTTATCTGGGACGCCAAGGCCGGCGGACAGGCCGTGCCCGGCGGGGTATACATCTACCAGATAGAGTCCGGGGGCACGGTTTACAACGGAACGGTAGCCGTAATAAGGTAGGCGTCTGGCCGCCTAAGCTGTTAAGTCTTCTTTTTTTGCATTTTCTGGAGGAACTATGAGTTTGGTAAATAATTTCGTCGTAAAACTCTTCAAGAATCCCAGGTGCCGGGCTGTTTTTTTAACCCTTTCCCCCCTTGTTTTAGCGCTCACGCCTTTGTCCGCGGCCATACCGCAGACGGTGAATTATCAGGGTTTTCTGCTCAGCAAGATAACCAACCTGCCGGTTGAGACGCCGCAGGACGTAAAGTTCGTGATCTACGACGCGGTTTCAGGAGGCTCGTCGCTGTTCACCGAAAGCCGCTGTAACGTGCCGGTAAGTAAGGGGCGCTACGAAGTAGAAGTTGGCGCTACATCCGGCGGTATCCCGGACTCGGTGTTCACGAGCCATTCCAATCTCTGGCTGGAGATACAGGTGGACCCCGACGGGGATTGCGCCGGAGTCTACGAGGCAATGGCCCCCCGCATCCATCTGCAGGCTTCACCCTACGCCTTTAACGCGCTGTACGCTTCCACCGCCGCGGCGGCTACGCCGGTCTTTGCCGTAGATACGATAGGAACTTTCCCGCAGAGCACTTATGGCGCGGTCACCATTTCTTCCAACCTGTTCGTGATGGGAGGCATCTCGGTAGGCAACATCTCCCCGGGGCAGAAGCTGTCCGTGGCGGGCATGGTAGAAAGCAAAGGCGAAGTTACCTGTGTGGCGGACCAGACCTGTGGTTTTAAGTTCCCCGACGGCACTGTACAGTATACGGCGCTTACCAATGACCTCTGGCGATTCAACGGTAACAACGCCTACTCCGATAACACCGGCAATCTCGCCATAGGCGAAAGCAACGCCAACCCGCTGGCGCGCCTGCATATTTCCACCGCAGCCGGCGAGACCGGTGACGTGGTGCTGGTAACCGTGGGCGGTTCCAATGTTTTCCGCGTTAACGGTCTTGGGCAGGTTACCGGCAGTTCATACCAGGGCAGCGGCGCGACTCTTACCGGCATAGTAGCAAAGGCCGGGGACACTATGACAGGTCAGCTGACCCTTGCGGGTTCCAGCCTTACCGTCACCTCGGTAAACGGTATAAGTTCCCCCAAGATAACTTTTGTCAACAACGTTATAATTTCATCCGAGACGTCCCCGACGCTGGGCGGCGGCGTGCGTGTTTCGTCCAACGTTTACGTTGTAGGTTTTTCTTCGGCTGCCAAGTATTACGGGGACGGCTCCAGCCTGACCGCGGTCACTACTACGGACCTTACCAAGGTGCGTCTTGCCGGCGACACTATGACAGGCCAGTTGACCCTGCTGAACTCAACGCTGACCGTGACCGGCTCTGCCTTTTCGGTTGCCGGGTCTACCTTCTCCATTTTCGGAGGCAGCGTGGCGGTCGGCAACCTGCCCACCTACCCCGCCAGGCTGGGTGTGCTGGGCGGTATTCTGGCCACTTCCAGCATTACGGCGCAGGGCGGGCTGTATTCGGGTTCACTTACCCTTACCCAATCCGTTACGGCTTCCAGCGCCTCTTTCTCCAATTCCGGCCCTTCCAATTACAGCATCGATACTGCCAGCGGCATTAAGGTTAACGCCGGCGTAGTGGACGCTCCGTATTTCAAAGGAAACGGTTCGCTGCTAACTAATCTGGCCGGCACGGTCCTTAAGTCCGGAGATACCATGACCGGCAACCTGCTGGTTTCAGGTTCCAGCATAACTATCATATCTTCCGGCGCCGCCATGACTTACGCCCTTACCGTGGCCAGCGCGGCTTCGGTAAATAACTACGGTCTGGCGGTTACTACCACAGGCAAAGTCGGAATACAAATCTCCAATCCGTCCGCGCCCCTGGAGGTCAACAGCAATATCCTGATTTCCTACGGTTCGGGCGGCACGGGGACCGAAGCGTTCGCGAATATTTTTTCCAACGGCGGGAATAGCTACCTGCGCTGGACCGACTACGGAAACTTTCCCGCCAACCAGGGGGCGCTGGGTTTTATTCCTGGCCCTAATCATGATTTTGTCTTTCGTGAATTGGGAACCACCCCCGGCAGCGGCGGCACCGAGGTTTTCCGGATAAGGACGGACGCCATGGACAGCACCACAGGGTCATCCTGGAAATTCGGCATCGGCACCGCAGCGCCGCTGGAAAAATTCCACGTGGCTACGAATATGCTGGTTAGTACTTCTGCCGCCAGTCCGATACTTTTTATAAGTACTACCACGGGAATGGTTTCAATCAGCACTAACACCCAGACACATACGCTTAGTGTGAATGGCGGGATTCTGGCTGTTTCTTCTATAACTACGCAAGGCGGTTTCTTTGGAGACGGTTCTGGACTTACAAATATTACTCAGGGCGGGGCGAATATCGCTTTGTCCTCCGTTTCCGCTAGAGCGGACAGTCAGTATTCGGCCGTAGTGTTTACTTCCAACACTTACGTTAGCGCTAGACTGGCCGTAGGCAATGTTTTCACCCCGACAGCCGACCTGCACGTGCGGGGTGTAACGACTCTCGATCAGAAGAACAGCGGCGACTCCGTGATGCTTAACTTCTTCCCGAATGTAGGCGGCGCCGCGTATATTAATTGGAGCGAGGGCGCTACGCCAAACAAGGGATCTCTCGGTATGCCTTCAGGCCTGAGGGACTTGGTTTTTAATATAAACAGTTCCAATGAGGAAGTATTCAGGGTCAAGGGTAATTCTGCAGGCGTTTCCGGTTGGCAGTTTGGAATAGGCACCCCGGCTCCGCTGGCGTCATTCCATGTGGCCACTAATCTGCTCGTAAGCACGGCCGCCACTAACCCGATCCTGTTCATCAGCACCGCTCAGGCTGCGGTAGGGATCTGGACCAATGCGCCGGAGGAAAGGTTCAACGTGGCCTCCACCATGCTGGTCGGCTCCAAGGCCGCTCCTCTGATCTACGCCAGCACCGCCACCGGCTTCACCGGGATCGGTACGGCCGGGCCCAGGGCCATGCTTGAAGTCGGCGACGGCAACCTGCTTGCCGCCGGCACGTATAATGGCGCGGCCAGCCTTCCGGTCACCGGGTCCGGCTCCAGGTTCATGTGGCTTCCGTCTATCTCCGCTATCAGGGCCGGGTATGCTATAAGTACCGAGTGGGATACCGTCGGCCTGTACTCGACCGCCTTTGGCTACGCTAACAGCGCCACCGGGAACAGCGCCGTGGTAAGTGGAGGTTTCGGCAACGCCGCCTCCGGTTCCTATTCCGCGATAAGCGGCGGTCACAATAATATTAACCAGGGGGCGGATTCGGTGGTCTCCGGCGGCGTAAGCAATTATCTCGTAGGCGACGTTTCTGTAATTCCAGGAGGCAGGCTTAATGTAGTTTACAGCTCAGTTGCCTTTGCCGGTGGGTATAATAACTATCTTGATATAACGGCGGTTGGAACTTTTGTGTGGGGCCATGACGACAACCCCGCTCACCTCAGCGGACAATTCAACACGTTCAAGGTAACCATGCCGCATGTGTTTCTTGTGGACCCGGCTGACACATATCATTACAAAGTCGGTATCCGCACGCCCAGCCCTCAGGCGGCGCTGGACGTGAACGGCGACGCGCAGTTCGGCGCCGGGGTGACCAAGTCCACTTTTACGGCGGATGGTTTTTGGACACCGCGTTCTATGATTTCCAGCGATCTTCAGCTTCTGACTCCGAGCGCAATCGGGGAAGTTGTCAGAAATTCTACTATCAATGACCTCTGTATTTCCACCGGGACCGCCCTTGCTGGGCAGTGGGCTCTGGTTGGCTCGAGAGGGATTGGAAGTTGCTATTGATTTGATATAATAAATTACAGTTCTTCAGGGCGGGGTTTGATTCCCCACCGGCGGTATAGCCCGCAAGCCTATGGCAGTGCCGCATCAGACGCAATGCGTTTCAAGCGGCCAAGCTCCATGGAGCAGATTCGGTTGGATTCCGAAGCCGACGGTAAAGTCCGGATGAAAGAAGAACGCTGGAAGTAAAGTTTTGCCGTAGCTATGGCGCAGGACGTTACTGCCCGGCATTTACTCCTCATCAGGCCCTGAAGAACAGCTTCAGGGCTTTTTTTATGACTAAAAAAAACGTGTTCGCGCCTATCGAAGACATCATTAAGGATATGAAGCTCGGCCGCATGGTAGTATTGACCGACGACGAGGCCCGCGAGAACGAGGGGGATCTGGTGATGGCAGGCCGCTTCGCTACCCCCCACAAGATCAATTTCATGGCGAAGTATGGCCGGGGGTTGATCTGCGCCCCTCTCGAGGAAGACCGCGCCTGCGCGCTCAACCTTGCCCAGATGGAGCGCGAGAATAAAGACCCCTTTAAGACCAACTGGCTTATTTCGGTGGACGCAGCCAAGGGCGGCACCACCGGCATTTCGGCGGCGGACCGGGCGCGCACCATAAAAGTACTTTCAAACCCTGACTCCGTCCCCGGTGACCTTACCCGCCCTGGCCATATTTTTCCCCTTAAAGCGCGTCCCGGCGGCGTGCTGGCCCGCGCCGGGCATACCGAGGCCTGCGTGGACCTGCTGCGCCTGGCCGGCGTGCACGGCGCCGGAGTTATCTGCGAGATTATGAACCCCGACGGTTCCATGGCGCGCCTGCCGCAGCTTACCCGTTTTTCAGTAAAGCATGGTCTTAAGTTCGGCACGATCGCGGACTTGATAGCTTACCGCCGCCGCAGGGAAAGCCTGGTGGATAAGGCCGCCGTTTCAGTCCTGCCTACCAAATACGGAAAATTCGACATAGCAATCTACAAGGAGCGGCTTACCGGGCTGGAACATGTGGCCCTGACGCTGGGGAAGATAGGCGACCCGGCGCTGGTACGCGTACACTCTGAATGTCTTACCGGCGACGTTTTCGGCTCCTGCCGCTGCGACTGCGGCCCGCAGCTGCACGCGGCTATGGCGCTGATAGCGCGCGAGGGTTCTGGCGCCATCATCTATATGCGGCAGGAAGGCCGCGGGATAGGGCTGGCAAACAAGATAAAGGCTTACAATCTTCAGGACAAGGGTTACGATACCGTAACCGCCAACGAAGCGCTCGGTTTCGCCCCCGACCTGCGCGACTATGGCATAGGCGCGCAGATCCTGTGCGACCTGGGCCTGCGCAGGCTGCGGCTGATCACCAATAACCCGCGTAAAGTGGTGGGGCTGCGAGGCTACGGTTTGGAGATAAAGGAAAGGGTGCCGCTGCTTATAGAACCTAATAAGCACAACGCACGCTATCTGAATACCAAGAAAGAAAAAATGGGGCATATCCTGGGGTTCGGTAAGTAATTTTGCGGACATAAGGAGAAAACATGAAACTTATAGAAGGCGGTCTTACTTCCGGAAAGCTTAAATTCGCCATAGTCGTGTCCCGGTTCAACGACTTCATTACCAGCAGGTTGCTGGAAGGGGCCGTGGATACTTTGAAGCGGCACGGCACGTCGGAGAACGATATAACCGTGGTGAAGACGCCCGGGGCCTACGAGATCCCCGTAGTATGCGAAAAGCTGGCCGCCGGCAACTATGATGCCATCATCTGCCTCGGCGCGGTGATCAAGGGCGATACCCCCCACTTCGACTTTGTGGCGCAGGAAACCGCCAAAGGTATAGCGATGGTTTCCATGAAGCATAAGCTGCCCGTGGCCTTCGGCGTTATTACCGCCGAGACGCTGGAGCAGGCTATCGAGCGCGCCGGCGTTAAGCACGGCAATAAGGGCGCCGAAGCCGCCATGTCCGCTATAGAGATGGCGAACCTTTTCAAGAACCTGTAATCACTGCAGCTGTCGGGGACTGACTATGCTGTCAACGAATAAAAACTTCATGCTGCGCGCCATCGAGCTGGCCCGAAAGGGCCGCTTTGGCGCGCATCCTAATCCCATGGTGGGCGCCGTTGTGGTGAAGAACGGAAAGATCATAGGAGAAGGCGCGCACCTGCACTTCGGCGGGCCCCACGCCGAGGTGAACGCCCTTAAAGCCTGCCGCGGGAGCGCGCGCGGAGCCACGCTCTACGTTACGCTGGAACCCTGCACTACCTACGGCAAGACCCCGCCCTGCTCGGAAGCGGTGATAAAAGCCGGTATAAAGCGCGTAGTTATCGGAGCCTCGGACCCCAACCCGGCTAACGGCGGCAAGGCGGCCGTATTGCTTAGGCGCGCGGGGCTTGAGGTTAAGACTGGCTTACTGCGCAAGGAATGCGAGGCGCTTAACCCGGCTTTCAATAAGTTCATGCGCACCGGGCTGCCCTATGTTACGCTGAAGATAGCCCAGAGCCTCGACGGAAAAATAGCCGACGCAGCCGGGCGCTCGCGCTGGATCTCCTCCCCCCAGTCCCGGCTTGAGGCGCACCGGCTGCGGGCCGGGGCGGACGCGGTGCTGGCCGGCATAGGTACGGTTCTCGCTGATGACCCGCTGCTTAACGTGCGCGGCGTAAGGGTCAGGCGGCAGCCGTGGATAGTGACGCTTGACTCTTCTTTCAGAGTGCCCTGTAAGGCGCGCATCTTCGAGAACGAGCGGGTTCTGATCGCTACCACACGCCGGGCTTCGGTTACGGCGATGAAAAAGTTTTCCCGGGACGTGAAGATCCTGGTGCTGCCTTCGGAGAAAGGGCGGGTTTCGCTGCCGGCGCTGCTTAAGGCGCTGGGCGCGCTGGGGATAAGCCACATTCTTGTGGAAGGCGGCGGCAAGGTGGTGGGCTCTTTTATCAGCGAGGGGTTGGCGGACCGGTTCATCTGTTTCGTTTCGCCTCTTATCATCGGTGGCACGGAGTCGAGGAACTCCATGGTCTGGCCTGACGCGCTGAACGCGGCGCGTAAGGAACTTGGGGTAAAAGCGAAGATTGCATCCATCGGACGGGCTGGCCCCGACCTTATGCTGGATTTGAGGTTCAACTGATGTTCACCGGGATCATTGAAGCGACAGGCTCTGTTAAGCGGCTTTCAGACGGAAAGCTGGAGGCCTGCGTGCCCGCCGGTTGGAATCTTATCATCGGCGAGAGCGTGGCGGTGAACGGGGCTTGCCTTACGGTTACGGCGCAGAAGCCGGGGTTGGCTGTTTTTGGGGTTAGCCCGGAAACGGCGGGCAAGACCAGCTTGAATTTATTTAAGCCCGGCTCAGTCGTTAACCTGGAGCGGGCGCTGGCCGTGGGGTCCCGTCTGGGCGGGCACTTCGTGACCGGACATGTGGACGGCACTACGCGCCTGGTTGCGGTTAAAAAGGACGCTAACAGCTATGTGCTGGAGGTGGCGCTTCCCTCCGACGCTGTTATGGTAGAGAAGGGCTCCGTGGCCCTCGACGGCGTGAGCCTGACCGTCTTCGAAGTTTCCTCTTCTTCTTTCAAGGTAGCGGTTATCCCCCACACCTGGAAAAACACTACCTTCAAGAACCTCAAATCCGGCTCGACGTTAAACATCGAATACGACATCCTGGGCAAATACGCCCGCCAGTCCGCCCGCCCCGGCATTACCAAAGACTTCCTAAAAGCTAACGGTTTCCTGTAAATTCTTATTAATAGCCCGCGAGATGCCCAGTCGGGTCTGGCCGGGGTGTTACCCCGCTCACCCGGGCCGCAGGAACACTACCGTGTCCGTAGCAAAAGCGAGAAGTAAAGTTCACGCTTGCGTCGGTTCCCCCCCGCCCAGGGAAATTATGGCGGGGCCCCCTTCCGCAACGGGTGCTCTGGGCAACACCCCGGCCATCCCCTCCAAACCAAGTGCATGGACTTCAAGACAAAACCGCCGGGCTTCCCCGGCGGTGGATAGGCTTTCTGTCCACGTGTTATTCGGCCCTGGAATTGGCTTCTTTCTCCAGTTTGGTGTATTCGCGTTCCAGCATGATGTAGAAGCTGCGCAAGCTGGCGCCTTTGCCGAAAGGGCGCCTGCCGCAGCGGAACTCGCGGTCGCTGCCGTCGGCGGAAAGCCTTATCAACAGGGAGGAATGTTCGTCGACTACCGAACATTCAATACCTTTGTCGGAATAGTAGTCCAGGATCATGCGTCCGAGGACGTTCCTTTCATGTAACATATGGCCTCCATTGTTACTTATTGGACTGAGTTCGCTTCTTAGGCCTCGCGGAAAAGCAGGCCTGAGGTGCGCAGGTAATGGTCGGGTTTGCAGTGGTAAAAAGCCAGGCGCAGCATCTGCGCTGCCAGGCTCCCCGGTCCCTTAACAATGGCACGGCGTCGCTTTGTACGATGTAATTTCTTTTGAGTGGATTTCATGTTCCTCCCCCCCTATAATTGTCGTCGTGGCTACGGCTAGATCGCGAGCCGGCGCCAGACGCTTTACCTGTATATTTCTACTGATTTAGCCCCTACCCCTAGGAACTAAGAATACTTTAATGCATTTCCTGACCGCTGTCAATTAATAAACGTTAAATGTGACAAAAATCACATTAATCATGATGCTCTTGCGGCGGAGAAACAGCCTGATAATGAAAAAATGCCGGGGTTGCCACCCCGACTTGCGGACCTATACCCAAGGTTAGAACCAGCGGGCGGCTTCGGAGGCCAGGGCGAGGAGCGGGCGGGAGAAGAGGCCGGCCAGCAGGACGCCGGCGGCCATGAGGGCTATCACAATAGCAATTGGCCCCAGCGGCTCGTCGGCGGGGCGCTCGGAGGAGGCGGGCTTCATGTACATCACCACCGTAACGCGCAGGTAATAGTACATGGACACCGCGCTCATTACGACTGCGATCACGACCAGGCTGGTATAGCCGGCGGCCACCGCGCCCGAAAAGGCGTAGAACTTGGCGAAGAAGCCGGCCAGCGGAGGCACACCCGCCAGCGAGAACATAAAAGCCGACATTGCTGCAGCCAGCCACGGGCGAGCCTTGGCCAGCCCGGCCAGGTCCTCTATCTTCGGTCCCGTCTCCCCCTTCTCCAGCGCCAGCGCCACCGCAAAAGCGCCTATGGTAGCCATGGCGTAAACGGGCAGATAGTATAACACCGCTTCGAAGCCGCGCTGCCCGCCGAAGAAAGCCACGGCGATATAACCCGCGTGAGCCACGCTGGAATAAGCCAGCAGCCGCTTAAGCCCCGACTGCGCCAAAGCCATCAGGTTGGCCGCAACCAGCGTAATTACCGCAAGCCACCAGAAGAGCTCGCGCACCGGCCCGCCGTTAAACAGGCTGAAAAGCCGCCACAGGATAATGACGCCGCCGGCCTTTATAAGGGAGCCCATGAAAGCCGAAATCTGTGTCGGGGCGCCCTCGTAGGCGTCCGGCACCCACATGTGGAAAGGCACCAGCGCCGTTTTGAAAGCGAAGCCGGAGATCACCAGCACGAACCCGGCCAGCGCTAGCGGCGCGGCCGGACCCGCCTTAAGCGCGGCGAAAGTAATTGCCGGGTAAAGGGCGTTAAGTATCGCAATACCCATTACCGTCATCCCCGAACCGAAAGCGCCCAGCATAAAATATTTATAGGCCGCCTCCAGCCCCGGCTTCGTCCGCCGGATGCCGGCCAGCGCGTAGACCGGCAGGCTTAGCAGTTCAAGCGCGATGAACGCCGTAAACAGGTCCCCCGCCGTGACCAGCGTCATGAAGCCTAGCGTGGCCATAAAAAGCAGGAAGTAGTATTCCCCCTGGCTTTCTTCGGGGGCTGCGGGTTTGGCGATGGAAAGTATCAGTACCAGGGCCAGCACCCCCAGCGCGAAGGCCCAGAGGTAGGCTGACAGCGGGCTCAGGAGCAGCGCGCCGCTAAAGAACGACAGCTCAGCCGCCGGGGCGCGCCGCAGAAAAGTAAGCGCTACCAGTACCGCGCTAAGGGCGATAAGCCCCTGCGCGCCGCGCAGCCCCCTGAAGAACAGGGGCAACAGCAGGCAGGCGAAAGCCGTCAGTAGAAGAAGCAGCGGGCCGGAGAGGGCGGAAGCGGCGTAAGCCGCGTAAGCTATGATGTCATTCATTTATTTCTTTCCTGCCGAGGACGATCTTTACTGAGGCCGGCGCCGCCTGCCGGTGCGAGAGCGAGATGTAGCTGTTGGCCGCGGGGATGGCGCGCTTAAGGAAAGGCGAGGGCCAGACACCGATCAGAACGATGAAAGCCAGGATGGGCAGAAGGTACAGCCATTCCCTGCGGTTCAGGTCGGACAGCGCATTATTTTCGGCGTGGTGCACTGGCCCGAAGACCACCTGCTGGTACATCCCCAGCATGTAGATGGCCGAGAGAATTACGCCTGTTACCGCCGCGCCGGCCAGCCACGGATGCACTTTGAAGGAACCGAACAGGATCAGCACTTCGCCCACGAAACCGTTAAGGCCGGGCAGGCCTATCGAAGAAAGAGTAACTATCATGAACACCGCCGCGAACCCCGGCATTACCTTGGCAAGTCCGCCGTAATCCTCTATCAGGCGCGTATGACGCCGCTCATAGAGCACGCCCACCAGCAGGAACAATGCGCCGGTGGAGAGCCCGTGGTTCACCATCTGCAGTATGGCCCCGGCCACGGCAGAGGGCTCAAAGGACATTATGCCCAGCACGATCAGGCCCATATGCGCCACCGAGGAGTAGGCCACCATCTTCTTCATGTCGCGCTGGCTCCAGGCCACCAGCGAGCCGTAAATAATTCCTACTACGCCGAGCCCGGCCAGCCAGGGCGCGAAGGTCTGCGCCGCCTGCGGGAACAGCGGCACCGCCAGGCGCAGGTAGCCGTAGACGCCCATCTTCAGGAGCACGCCGGCCAGCAGTACGCTGCCTGCCGTGGGTGCTTCCACGTGAGCGTCCGGCAGCCAGGTGTGGAAAGGGAATAGCGGTACTTTCACCGCGAAAGCCAGCGCGAAGGCCGCGAACAGCCAGAACTGCGCGTCAACTCCGAGCGCGACCCCGTAAAGGGCCGGGATGGAGAAGGTCCACGTCCCGGCGGCGGCGTGGTGCGCCGATACTACCCAGAGTATGGACGCCAGCATAAGCACCGAGCCCGTCATGGTGTAGATGAAGAACTTCAGCGCGGCGTAGATCCGGCGGGGCCCGCCCCAGACGCCGATCAGGAAGTACATAGGGATCAGCATCCCTTCCCAGAACAGGAAGAACAGGAACAGGTCCAGCGCGGCGAACACGCCGATCATAGACGCTTCAAGGACCAGCAGACAGACGTAGTAGCCGCGCTGCGCCTCTTTGATGTAGCTGAAAGAAGCCAACAGGGACAGCGGCATAAGGAAGGCCGTAAGCATTATCAGCAGCAGGCTGAGGCCGTCCGCTCCGAGGGAATAGTTTATGCCGTAAGCGGGCACCCAGGGCAGGTTCAGCTTGAACTGCATGGTCGCGACTGCCGGGTCGAAGCCGGCGTAGAGTTTCAGTGAAACCAGGAAAACCAGCAGCGTCGCCGCTAGGGCGGAGCCTTTAAGCAGGCCTGGTTTTCCTTCCGGCACGGCCAGCAGGGCCAGCCCGGCGGCGGCCGGCAGCAGGATAAGCAGAGAAAGAGGGTTGGTAAGCAGTTCCATTTTAAATTATCCAAAATAGCATTGCCGCCACTCCAAGGGCGAAGACCAGCGCGTAGATATCCAGCCGCCCGTTTTGGGCCCTGGCCAGCGCCCTGCCCGCGCCGTAGGACGCCCGGGCCGAGCCGTTCACCATTAAACCGTCGATCAGCCCGGAGTCCACTAGCTGGAAAAGGACTTTGCCAGAAAGCGCCTTAAGAGGCCGGATTATAAAAAGGGCGTAGGCTTCGTCCACGTAGAACTTGCGGTAGACCAAGGCGTGAATCTGCCCCATCGTGTTCTTAAGGAAGTTGGCGGGCCTGGGCAGCGTAAGCGGGAAGGCCGCGGCAATGCCGGCCAGCGCCGCCGCTACGGAAATGTACATAAGTTTCGCCGCTTCCGGGCCGGGGACCTCGGCGGTTACTGAAGGCTCCAGGAAGGCAAACAGCCTGGTCTTGAGCAGGAAGCCGCCCGTCAGCGCCAGTACGGCCAACACGGCCATAGGCAGCGTCATGGTCAGCGGTGATTCGTGCGCGTGTCCCTCCCCGCGCTTAGTCCGCAGGAAGGTCAGGATGAATAGCCTGGTGATGTAGAACGCCGTAATGCTCGCCGTGAGTACGCCAGCGCCCCAGACCAGCGGCCCGCCGTGTTCGAAAACCTTTTCAAGGATCAGGTCCTTGGAGTAGAAGCCGGACAGGCCCGGCACGCCGGCTATGGCCAGCCAGCCCGCGGCCATCAGCAGGAAGGTGAAGGGCATTTCTTTTTTCAGGCCCCCCATCTTGAACATGTCCTGCTCGCCGCTCATGCCGTGGATTACGGAGCCCGCGCCCAAAAACAGCAGCGCCTTGAAGAAAGCGTGGGTGGCCAGGTGGAAGATGGAGGCGGAGAAAGCTCCGGCGCCGGCCGCCATGAACATGTAGCCCAGCTGGCTGATGGTGGAGTAGGCCAGCACCTTTTTAATGTCCTTCTGCAGCACGCCTATCACGGCGGCGAAGAAAGCGGTGAAGCAGCCGGTGAGCATGACCACCTGCATGGCGCCCGGAGCCAGCTCAAAGAGGAAATGCAGGCGCGCCAGCATGTAGACGCCGGCGGTCACCATGGTGGCCGCGTGGATCAGCGCGGAGACCGGCGTTGGCCCGGCCATAGCGTCGGGCAGCCAGACATGCAGCGGGAACTGCGCTGACTTGCCGGTGGCGCCGAAGAAGAGCAGCAGGCAGATCAGCGTGGGCGCGGCCAGGCCCAGCGTAGTGGCCGTGACCAGCAGCGGCGCGCTCTTTTCCAGCGTGGCGAAGTCCAGCGCGTACACGCCGCTGGAGGCCAGCAGGGCCGCCAGCAGCATCAGCCCGACGAGAAAACCCGCGTCGCCGATACGGTTGGTGATAAAAGCTTTCTTGCCGGCCGAGGCTTTTTCCGGGTCCTCGTACCAGAAGCCGATCAGCAGGTAGGAGCAGAGCCCCACGCCTTCCCAGCCCACAAACATCACCAGCGGGTTGTCGGCCAGCACCAGCGTCAGCATAAAGAAGACGAAAAGGTTCAGGTAGGCGAAGTAGCGGTTATAGCCGGCGTCGTCCTTCATGTAACCTATGGAATACACGTGGATCAGAAAGCTTACGCCGGTCACTATCAGCGCCATTACGCAGGAAAGCGGGTCAAAGCGGAAAGCCGCGTCCACGATGAAGCTCCCCGCCGAGATCCAGGTGTAAATATTGTCCCGCAGCAGGCGGTTTCCGGCGGGCAGGTTCAGCAGGTCCGAGAGCGCCATGCAGGCGAATACGAAAGAGGCGAGCACGGCCAGCGAGGCTAGTACGCCGCCGGCTTTCTCCCCCAGCAGCTTCTTTCCGAGCAGGCCGTTAAGCGCGAAGCCTGCCAGCGGGGCCAGCAGGATCCATTTAAGGAGAGGGTAGTAGTTGCCGGTCATATTACCCTTTCAACTCCTTTATATTGCCGGCTTCCAGCGTTTTAAAGATGGACGCCAGCGTTATGATCAGCGCCAGCCCCACCCCGGCCTCAGCCGCGGCCACGGTGAAGAGCATGACGGCGTAGGCGCTGGAGGCCGGCTGCGGGCCCAGCGCTACCAGCGCTATGTTAGCGGCGTTTAGCATCAGCTCAAGGAACATCAGCATGCGTATCAGGCTGCCGCAGGTCAGGAACCCGGCGACGGCCAGCGTGAAAAGAATAAAGCTGACGGTGGCCAGCGAATATTGCGTCATAGCGCCTTCCTTTTAGAGGTCAGGGCTACCGCGCCCACTATGGAGGCCAGGAGCACCAGCGAGAGCAGCTCGAACTGGAAGGCGAAGCGGCCGAAAAGCTCCCGGGCCAGGGCTAGCGCGCCTGTCTCGGAAAATTCAGGCGAAATGGTCACCTGCTTGAGCGCGGCCGAGACCCTGAGCAGTTCGGTAAGTATTATGGTGGCGGCTGCCAGTCCCAGCAGGCGCCGCAATCTTCCGGCGGTGGGCCGGTCGCGCCAGGCTTGGGGCGTAACGGAGATGGCCACTATAAAAAGGACCATAATGGCCCCGGCGTAAAGTATGATCTGCAGCGCGGCCAGGAGCTGGGCGCTTAAGGCCAGGTAGAGCCCCGCCGTGGAAAGCAGCGCCACCAGCATCAGCATGGCTGCCTTTACCGGGTCGCGCTGGAAGAGCATCAGCAACGTACAGGCCATGGCCGCCGCGGCGAAAAGCCAGATGGAGGCGTTGAGAATCATTCGTTCCCCTCCGGTTTCAGATATTCGTTGGCCAGACGGTTTGCGGCGCCCTTGAGAGAGGGCTCGCCGGGAAGGTTCCTGAGCAGGCTTTCCTTGTTCAGCATCATTTCTGACCGCAGGCCGGCCCCGCCGGGGAGCTCGCCGGTGTCCATGGCGATGGCGTCCTCGGGGCAGGCTTCCACGCACATGCCGCAGACCACGCAGCGCGAAAGGTCTATGTCGAACACGGCCGGGTACTTTTCCACGGAGTTGGCGGAGTATTCGGCGGCTTCGATATGTATGCAGTAGGCCGGGCAGGCGGTCTGGCAAAGGAAGCAGGCCACGCATTTGGGCGAGCCGTCGGCGCGGATTTTCAGGCGGTGGCGGGTACGCAGGCGCGCGTTGCCGGGCAGCGGGATGGTCTTTTCGGGGTAGGGGACGGTGAGGATACCTTTGGGGTGAAAGAGGTTCCTGAAGAAATGCTCCATGGTTACGGACAGGCCGCGGGCTATCTCCCAGAGGTAAATTCTCTCCAGCAGGTTAAGCGGTTTGTTGTTCACTTTTTTTACGCTTATCATAGTTTCCCTAAAAGCATCAGGATCGCGCCGGTAGCCAGGATATTGAGCAGGGCCAGGGGCAGCAGAGCTTTCCAGCACAGGCCCATCAGCTGGTCAAAGCGGAAGCGCGGCAGGGTCCAGCGCACTATCAGCAGGAACCAGGAGAAGAAAACGGTCTTGGCGGAGAAGGCCGCCACCTGCAGCGCGGCTACCAGATAATGGTTGAGCGGCAGCGCGGCGCCGCCGGGGAACAGCAGGCCGCTTTCCTGCAGGTAGGGCAGCTGCCAGCCGCCGAAGAAAATTGTAGCCGCCAGCATGGAGACCAGGATTATCTCCGTGAACTCGGCGAACATAAAGGCCGCGAAGCGCATGGAGCTGTACTCCATGAAGTAGCCTATGATCTCGGATTCCCCCTCTACCAGGTCGAAGGGGGTGCGCTTGTTCTCGGCGATCGCGGCAGTAAGGAAGAGAACGAAGGCGAAGGGCTGGCAGACGATGCCCCACGCCGGGAGGAAGCCGAACAGCAGCTTGCCCTGAGCCCTTACCAGTTCCTGGAGACTGGCCGTGCCGTAGATCATCATCACGCCGACGAGAGTTAGCCCCAGCACTATTTCATAAGAGATCATCTGCGCGGCGCCGCGCATGGCCCCCAGCAGGGCGAAGTTGTTTTTGGACGCCCAGCCGGCCAGGAAAGTGCCGTAGATGGCGAGTCCGGAAAGTGCCAGCACAAAGAACAGGCCCAGCGGCAGGTCCGCCACCTGCAGGTCTAGCCTGTAGCCGTAGATCGTAACGTAATCGCCGAAAGGGATTACCGCGAACAGCATCAGTACCGGCACCAGCGCGAAGAAAGGCGCCAGCGTGAATAGTAACTTGTCGGCGCGGCCGGGTACGAAATCCTCTTTCATTGCCATCTTGATGGCGTCGGCCAGCGGGTGAAAAAGGCCGTTGAGCGAAAAGCCGAAGACCGAGGCACGGTTCGGTCCCGTGCGGTCCTGCATCAGGGCGCTAACCTTTCGCTCGGCCAGCGTCAGCAGGCCGGCGAAACCCATTACCCCGCCCAGGAAAATAAGCATCTTTGCCGCGGCGGCCGC
>JBBRDG010000038.1:0-22422 GCA_038204165.1 Elusimicrobiales bacterium
CGCAGGGCGGGGCGCGCCGCCAGCAGGCGCGCAATTTCGAGGTTGGCATTAATCCCGGCATTTAGCACGGCGGCCGCTATGTCCAGCCTGGCCGTCACTTGAGCGCCGGCTTGCTGTTCTGAAAAGGGGGCTGCGGCGTTCTTTAGCCCGCTGTAGCTGAAGTAGATTCCCGCCCCGGCCGCGGCCAGGAACGCCAGCAGCAGTTTCAGCCGGAAAGGTAGATAAATTTTGACCGGAAATAACATAAATCCCCCGTTAAAACAGCCGTAAAAACGTAGCCGTGGCATAATATGCGACGATAAAGCGCCGCCCGCCGGTTCTACCGGCGCGGCAAGTCTTTACAGTGATTCAATTTCTAGTGACCCTAACCCCTTAGGATGTTAGGAGAACGTTATTACTTTAAGAGTAACTTGTCAAATATCTATATGTTATCTTGGATACATGAAAAAGCCCGCCGGTCTGCCGGCGGGCTTTTGTTTGGTTCTACCGCGGGTATTACTGGAAGAAGTACATGTTAACGAAGTAGCTGTAGGTGTGTTCCCCTACAACGAAGGCAGGCTCTATCTTGCCGGTCCTGGAGGTGATGAATTCTTTGTTGTTCTCGGTCAGGAACTTCTTGTAGTCGGCGAGCTTAGCGTTGATGCCTGCTTCATTGGAAGATACCTTGGTTTTGAAGCCGAGCAGTTTGCCGATGTAGACCATAGAGAAGGAGGCGTCCTTCCTGACGATGGTGACCGCGTTAGCGAGCAGGTCGAAGTCTATGTCTTCGCCGTTCTTAAGCTGGCGCAGCTGGGCTTCGTGGTCCGCGTTCTCGTTGGGCTTGGTCAGATAATAGATGTTGAAGGTAGGCCTGAAGATCTCGTTCTTGATGTTGAACGCGGCGATCGGGGTCATGCCGGCCTGTTCAAGCGGCTCGAGCAGTTCGTGCTTGAGTTTTTCCATCGCGGGGACGTTCAGGGCGTCGTAGGTCATTCCTTCGGCCATGAACGTGCGCACCACACGGCCGTCGGCGGATTCGTACTTGAGTACGCCGAATTCATTCTTGTATTCGGTGACGGTTACCTTGATGCCGAACTTGTTCAGGATCGGGGTCCACATGTCGGTGAATTCTTTAAATTCGGCTTCGGTTTTGGCGTAGGTAAACAACTGGCTCTTGGCGGCCTGGGCGAGCAGGTTCAGTTTGGTTATCTCGCCGGAGACGTGGTCGCATTTGGCGGACACGGGAGCCGTCATGGACGGCATGGGAAGTTCAATCCTGGAAGCTTTGATCTCGCTGAGGGAGAGGTTCTTTAGTTCTGACGCGTGGGCGGACGATACGCAGAACGCCGCGGCTACTATGATGGCTAATGTTTTCATTTATTGCCTCCTAATCCTGATAAACTTTACCTATATATTTTACACTTTTCTCCGGCGTAGATAAAGGTCTAAAGGACCCCCTCGGGCCTGGGTCGCAGGGCCTATGATAATAGTCAATCGGAACTATCAGGCTCCGCGTCCGGTTGGGCGGGGGCCGGCGCGGGCTGCGCCAGCAGGAAGTTATAGGCGCGGGCCATGGCCAGGTTCAGCCAGGGCAGGAATACCAACGTCTTAAGTACGGCCGCGGTAATTATCCAGGGCCGCAGGTCCAGGACCACCCTGGGGTTCTTGAACGGGTCGCTTACGGCCGCGATTTCCGGGGCCATACCGACGGCGGCGGTGAGGAGCAGTATGGGAAACAGCCGCGTTTTCCAGCCCTGGGTCAGTTCCCCGCTCAGGCGGAAAGATTCTTTTATTCCGGTGCCGCGGTCCAGCAGGAAATACTCGCTGAAACAGAAGGTGAGGTAGATAACTATGCCCGGCAGAATGAAAGCCAGCAGGCCAGCCAGCGTGAAAAGGCCAAGGGCGATGTTTATAGTAAGAGCCTTGTGGTAGACCGGAAAGGCGCTGAACAGGTCGCGAAAGCGGGCCCTGCCGTTGCGGGCCATGTTTATATAGACGAGTACCGCGCCTGTAGAGAGCGGGGTTACCACCAGCAGCATGAACGCTGCGGCCTGTGACAGGGAGTGGTAGCGGTCTACTAGCCAGAATACGCCGGCGGTTGCGGCGGTCTGGGTGAGCAGAACCGGCAGCAGCCAGGGTAGACCGCCAGTGTAGTCGTCCCAGGCGCGGGTGAACCAGGCGAAGGAAGCGCGGTCTTTTTCAATGCTTTCCATTTTTTGCCTCCGCGTAAAGACTGCCGGCCCGGTAAGAACTGCGCACCAGCGGCCCTGAGAGCACCGCTTTGAACCCGGCGGCCCGGGCTTTTTCCCCCCAGGCGATGAATTCTTCCGGGGTGTAATACTTTTCAACCGGGCGGTGGGTCCTGGTCGGGGCCAGATACTGGCCGAGCGTGAGCAGGTCACAGCCATGTTCGGCCAGGTCGCCCAGCGTGCGCTCTATTTCTTCCGTGGTTTCTCCCAGGCCCAGCATAATGCCGGATTTGGTCAGAATGTCTGGCCTGAGTTTCTTGGAATTGGAGAGTACCCTGAGGGAGCGGCCGTAATCCGCGCCGGCCCGGGCGCGCGAGTAAAGGCCCGCCGCCATTTCTATGTTATGGCCGAGCACGTCAGGCCCGGAGGCAAGGATGGTTTCCAGCGCTTTAAGGTCTCCCTTCAGGTCGGGGATCAGCGGCTCGGTCTTGATACCGGGTGAAAGCTCTTTTATCAGCCGGACGGTTTCGGCGAAGTGCGCGGCCCCGCCGTCGGGCAGGTCGTCGCGCGTGGGCGAGGTGAAGACCACGTACTTAAGCCCCCACTTGCGGCAGAGCTCTGCCGCGCGCCGTGGTTCGCCTGCGTCCGGAGGCAGCGGCTTGTCCTTCTTTACCGCGCAGAAGCCGCAGCGGCGGGTGCAGATATCGCCCAGGATCAGGAAGGTAGCTTCCCCTTCGGAAAAACATTTCCCCTTGTTCGGGCAGCGGGCCTCGTCGCAGACGGTATGCAGCGCGCGCGCGGACAGCTCCGCGGCGGTGCCGGACGCGGCCGCGCCGTGCAGGCCGGCTTTGCGGCTGCGGACCTCGTTCAGGATCCAGTCGGGGTAGCTCATTCCACTATCTTCAGGTGCAGCTCTTTGAGCTGGCGTTCGTCCAGCTTGGCCGGCGCGTCGCTCATCAGGCAGGCGCCGCTGGTGGTCTTCGGGAAGGCTATCACGTCGCGGATGGAGTCAGTGCCGCAGATAATGCCTATCAGGCGGTCGTAGCCCATGCCGATGCCGCCGTGCGGGGGCGCGCCGTAGTCCATGGCGTTCACGATCATGCCGAAGCGGCTCTGCACCTGCTCCTTGTCGTAACCCATCAACGCGAAGATTTTTTCTTGCATGGCGCGGGTGTGATTCCGGACGGAGCCGGAACCTAATTCCACGCCGTTCAGCACCAGATCGTATTGGCACGAGCGGACGTTGCCGGGGTCGGTATCCAGCTTGTGCGCCTCTTCCGGGAGCGGGGCGGTGAAGGGGTTATGCGTGAAGGTCCAGTTGCCGCTTTCGGCGTCCTTCTCCAGCAGCGGGAAGTGGCGCACCCACAGGAAGGCCCATTTCTTCAGCTGCGCGGGCTTCAGGCGGGCTATCAGCTCGGTTCTGAGCGCGCCCAGGCTGGGCGCGGCTATGGCGGGT
Source organism: Elusimicrobiales bacterium (assembly GCA_038204165.1). Taxonomy (GTDB): domain Bacteria; phylum Elusimicrobiota; class Elusimicrobia; order Elusimicrobiales; family UBA9959; genus UBA9959. Next base: position 3,625 of record JBBRDG010000038.1, read on the forward strand.
TTGTCAGCGGCGATGAACACCGCGTCCCCGTCCTTCACTTCCAGCAGGGTTATCAGCGCGGCCTGTTCGGCTTCGCTGAAGAACTTGAGTGTGGGTGATTCCCACTTGCCTTCCTTGAAGCGCAGCCAGACCAGGCCCTTGGCGCCGTACTTCTTTACCAGGTCGGTCAGCTTGTCCATGTCGCCGCGGGAGAAGATCGCTCCCCCCTCGCCTTTTATAGCGCGCACTACGCCGCCTTCTGCTAGCGCGCCTGAGAATACTTTAAACTGGGAATCCTTGAAGAGCGCGGAGCAGTCTTTGATCTCGAGCCCGTAGCGGAGGTCGGGTTTATCTATGCCGTATTTCAGCATTACGTCGGAAAATTCCATTTCCGGGAAAGGGCCGGAGACTTCCTCGCCGAGGTAGGCGAAAATCTCGTGCATCATGCCTTCGGCCACGCGGGCGATGTCCTGCTCGTCCACGAACGACATCTCAAGGTCGATCTGGGTGTGCTCGGGCTGGCGGTCAGAGCGCAGTTCCTCGTCGCGGAAGTTGCGGGCCAGCTGGAAGTAGCGGTCCATGCCGCTCATCATCAGTACCTGCTTGAACTGCTGCGGGGACTGGGGCAGGGCGTAGAACTCTCCGGGGTTGTTGCGGGACGGCACTACGAAATCGCGCGCGCCTTCGGGCGTGGAGCGGGTGAGCAGCGGGGTTTCTATCTCGTTGAAATCCAGATTGTACAGGTAGTTGCGCACCACCTGTGAGAGCCGGCTGCGCAGCACCATGTTCTTTGCCATGGCCGGGCGGCGCAGGTCGAGAAAGCGGTACTTCAGGCGGGTCTCTTCCGACACGCCTGCGTGCTCGCCCAGGTCGAACGGCAGCGGCAGGGAGGCGTTGAGGACCTGGATGTCGGCGGAGTCTACTTCTATCTCGCCGGTGGGCATGTTCTTGTTGGCGTTGGTGCCGGGGCGGAGCGTTACTTTTCCTGTGACGCGCAGGACGTACTCGCTTTTAGTCTCTTCTGCTATTTTGTAAACGGGGCTTTCGGGCCTGGCTACAACCTGGGTAACGCCGTAGAGGTCGCGCAGGTTCAGAAAGATCACGCCTCCATGGTTGCGCTTGGAGTCCATCCAGCCGGTGAGCGTTACGGCCTGGCCCGAGCTGGCCGCGGTGAGTTCGCCGCAGGTGTGGGTGCGCATCACTGTGTTTTTAGAAGGGGTGGTGTTGTTCATCATGATTGCTCCGTTGTGGTGTTCTGCAAATTGTCTTAAGGCCTGGACCGCAGGATAGCGTAGTCGGGTGTCCGGGGCATCAACCCCGCTCACCCGGGCCGAGGAAACCCTTGCGTCGGTTTCCCCCCGCCTTGGGAAATTATGGCGGGGCACCCTTTCCGCAACGGGTGCTCGGGGTTGATGCCCCGGACACCCTCCGCAATCATCCTTAATTTCTTATTACCCGTTTTTCCATTGCCGGCTTCTCCGCTCCATCTAAAAGTTTTAGGGTGGAAGGAGCGTCGGCGAAGGGGACGGATTGCTGTTCGCCTTTTTCTCTCAGGGGCTTGATCGTAACGGTGCCGGCCTTGAGTTCGTCCTCGCCGATGATCAGCGCGTACGCCGCGCCGCTCTTGTCGGAGGAGCGCATCTGAGATTTAATACTGAGCTCGAAGTTGGAGAAGTCCGCGCTTATCGGGGCCGCGGGGAAGTTTCGCAGGGCGGTTAACAGTTCGAAAGCCTTGTTGCCGGCTTCTTTAGAAGCGGCTATTACGAAGGCTTTGGGCGACTTGTACGCGGCGGGCTTGTCCTTCAGCAGCATGGCCATGCGGTCCACGCCTACGGCCCAGCCTATGGCCGGCGCGGCTGGTCCGCCCATGGATTTCACCAGATCGTCGTAACGGCCTCCGCCGCAAACCGCGTCCTGGCTGCCCAGCGCGCTCGAGCGCACTTCGAAGACGGTCCTGGTATAATAATCCAGGCCGCGCACCAGGCTCGGGTTGACCTCGTGGCTGACGCCGGAAATTTTAAGGAGCTCCTGCGTTTTGGCGAAATGTTCCGCGCAGGCCGGGCACAGCGTAAGTTTGGGGGCTGTTTCCACCAGGGCGGGGCCGTCCAGCTTGCAGTCCAGCGCCCGGAGCGGGTTGCGCTCAATACGGCCGCGGCAGGGCTCGCAGAGCGTTTCGGCGCGCGCGCGCAGGAAAGCCAGCAGCACCTCCCGGTAAGCCTTGCGGCATTCGCCGCAGCCCAGCGAATTAATAATGACCGAGCAGCCGGTCACGCCCACTTTCTCCAGCAGGCGTACCAGCATGGTTATAGTTTCAGCGTCGGCGTAAGGCGAAGCGTTGCCTATCTGCTCGGCGCCGATCTGTTCGAACTCGCGGTAGCGGCCGGCCTGGGGGCGCTCCGCCCGGAACATGTTGCCGATATAAAAGTATTTGCCGTTGCGGCCGGTCTGGTTGAGGTTGTTCTCGATGTAGGCCCGCACCACGCCGGGCGTGCCCTCGGGGCGCACGGCTACTTCGCGGCCGCCGCCGTCCGTGAAGGCGTACATCTCTTTCTCCACTATGTCGGTGGTGTCACCTGTGGATTTAACGAACAGCTCTTTAAGTTCTATTGTCGGGATGCGCAGCTCCTGGTAGCCGTACAGCGCGAAAACTTCGCGGGCCGCGGCTTCGATGCCGGCGAAAAGCTCGGCGTCGGCCGGGAGCAGGTCCCGGAAGCCTCTAAGGGAGTGGATGCTCATGTGGCGTTCCCGGCTATGGACTTAAGGCGGACCTGGTCGAGGATTATAAGTTCGCCACGGCGGTAATCTATCACGCCGCTGCGCTTGAGGGTGTTGATGGCGCGGCAGACCGGCACGCGCGTGGTCCCCAGGTACTGAGCCAGCTCGCTCTGGTTTATGGCCATCTTCACCGGCTTGGTGTGCTTTTCCCTGGAAAGCTCGAGAATGGCCGAGGCCAGCCGCCCCAGGATATTGTGGAACAGCATGGATTCCACTTCCAGGTTGCATTTGTTCAGCCGCTCCACCAGGGTGTGCAGCAGCTTCAGCGTGAAATCCGGGTTCTCCAGGATCAGGCGCTTGAAGTTCTTCTTCGAGATCACGAAAAGTTCGCTTTCCTCTATGGCTTGGGCGGAGGCGGAGCGCACCTTGCCCCCCAGGAGCGACATCTCTCCGAAGAAATCTCCCTTCTTAAGGAAAGCGAAGGTCTTCTTTTTTTCGGGGCCCACGGAAGTGAAGATCTTTATATGGCCAGACTTGACGATGAAGAAGTTGTTCCCGAGGTCCTGTTTGGCGAACACCATCTCGCCGGCTTTATAGGACTTGACCCCGGCGATGGCGAGCACCTGCCCGATTTCCTTCCTGGACAGGCCTTTGAAATAAGCGACGTTTTTAAGCGCGCTGGTAACCATTATTTTTTCTCCACCATCGGCATGCCGCACTTGGGACATTTGCCGGGTTTGTCCGAGGTGGCGCAGCCCATGGGGCAGGCGTATTTCTTGGAGGCTTTCGCTTCTTTTTTGACCTCTTTGGCCGGAGCCGTTTTCATGTGCTCCCTGGCTGAGGCTTCCTGGATCTTCTTGACGACCCCGGGGGTTTTGCCGGTGATCAGTACTTTCGTGCCGTCGGCGGTGTTCTCGAGCTTGCTCTCCGCGCCTTCCACGCGGCCGGGGCAAGCGGGGTCCATGGTCTCTTTGTTGCCGTAGTGCACCAGCGCCAGTTCCTGCAGTTTGGCCACGGTCTCGGCGTCCTTGGCGGACATCGTGACTTCTATGCCTTCGGGGATGTTCCTGGAGACGGTCTGCACGCCAGGGATCTGCTCGGGGCACATCTTGCCGGAGCATTTCTTCGCACCGGCTTTCTTATGCATGGGACAGTTGGCGCAGTCCTCTTTGGGCGCCGCGGCTTTGGGGCCAGCTTTGGCGGGGGCGTCCGCGGCAAAGGCCGCGCACGCTCCTATGGCAAGCGCCACTATGGAAATAAGTATAGTTTTTTTCATGTTTCCTCCGGCTGTGCTTTGATTAGATAATTATATAAATTTTAAAGCGAAGACTGGCGCTGAGAGGCTAGCCGTTCGCTTTGTTCATCTCGCCGCGCTTCCACAGGTAGTAGACTACCGGGTAGACCGCCAGCTCCAGCAGAAAGCTGGAAGCCAGTCCGCCTATCATCGGCGCGGCCACGCGCTTCATCATGTCCGCGCCGGTGCCTAGCGACCACATGATGGGGATAAGGCCCATGAAGGCCGCCGTCACCGTCATCAGCTTAGGGCGCACCCGCTTCACGGCGCCGTGCACGATGGCCTCTTTAAGGTCGTCAAGAGTATTAAGTTTCCCCTGCCGTTTCATGTCGTCGTGTGACAGGTCCAGGAAGAGCAGCATGAAGACGCCGGTCTCGGCGTCCAGGCCCATCAGCGCGATCATGCCCACCCACACGGCGATGGAAACATTGTAGCCCAGGAAATACATGAACCAGACCGCGCCGATAAGCGAGAACGGAACGGCCAGCAGCACTATGGAGGTTTTTACGATGGACTTCGTATTGAAGTACAGCAGCAGGAAGATCACGAACAGCGTGAGCGGCAGGATCACCTTGAGGCGTTCCCGTACGCGCAGCATGTTCTGGAACTGGCCGCTCCATTCCAGCGAATAGCCGGTGGGCAGCTTGACATGAGCCGACACCAGCTTCTTCGCGTTCGCGACGTAGGTGCCCACGTCTATGCCTTCGATGTCGGAATAGACGTAGCCGCAGAGCATTCCGTTCTCGTCCCGGATCATGGACGGGCCCTGCACGAAGGCGATGTCCGCTAGCTGCTCCAGCGGCACGTTCACGCCTCCCTCGGTGGTGACCAGCACCCGCTTCAGCTTGCTCAGGTCGTCGCGGAACTCGCGGGCGTAGCGCACGCTTATTGTGTACCGCTCGCGGCCTTCCACGGTGGTGGAGAGCGCCTCCCCCCCGATGGCCGACACGACCGCCGTTTCAGCCTCGCTCACGGACAGGCCGTAGCGCGCCAGGGCTTCCCGGTTAAGCTTGAAATCCAGGAAGTAGCCACCGGCGGTTCGCTCGGCGAAAGCGCTGCGCGTGCCCTTCATGCCGGTCAGCAGTTGCTCTATCTGCACGCCTATCTTTTCTATCTGCGCCAGGTCGGAGCCGTAGACTTTTATGCCGACGGGGGTCCTGATGCCGGTGCTGAGCATGTCGATGCGCGCCTTGATCGGCATAGTCCAGGCGTTGGAGACGCCGGGGAACTGCATCTTCCCGTCGAGGTCAGCCACCAGGTCGTCCCAGGTCAGCTTGTCGTACCAGATATGCCGCAGCGGCCTCTTCAAGAAGTCCGGCGCCCAGGAGGAGTACCAGCGCTTCTTGTCTCGCCACTTATCCTGCGGCTTCAGGATCACCGTGGTTTCCATCATGGAGAACGGCGCCGGGTCGGTGGACGTGTCCGCCCGCCCGGCTTTGCCGAACACCCTTTCCACTTCGGGAATGGACTTGAGCACTTTGTCCTGTGCCGTCAGCAGCTTCTGCGCTTCGGTCACCGAGATGCCAGGCATCGTGCTGGGCATGTAGAGGATGGTGCCTTCGTTCAGGGGCGGCATGAACTCCGAGCCCAGCCTGAAGTAGACCGGTATCGAGATCAGAATAAGCGCCAGCGCGCCGAGGATGACCTGCTTCGGGCGCTCGAGCAGCCAGCGGCAGGCCGGCTCGTAGACGCTGAAGAGCCGCCTGGAGATAGGGTGCTGCTCCTCGGGATAGTATTTCCCGACGGCGACGGCGTTTACGATCCTTGAGAGCCAGGCGGGCTTTATCTTGAAGTCGTCCATGCGCGCGAACATCATGCGCAGCGCCGGGTCCAGCGTGATGGCCAGTAGCGCCGCTACGAACATTGTAAGGGTCTTGGTGTAGGCGAGCGGCTTGAAAAGGCGGCCTTCCTGGTCCACCAGGGTGAAGATGGGAATGAACGCGACCGCGATGACGAGCAGCGAGAAGAATACCGCCGGGCCCACTTCCTGCAGGGCCTCCAGGCGCACCTGGTGGAAGTCCCCCTTCCTCCCCCCGCTCTGCCAGAGCTCCAGCTTCTTGTAGGCGTTCTCCACTTCCACTATGGCCCCGTCCACCAGCACGCCTATCGAAATGGCTATGCCCGACAGCGACATGATATTGGAGGAGATCCCCCAGAAATACATAGGGATGAAAGCCAGCAGCACGGAAACCGGGATAGTGATTATGGGGATGACCGCCGACGGGATATGCCAGAGGAACAGCAGAATGACGAGGCTGACGATAAGCATTTCCTCTTTTAGCTGGCGCTTGAGAGTGGCTATCGCCCGGTGGATCAGGTCGGACCTGTCGTAAGTGGTCACCAGTTCCACGCCTTCGGGTAGCGAGGGCTTTACCGCCTCGAGCTTTTCTTTGACCCTGTCTATCACGTCCAGCGCGTTCTCTTTGTGGCGCATCACCACGATGCCGCCCACAGTATCGCCTTCCCCGTCCAGGTCCGCCACGCCGCGCCGGATGTCCGGCCCGGTGGCTACTGAGCCCAGGTTCTTCACCAGCACAGGAGTGCCGCCCGCGCCTTTGGCCACTACGATGTTCTCTATATCTTTAACGGATTTGGCGTAGCCGCGGCCGCGCACCATATATTCGGCGCCGGAGAACTCCACCAGCCGGCCGCCCACGTCGTTGTTGCCTTCCCGCACGGCGTTGATCACTTTTTGCAGCGAGATGTTGTAGGCTACGAGGGAATTGGGGTTGAGGTTGACCTGGTACTGCTTCTGGAAGCCGCCGATAGAGGCCACTTCGGCCACGCCGGGCACGGCCTGCAGCTGGTATTTGAGGTTCCAGTCCTGGAAGGAGCGGAGTTCCGAGAGGTCGTGCCTGCCGCTCCTGTCCACCAGGGCATACTGGTAGATCCAGCCCACGCCGGTAGCGTCGGGGCCGATCTCGGTGCGCACCTCGGGCGGGAGCTTGCCCTGCAGCTTGTTAAGGTATTCCAGCACCCGGGCGCGGGCCCAGTAAATATCTGTGCCGTCCTTGAAGATAACGTAGACGAAGGAATAGCCGAAATCCGAGAAGCCCCTGATGGATTTCACCCCGGGCGCGCCCAGCAGCGAGGTTATCACCGGGTAAGTGACCTGGTCCTCGATGATGTCCGGAGAGCGGTCCCAGCGGGAATAGACGATGACCTGCGTGTCGGACAGGTCCGGGATGGCGTCCAGCGTGATGTTGCGCACGCAATACGCTCCTCCCAGTGAAGTTGCCATCGCCAGGATAAGGACCAGCAGCCGGTTGTTAGCCGAAAAAGCGATTATTTTTTTTATCATATCTACTGCGCCAGCGCCGCTTTGAGCCTGGATTCGGAATCGACTAGGAAGTTGGCCGAGGTCACTACTTTCTCCCCCGCCTTAAGGCCATAGATTATCTCGGTATAGTCGTCGGTGCGCAGGCCGGCTTTTACCACCCGGGGCTCGAACTCGCCTTCGGATTTTTCCACGAACACCAGCTCCCGCTCGCCGGTGTTCAGGATAGCGGTGTTGGGCGCCGCCAGCTTCATGCCCAGGTCGACTCGGATCATCAGGTCAACGTACATTTCCGGCTTGAGCTTCAGGTCCGGGTTCTCAACTTCCGCCTTCACCCTTAACGTGCGGGTCTCGGCGGAAAGTATCGGGTCTAGCGCTTTCAGCTCGCCTTTAAAGACCTCGCCCGGCCAGGCCGTAGCAGTAACGTAAACCGGCAGGCCGGGCTTTACCAGGCCTATCTCGTATTCGTAGATCTGTGCGTAAACCCAGGCTTTGGACGAGGGTAGCAGCAGGCTGGTGTCGGCCGGCTGGTCCTTGCCGGTCGCCAGTTGTTCGGGCGAGGCGCCCATCTGGCGCAGCCGCAGCTTGGAGGCGGCAACCAGGGCGTCCGCTCTTTCGATAACTTCGGGCCAGGAGCTTCCTTTTACCTTTTCCCTGGCTGCCAGCGCTTCGCTGTACTCGGAGATCGCCTGGTACAGGGCGGGGTCATAGGCCACTTTGCCGGGGGCCCGTATCACGCGGCCGAGGTTCCTGTACCCTGCCGGTGAGGTCTTTACCCCGATCATCTGGCGCTTGGCGGCGTTCAGCGTTATAGTTGAGCGCCCGTCCACGTTTACAGTAGCGTCACCGCCCTCGTAGACCGGGATATAGTCCATCCCCATCGGGTCCTTCATCGGCACCTTCGAGGTGATCTCCGGGTTCATGGGGTTGCGGTAGACCAGAACCTTCTTGGCGGCGGGAGCCGCGGCCTCTCTCTTAACCAGGTGCATGCCGCAGATGGGGCAGTCCCCGGGTTTGTCGGCGGTATAGTTCGGGTGCATCGGGCAGTAGTAAATTTCCTTCTGCTGCGCGGCCTGCGCGCCGTGCCCGAGGTAATGCCTGAAGGCCGCGGTCCCGGCGCCTAACAGGGCCAGCGCGGCCAGGGCGATGATGATCTTTTTAATGTTCATTTATTTTCTCCCCGCGACGTTCTCGCCGGAGAGCCTCTCGAGTTCGCTAAGCCAAGTCTGGTAGTCGGCGGTAAAACGGTAGAAGTCCAGTTTAAGGTCCAGCAGGGTGCGCTCGGAGTCGAGCAGGTCCAGGAACCCTCCGGCGGAACTCTGGTAGGCGGTCTGCGCCACCTTCAGCGCTTCCTGCGCCTGCGGGATCACGCTGGAGCGGTACAGGTCCAGCAGCCTGAGCGAGGTTTTCGCCTTCACCAGCGCGTTCTTTATCTCCAGCGACGCGTTCGTTCTCGCCAGTCTGTATTCCGCCTCGGCGAGGCTCTTCCCGGATTTGGCTTCGTCGATGCCGGCGCCCTTGTTGCCGGTCCAGCCCAGCGGCAGGGTGACCGCCAGGTTAAAGTCGTAAGTCTTGTCCATGCGCGGGTCGGTGGAGCGCCTGCGCCGGTAGACGAGCTCCAGGTCCGGCAAGTATTCGGCCCTCGAAAGTTTCACCCTGCCCCCGGCTTCCTCCAGCCTCGCCGAGGCGGTAAGGATGTCGGGGTTGTTCTTCAGGGCCGCGGCTTCGAACTGGGCGAACTCGCTCATCGCGCTCCTCGGGCTCGCTTCCGCAGCGGCCGGCAGCCGGGCCTCGGCTTCCCTGTCCATAAGGATATTCAGCAGGGACGCGGCGGCTTCCTTCTCCTGCTGCACGGTGATAAGCTGGTTGAGGGTGCGGGAAAGCTCCACCTGCGCTTTTATGGCGTCGCTCTGGCCGCCCAGCCCGGCGGCGTACTTGGCCTCGGCTATCTTCGAGAATTCTTTCAGCAGGTCTACGGTCTCCCGGTAGGTGCTCTCGTATTTGCCGTAGATGTAATACTGGTAGAAGGCCGACTTGGTCTTTGACAGGACCTCGTTGACCCTGGCCTTGTAAAGACCGGCGTACACGGCGGCCTCGCTCCGGGCCACCCGCTTTTTAAGCACCAGCCTGTAGGGGTTCTCGATCTCCTGTTTTATCCCGGTGGTCCGGTCGCCGGCGTCGCTTAAAAAGCTGTCGCCGTACTTGGTGTTCATCCTTTCGAACTCCAGCACAGGGTCCTTCAGGGCGTAAGACTGCTTCACGCGGTTCTGCGCCATCTTCGAGAGACTGGCGGCGGCCAGCAGCTGCGGGTTGCGCGCTTTTACTTCGGTCAGCACGTCCTCCAGGCGCAGGGCGGACGTGGAGAGTGTCTGCGCCGCGGCCGTGCCGCGCTGAGCGAGGATGGATAATGTCAGCAGGAGTAAAATTTTTTTCATGGAGCCGGGCCTTTAGCCTTCCTTAAGCCAGTATTTTACATTATATTCAGAAAGTTTTAGCCGCAAAGAATGGCCCAAAGTGCCCTTGAAATTCAGGGCCGCGGGGGCTAGAATATAGGTGGAGGACGGGGTCTCTCCCCCGGGAGTCGTAAAAATACAGTTGAGACCCAAGTTGAAGGCGGGCTTTAAAAGCCCGCCTCTTTTTATGCCGTTTTAACTTGCCCAAAGGGCCCTTGAAATCCGGGCCCGCGGGAGCTACAGTATAGTAGGTAAAAGGGTCTCATCCCAAGAGTGGTCATCAAGTCAGGCGAGACCCATTGAAGGGCGGGCTATAGAGCCCGCCCCGATTTATTTCTCCGGCGGGGGCAGCAGGCGGACGATCAGGAAGATCAGCAGCCCGGCCACCGCGGCCAGCGCGGCCCAGAAAGCAGTTTTGGCCAGCGCGGAGGAGAGCCTGAAGGTCCCCCAGTCGCTGTTCTCGCCGGTCTCCCCCTCCAGGTGTGCGGTCTGTTTTTCCCCGCGCAGCAGTTCCTGAGCTACCAGCGAGATGTCGTAAGACGGGTAGCCGGCCTCATTGTTGCCGTAGTAAAGCCAGAGCCCGTCCTCCCCGTTCCACTTGAAGATCAGGCGCGAGACCGGGTAATAGAGCTTGAAGCCGGAAAGCTCCAGGGCCTTGTTGTCGCCGTTCTCCGTCTCGAGCTCTATTTCGTCTCCGGCAGGAGCGGCCGCGCTCACCGAGTATGCCGTAGCCCCGTTCTGTCCCGTATTGGTCCAGACCGCGGATCCCAACTCCCTGCGGTAGGAGGTGCCGCGCATGTCGGCGGCGGTCTCATAAAGCGTGACGCGGCGCTGGAAGACCCCGTTGGTCGCCTGCGCCGTAAGCTGCGTCAGCGGGAATTTGGCGTATGGCAGTTTGAGCCGCCAGACGCCCAGGCCCGCCGCGCCTTCTTTCTTCTCCGCCGTCGCCGGTACGCTGCGCTGGGTATAGTCCCGGTCCAGGATATAGGGCACCTGTTTGCCGGCGGTAACCAGGCGCAGGTCGCGCAGGTCGCGGGCTGCGCGCGAAATTACCTGGCCGTTAAGTTCCAGTTCCTGCACCCCCCGGTGGTCCGTAGAGACCGCGGTTTTGTAAGGCCACCGGGCAGTATCTATCTCGCCGCCGAGCGCGGCCAGGCCGGGCAGCGCTTCCTCTGCCGCGAACCCCGGGTTCGTGGCCACCGCCCCCGCGGATGGCTCGGCGAAGTTCTTGCCGGTCAGGTAGGCTGAAATGCCTGCCAGGTCGTAGGAGCGAGCCGCAGCCTGCCTGTTCCCGAAAGCCAGGCGGTAGACGCCGGCGGTCCTGGCCTGGAAGACCGCGTAGACCGGCGCGTAGATAACCTTGACGGAGCTGACCGCCAGCGGCGGGCTGTTGCCGTTGTCCACGTCTATCACCAGTTCGTCCGTGCCCGTGAAAGGCGCGTTCACCTGGATCTTTGTTCTGGCGACCGAGGCTCCCGCGGCGTCGGTGGCGAAGATCACGTCCGATGCCTCCTGCCTGGAAGTGATCCTGCCGTTAACCAGCGCGCGGGAGGAAACGGCCGCGGTCCGCGAGAAGAGCTTGTCGGAGACGGAGAGCTGCACCGCGAAGACGAACAGGTTCCGCGCCGGCAGCCGCACCGAAACGCGGCTGGAAGAAGCGTAGTCCTCTTTTGAAAGTATTACCGTTTCGGCGGTCGCCAGCGCGGGCGGCACGCGCGGTAGCAACTTTGCCCGGAGGCCGGTGAAGGGAACGGGGGCGGAGCGCGAGTCGTCTATTACCACTTTTATAAATTTAGCTTGTGACGGCGCGATGTCCACGCGCAGGTTCTCGCTGTTGCAGTACTGGCGGAACACCGGCGAGCCCTGGGCCGCCTGCTTCCATTGCGTGCCATCCATAGAGAGGAAAACGTCCGCGGGTTTTATGAAACTGCCGGACGGGCTTTCCAGTGTTACGGCTTCAAGGAAGGCCGCGGGGCCGGTCTGCGCGGTCAGGATGGTTCTGTTACCTTCCAGCCTGGCCTTGAACCCGGGCAGGGCTTCATTACTTATAACCACCGGGCGCGGCGCCTCCAGCATGTAGGGGACTTCCTTATCCCCGGCATCGAACAGGCGCAGGTCTTCGAGCGCGGGCAGGGACCGGTCCAGCGCTTCTAGAGGCAGTTTGTACCGGTACACGCCGGGCGAGCCGGCCCTGAGTTCCTGGTAGTACCGCCAGGCCGCGGGCGCCTGCTGCGCGCCCAGCGGGGCCAGGCACAGAAGTAAAGCCGCGAAAAAAATAAAGTTTTTCATGGTGTTCAGTTCCCTCCGCCCGTCGGCTTTATGCCGGGCTGGACTTTCGCCCCTACGAGATACTTCTGGTAGAAGAAGGAAACTACTATCAGGATAACCGCCGTTACCATGAAGGCCGCCACACGGTAAAGTTGCGCGAGGCTCCAGATGTCGTGCAGGAACAGCTTCAGGATGGCCGCGGCGAAGATGCCGAAGCTGGCTTTCCGGGCCGTCGCGGAAGCGTTCTTTATGCCGAAGCCGAACAGCGCCAGCGCGAACAGCGACCAGCCCAGCGTGTAGGCCAGGTCCCTGGCCACGTTGCCGGAGAACTGGAACGTGAGCGCCGCGCCGGTGCTGAAGTAGTCGGCGATCTCGATGTTCAGGAGCAGGAACAGCAGCGCCGCTCCGCCGGCCATCAGCGCGCTCTTCACGCCGGTGTTGAAGTATTTTTCGCCGGCGGGGCGCCACAGCGCGGCGGCGGCGAACATGGCGGCCGCGGCCGTAAGGTAGCTGTAAAGGAACCAGTTGAACACCGCCACGCCCTGGCGCGGGTGGTACGAGGTCACTGCCGGGTTCAGCGCCAGACGGGCGAAGCTTATAGCCAGCAGGCAATAGCCCCATTTCTTAAGCCCCTCGTGCGGCACGCGCCGGAAGAACCAGACCAGCGCGGCGCCTTCGAGCGCCCAGGCCAGCGTCAGCCATTGCTTGTCGAACTGCAGCGGAAAGATCAGTGTGATAAAGAAGAGCGCGACCCCGCCCATCAGCGCCAGCCTGAAGTCCTGCGTCGGCGCGTCCGTGGACGGGTGCTTCATAACGCCGCGCAGCAGCCGGAAGTAGACGGCCGCGAAAGCCGCCGGCAGGAAGCCTATCAGGTCCTTGCCCACCGTGCGGATGGCCACGTCGTAGACCAGCATGAAGAACAGCGGCCCGGCGGCGGCGGCCGCTATCCAGGGGGGCTTCGCGTCCCTGAAACGTTCGCGGAAGATGGAAGGAAACACCACGAAGGTTAGCGCGTAGGCGATGTACCAGAGCAGCGGCCCGGCTGCGCGCTCCGGGGCGAAGCAGTTGGCATGCCAGACCGCGGCCAGCAGGAAGGAGCCGGCCAGCGCGGGCAGGGTGAGCGCGCCCAGGGAATAGATGCGGGCGAAGGCCAGCATAACCGCGGACATCAGCAGGCCGAAGCCGAAGATCATGGAGGGATTGTCGGGCTTAAGCTTGAGCGCGGCGGTTATTATCAGCAGGAACGGCGACAGTGCTGTAAGGTAGGGCATTACATCTACAAAATAAGCGCTGTCCTGGCTGAACTCGCCCGCGCGCTCTTTCAGCAGCCTTACCAGGTACACGGCCAGCGCCAGGAACCCCACGGTGAACAGCGCGAAGACCGCCATAAAGCCGGTCAGCGCGGCCACTTCGCTTATCTTGGAGATCCAGATGAAGCCGGCGCAGACCGTAAGCGCCAGACCGGCTACCCCTATCCACATGGTGGAGACCAGGAAGCCCGCTCCCACCGCCAGCACGTTGAGGAGCAGCACAACCGGCCAGAAGAAGAACGAGACCGAACTCTGCCTGCCCATGGCCAGCAGCACCAGCACAAGCCCCAGCAGCGGGTAGATCCCGGAGAGCGCCATCCCGCCCGGCTTTTCCCCCTTGAGTTTCCACTTGATCACCGGCAGCGCCGCGTTTAGCGCGGCGAAAGTCAGGTAGAAAGCGAAGGCCTGCCACAGCAGTTCGCCGTTCAGGCTGGTCAGGCTCCACTGCGCTATAAGCAGGAAGATCAGGAAGGCGGCCCCGGCGTGCCAGCCGCCGAAAAAGGCGCTTTTGTACGCGATATAGGCAAAGACGCCGTTAATGAAAAGCAGCAGGATGAACAGCACGCCCGGCGTGGAGGCCAGCATGCCGAAGTTCAGCATGTACGCCGCCAGGCCCAGCGAGAAAAGCAGGAAGATGCCGCAGGGGACCCCGGTCTCCTCTTCCTTAACGGCGTAGGCGGGCGAGAGGCGGATTACTACGGCGGCGAAGGCGGCGAAAACCGCGGTCACGGCCGCGCCCGTAAAGAGCTTGGCGTCGGCAAAGAATTTGGCGAACCAGCCGGCTTCCATAACGCCGGTGCCTATAAGCGAAAGCGTTAAGAGGAACGTCCAGCCGGTCTTAAAGGCCGTGGCCGCCACGCCCAGGTCCAGCAGCAGGATGTAGCCGAACAGCCCCAGCGGCCGGTCCACGCCCGTCGAGAGCATGGGCGGCGTAAGGAAGCCGCCGAGCAGGCCCAGCAGGGCCACGTATTTGGAGTCCATCCTTACCGCCAGCAGGAACGAGGCCGCCGTTACCAGCGACATAAGTATGAAGGCCGCGGTGGCGCCTATAAAGTGATAAACCGCGTTGGCCGCGAAGATGTCCGCGTAAAGGATGGCTATGCCGGCGGCGCAAAGCGTGCGGGCCGTAACGGCGTAGCGGCCGTCTTTTAGCCAGAGCCCCGCGCCTATGCACCCCCCGCCCAGCAGGAAGCTCAGGGTAACCCTTATCAGCGGGCTCAGCAGGTCGTGGTCGATGGAGTACTTTACGAAGAAGGCCGCGCCCAGGAAAAGCGCGAAGCCGCCTATCCACGCGAAAAGTTTTATACCGGCGAACTGTTCCCAGTCTATGGCTGGTTCGGCTTTTATTTCTTCCTGGAGAGGTCTGTTTATCGGCTCGATTCGCTCCGGTTCCGGGGTTTCTGCCACCGGAATAATGAGGGGCGTCGCCGGAGGAGGCGTGTGAGCGGTAAAGGGCTGGAGAGGTTCCTCTTCCTGCTCATCCAGCGGTTCAGGTTCGGCTTTGGCTTGCGCCACCTTTTCAGCGCCGGCTTTTACCGGGGTCAGTTTTTCAACTTTTACCCTGAGCTGCGCTACTTCTCTTTCAAGGCGTTCAAGTCTTTCCGAACGCGAAGAATAGTAGACCGCGGCGATCGCCAGCAGGAAAATAATAAACAAAGCCATGTGCCATCCCTTGGTAGGGCCTTTGGATTTAACTGTCAGGCCCAAACCCGCCTTAATTAAGAATATATATAGACGGCGGCCTGATTGTCAACGCTTCATAGCGCAAAAAAAACAGGCCGCTTTGTGGCGGCCTGTTTTCTGTAGTGCAGTTGGCTCAGGGAAGGATGGTTATCAGGGGCGTGTTGGGCACCGACGGGCGGCAACCGTGAAAGGGCATGTCCATTCCGGGGAAAGGCGGAGGGCCGAACGGGCTGGGCTTGGAGATATAGGAGCCGTCCTTGCACTGGTAGATGCAGCTATAGTTGGAGTCCATCACCAGGCTGCAGGTGTCCGCGGCGGCCTTGGAGACTTCCAGGGTTCTGACGGGCAGGGCAGGGGTCAGCTCGAAGTTGCCGAGGAGCTGGTTCACCGAGTACTTGTACACGGTGGAAACCGGCTTAAGGCTGAGGAAGGAGCCCCAGAGGCAGACTTCGAAGACTTCTTTCTGGTCCGGCTTAAGCTCGCGGGGGGCCGTTATAGTTATTTTGGGGGTTTCCCGGTAGGTGCGGTAGTTGGGGAAGCAGATCTGGCCCGCCGGGTAGCCCATGTTCTGGCAATCCTGGGAAGTTTCACGGCTTACAAGGGAAATCTCGGGCGAGACGAGCGGGTCGCTCTGGGTGAAGGTTATCTTTTTACAGTCGCGGGTTACGTCGGTAACCATAGGGAACCTGGCTGCGGGAATCTGGATATCCGAGTCGGTGGCCTGCTGGATGACGGTTTTTATGTCTATCCCTTGGTCGAAATTTACGGCGGCGTTGGCGCAGGGCGCGAAGCCCAGAAGAAGACCGAATATGACTTTAGCGTTCATTTATGTTGACCCCTTAATTAAGTTGGTAAAGCGAACTTATAGGAATATTTTAGCTTTTGCCGGTTCGGCTGCATATGACGGCGGTCAGGTCTCCGTCAGCGCGGCGTAATATGTATGTTTTGTTTTGGTAAAATTATGAGAGAAAGGAATTTGGCGCTTTAGCAGGAGGGGTCATGGCTCAATTTATAGAAAAACCGATGCTCGTGGAAGCCGCTGGCAACAAACCTAAGATCATTGAAGAGTATATCGGGCGGGTAAACTCCAAAACCACCACCATAAGCGTGGCGCGGATGGTCAGCCCCGAGGGTTGGGAGGAACCGCCGCAGGCGCCGCGGTTTACCGAGTATACGCTGGTGCTCAAGGGCATGCTGCGTGTAGAAACGCAGACCGGCACTTTTGACGTACACGGCGGCCAGGCGATTATAATGGAGCCTGGCGAAAGGGTGCGTTATTCTTCCCCCGAGACTGGCGGCGCGGAGTATGTGGCTGTCTGCCTGCCGGCCTTCTCTTACGAAACCGTCCGTCGCGAAGGCTCGAAATAATTTACTTCTGCATTTCCGCCAGCAGTTCCAGCGCGGCTTTTTCCTGCGGTTCCGGCACGGCCACCCGCGCTGGAATGCCCGGTCCGAAGCCCCCCACCGAACCGCAGGCGTAGGCGTCCAGGATTACCGCGTCGAGCCCGGAAGACTTCAGGATGTCCAGTACCATCATGGCTTCCGAAACGTTCTGCGAAATGAATACGTCCCTGAGTTCGTTCGCTTCCATTTAATCTCCCTAATCTGAAAACAAAAAGAGGGCCGGGTTTCCCCCGCCCTCTCCGTGTCAGCCGCGGGAGCGGCTACTTAAGTTCTTCTATGGACTTGTCCACCAGCGTAACATAGGTCATCACGCTGGAACCACCCACCAGCACTGCCACCATGCAGGCTTCCAGAATCTCTTCTTTCTTCCAGCCCGCTTCCAGGCAGTGTTTCACCGCCGGAGGCACGCAGCGGGGGCATTTTTGGGAGACGCTGGCCACCAGCAGCAGCAGCCACTTGGTCTTTTCGTCTACCTTGCCTGCCTTGGTCATGGCGGCTTTGTTATTGATGAAAGATTCGTACTCGGCGGGGATGGACTTGCGGATGTCCACCATAAGCCTGTTGAATTCTTCTATGTTCTTCTTGATCTCGTATTCCATGTTTCCCTCCTGAAATTGTCCGCTCTTACCGTGAAGCCAGTTTAACACTTTTCCCGCTAAAAAGAAATATTACTTGCCAGCGGGCAGCAGCACCAGTTCGCCGGAGGTTTCGGCCAGGTTCGCGAACCTGTTGGCCGGTACGTCGTAGAAGACCGAGGTGCCGCCCGTCCCGCTCCAGCGCACCTCCACCTTATCGGCGCTGGCGGCCTTGCCCAGGCCGAAATGGACGCTGAAAGAGTTCACCTGCCCGGCGTGCCCGCCGCCGCCTAGTACTTCGCGGACCTGCATCAGTTCGCCCGCGGTAACGGTTATTCTGGCGCCGATGGCCGAGCCGTTGGCCCCGCCGCTCCCCTTGCCTTTCAGGGTGAAGTCCAGCCAATTGTTCTTCGCCCCGGCCAGGTTTCTGAACAGCGCGGCCTCCGGCACTTTCCCCGTCCTGCGGTCCGCGGGCATCCGCATCCAGGACTTGCCCGCCAGGATGTCCAGCGAGCCGTCGCGGTCGTAGTCCGCCACTGAAATGCCGGCCGAGCTTTCCCAGTTGAAGCCGCACTTGTCCGTAACGTCCTCGAACACGCCCTTTTTGACCTGGCGGAAAAGCCGCAGGTATTGCCCGTCGGGGTAGTCGCCGCTGGAGATCAGCAGGTCTAAAAGTCCGTCGTTGTCGAAGTCCAGCCAGGTAACGCGCATATCCCCCTGGTTCCAGGCCTTCGCGGTATGCACGCGCTTGATAGCCTTGGGCCTGCGCTTGAACGCATAGCCCTTTTTCGCGCCTTGGTTCTCCAGCAGGCTCGAAAGGTCGGAGGCTTCGCCGGCCCAGTAATGGGTGATGTCGCCCAGGAATACGTCCATGTTCCCGTCGTTGTTGTAGTCCGCGCAGGCGGCGGAAAAAGTATTGCCGTGCGAGCGCCAGACGGGTTCCGCGGCGCGCTTTGTGCCGCCCGGGTACTTGCCGTGCCTTATGGCGTCCCCGTCGAAACCCGTGGCCGGGGCCACGTCGGTGAACGTGCCGTTGCCGTTATTCCTCCACAGGCGGTTGGCCTGGCGGCCGTAGACGCTTGCCAGGATATCCTGCCAGCCGTCGTTGTTGTAGTCGCAGTGGGAGGTGCCGTAAACGGGGCGGCTGGAGTCCGTGCTGCCTTCGGTCTGGTAGGTCAGCAGGCCGGCTTTTTCGGTAACTTCCTCGAAGTGCCCGTCGCCGAGCCCGCGGTACAGGCGGCTGGGGTAGCTGATATAGGATACGCCGTATTCTTTATACCAGTTGCCGGTGAACAGGTCGAGTATGCCGTCGTTGTTGTAGTCGAAGAATTCCGCCGACGTGGTGGTTTCCGCGTGGTTCCCAACCCCCGAACCTTCCAGCAGTTTGAAATGGCCGGAGCAGTCGTTCAGCAGGATCTGCGAGCGCTGCCCGTCGTCGGCTTTCTCGTAAAGGATGTTCCCCTTCTCGTCCCTGATAGCTTTCTCGGTCTTGGGGTCGCTCCTGGGCTTTTCGAATTCGGAGTACTTGGCGCTGAAGATATCCACGCAGCCGTCGTTGTTCACGTCGCCGAAAGCCACAAAGTCCGCCGCGCGCGGCGCGGTAGAGACCGGGTTATAGTTTATCCCGGAGGCTTCGGTAAAATCTATGAAGGTCCGCCCGCCGCCGCCGGGCCGGTTCAGGAGAACCGCCGTAGATTTGCCACAGAATTGTACGACGCATATTTGAAAGTTTAGGATATGAAGTTGTAAAACTGGACCGTGTAGTATATTCTCAATTAACTAAAAAAGATCTTCCCCGCGGACGCTGGAGATATCTGGAAGAAAAAGAAGTAATCATGCT
>JBBRDG010000039.1:0-21856 GCA_038204165.1 Elusimicrobiales bacterium
TGCCACTTGCCTGGAAATATGGGACAAAGCCAACGGTGAGCCAATCCTCACGCAGTTCTTTTTAAGCGTCTGGGGTGCGTCCTGTTTCACCTACGCCGAGGCGTCCCTGAGTCAGACCTTGCCGGCGTGGTGCGGGTCGCATGCGCGGGCCTTTGATTACTTCGGCTGCGTCCCGCGCATACTGGTGCCAGACAATCTTAAAAGCGCTGTGATAAAGCCGTCGCTTTATGAGCCGGTATTGAACCCCACCTACGTGAGCTTAGCCGAGCATTACGGCAGCGTGATAATCCCGGCGAGGCCGCAACACCCGAAGGACAAAGCGAAAGTCGAGAACGGCGTGCTGGTGGCCAAGCGCTGGATCCTGGCGCGGCTGCGCAACCGCGTCTTTTACAGCCTGGCCGACCTGAACGCCGCCATATGGGAATTGCTGGAGGTGCTTAATAGCCGCACCATGAAGGCGGTCGGGAAATCCCGGCGGGAGTTGTTCGAAGAACTTGACCGTCCTGCGGCCCTGACGCTGAGCGCCAACCGCTATGAATACGCCGAGTGGTACAGCGCCCGGGTGCAGAAGGATTACTGCATCAGGGCTGACGGATCCTTCTACACCGTCCCGTGCCGGCTGGCAGGCGACAAAGTTGATGTACGGATGACTGAGCACGCCGTGGAAGTGTTATGCCGTGGCGAGGTGGTAGCAGCGCACGCGCGCAGCCGCGTTCCCGGCAGTTGTATCCGCAATGAAGCGCATCTGCCGCCGGCGCACCGGGCGTATCTGGAGTGGACTCCGGAGCGCATCTACGAGTGGGGCGCGAAGACAGGCCCCAACACGGAGCGCCTGCTGAAACTGGTCATCGCGGGGAAGGCGCACCCGGAGCAGGGCTACAAAGCCTGCTTTGGGATACTGCGGTTCGGCAAGAGCTGCGGCTATCCCCGGCTGGAAGCGGCGGCGGGGCGCGCGCTGCGTTTTCACAACTACAGCTATCACGCCATCAAAGAGATCCTGGCCAGGAACCTGGACAAGCTGGAGTCAGCGCCGCCGCAGGCGCAGAACGTTTTGCCCTTCCATGAGAACATCCGTGGCGGGCAGTATTACGACGACAGTAACGGGAGGATAAATGCAGAATGAACAGACGATAGAAACGCTGAACAAGATGAAGTTGTACGGGATGGCGCAAAGCCTGTCTGGGCGGCTGGCAGACGCCCAGCAGGCCGAGCTGACCCATGCAGAGTTCGTGGGCCTGCTGGCCGCCGATGAACAGGCACACCGTGATTGCAAGCGGCTGAGGCGGTTGTTGAAACGGGCGCATATGAAACAGGAGGCTTCCCTGGAGAATGTGGATTACCGGCGCAATCGCGGGCTTAACAAACAGACCCTGCTTGAACTAGGCAATACGGCCTGGCTGGACGACAATAGAAATGTGATTCTTACCGGCCCGTCAGGCGTGGGCAAGAGCTACATTGCCTGCGCGCTGGGGAACTTTGCGGCGCGGTGCGGCCGGCCAGTAACATATGTAAGGGCCACCCGGCTGTTCGAGACGCTGGCGATGGCGCGGGCGGACGGTTCGCACCTGCGGCTGATACAGAACCTGGGCAAAGCCAGGCTGCTTATCGTAGACGACTTCCTGATTGCGCCGCTGTCGGAAAGCGCGCGGATGGACTTTCTGGAAGTGATCGAAGAGCGCTGCGGCACCGGCGCCACCATAATCACCAGCCAGTGCCCCAGCAAGGCCTGGCACCGGAATATCGGGGACGACACTATAGCCGACGCTATCTGCGACCGGTTGCTGCACCAGGCTTACAAGATAGAGCTAAGCTGTGGTTCAATCCGGAAGGACCCACTGTAAGCGGAATACCGGCAGAAATAATCGGAAAGAATTTGATAAAAGGGAGGCAAAATAGATAGAGTTATGGTTACCCAAGCGTCGCTACGTTTTTGACATGGCCGAATTCAGCAGAATAGTGGCCGAATTGAAATAGAAAAGCGGCCGATTTGATCAGAATACGCAATTAAGGACAACCACAAACAGCCGGCGGATTAGTATATAATTACTGCATGGCCTAGGGGGAGAGTAGCTGAGTTAGTTCCGCTTATGTCGCGACAATATGAGAAAAATAACAGCCACTTTGATAACCCTTGCGCTTTTTTCTGGCAGTTCCTGGGCGGAGGATATGCCCCCTGCCTCGGCCTATGCCGCTAGCACCGCCACAGCGGCCCTTGATCAGGGCGTACCGAAGAACGCCCCGCTTGTAAAAAAAGAAGAAAATGCTGTGGCCGCGCACAAGGTCAATTATTTCGCCATCAACGGGAACCCGGCTAAAAGCAACGCGCAGATAAAATTCCAGCTGAGCATGAAGTTCCAGCTGCTGCAACCAGACTTGTATGTGCTGAATTACAACCTTTTTCCGGCGTACATAGCCTACACCCAGAAATCACTCTGGAATGAGGGGCAGCCTTCGCAACCTTTTGAGGAAAGCAATTATAACCCGGAGTTTTTCCTGGACTACCCGGTAAACAAGACGCTCGCCGGCAGTTTAAAACTGCGCAGCATAGCGGTATGCCCCATAGAGCACGAATCCAACGGCCTCTCCGGCCCGCAGTCGCGCAGCTGGAATAGGCAATATATTCTGATAAAGTTCGGTCTTCAAACTAAAGAGAAGCTGCAGGTCACCAATTCTTTTCTGCCGGACAAAGCGCAGTTCTACCTGAAGCTCTGGAAAGCGTCCGGGTACACCGGGCAGGACGACTACCTTAAGTCCATCGGCAAAAAGAGTTCTTTTCTAAATTATATGGGCAGGGGCGAAGTCGGAATCAGCGTAAGAAATTTTCTGTGGGCGGGAAGCTTCAAGGACCACCAGCTGGATATCAAGACCCCGGTCTTCCGCGACAGCAATAAAGATTCCTACCAGCTGGAATTCCGGCAGCAATTCCCCAAGCTGAACTTCGCGCTTTACCTGCAGTACTGGTACGGCTACGGGGAGACCCTGCTGCGCTTCGAAAAATTCGGACGCAGGGGCTTCGCCGGCCTCTCTTTCTCCTACTAAAATCCCGCGCGGCCCGCCCGGATGCGCCTGGAAAAATCCGGGGCGTCGCCGGCCGCCCGCGCGGCTTCATTTATATGCGCCTGCGCCTTTAGCCGGGCGAACGGAAGGTCCCCCGCCAGGTAGCCCCACTCATAAAGCATGCGGTCCGCGCGCCCGTTCAGCAGCAGGCGCCAGTCCCGGCGCTTCTCGCCAGCCAGCGCGGCCACGTTGCTGGTACAGTTATTAGCCAGCTCGTTATACCATTCAGGCTGGTCCCGCAGCCGGTTCAGCCGGGCCAGGTAATTCAGAAAGATCTCCCGCGCGCGGGCGGGAGTGGCGCGCGTGCGGTAAAGGTACATCTCCTCGCCCTTGCGGTAATTGGTCCGCAGGCGCAGCAAGTCGCGCTCGTCGCCTACCGTATAGATCATTTCATACTGCCGAAAAAAACCGCGGAAGGTGGAGTACGCCTCCCCCGCCTCCTTCCTGGTCTCTATAGAAATGGCGACGTAGTCATTAGCGCCGAACCGGAAACTCAGGATAGGGTGCGCTATCAGCGGCGAGACCCAGTACGTGAGTGAAATATCCAGGCCGCTTATTTTTGAGAGGTCGTAGGAGCGGGTTTCCCAGCGCGGGGTATAATCGGTCTCGGTGCGGTAGGCGCAGTTGCGGACATTGTGAATAAGTATAGTGTCCCCTTTAATTTCGGCCCAGGCGGCCCTGTCCTGGTCCGGCTGCCAGGCCCGCTCGTTCGACGGCTTCAGGGTAAGCCACCAGCCCAGCACCAGCGCAGAGACCGCGGCGCAGATAACCAGCCCTTTCCCGCGCCCCCGGAAAGCCAGCAGGGAACCCAGCGCGGCTATTGCGCAGACCGCCGAAGCAAGAGTCCGCGCATAGGCGCCGGCAGGCAGGTCCAGGTACAAGGCCGCCGCGGCCCAGCCCGCCGCCAGCGCGAGCGCGAGCAGCGCGGCCCAGCGGCCCGCCAGCCCCGCGGTCTTCTTTAATAAATAAAATTTAGTCATCACTATCCTGTTCCACCAGCGGGCAAATCTATCATCCCCCGCGCGGCCATTCAGGCTTATAATACAATACTACCGCATAAGGCGCTATCCGCCGCTAAAAAAACCGGCAGGCAGCGATATCACAAAAATCTGAAAGTCCGCAAAAGTGTTTACAAAAGAATTTTTATCTTGTAGTATCGGGGAAGGGAATACAGGTTGGTTTTTCAACCTGTATCAGGGTTAGTCCGCTACCAATTGTAACACCGTAGAACCGCAGCCTGCTCTTAAGGAGCATGCCGTGTAATTCTTTTACCCAGAGAGTGAGGCAGACTGTTTTTTTACGTTCCGGGGGGTTAAAATGACTACCAAAATACTCTTAGTTCAGGACGAAGCCAAGCTGCTTGAGCTTTACGACAACTCTTTATCGGCCGACGGGTTCGACGTGATTACGGCCAGGACAGCCGCAGCGGCGTTCCAGAAAGCCCTGCAGTTCCGCCCCGATGTGGTCCTGGCGGACGTTTCCCTGGCGGGCCTGGGCGGGTTCGCCCTCACCAAGCGGCTGGCTAGCGAGCCGCGTACCGCCAATATCCCGGTCATCATGCTTTCAACCGCGCCCGAAGCTGAACGGGAGAAGGCCGGGCGGACAAAGCAGGCGGTAGGAGATTATATCGTAGAGCAAGCCTCGCGCCCTGCGCTTAAGGACAAGATACGATCCGTACTGCGCGGGGCAAAGCTGCCGCGCGAAACCAGAGAGATCCTCGGGAATTCAAGCTTGCGGCTGGACGTGCAGGCGCGCATGGTGGCGGTCAAAGGGCGCGAAGTACGGCTGACGCGCAAGGAGTTCTACCTGCTGGCGCTCTTCCTCAGAAGGCCGGGGCTGGTCCTCAGCGTTCAGCGGCTGCTGGAGGACGTCTGGGGCTACAACGCGGCCGATTATAACGACCCGCGCACCATCCAGACGCATATCTCTTCCTTGCGGCGGAAACTCGGCGCGGCCTTCAGCCGGCGGGTGTTGAGCGTTTCGGGCATAGGCTACCGCTTCAACTGAATACTGTTAAGGCCGGGCGTCACCGGCCGGCGCGTCCAGGATTAAGCGCACTTTTAGAGCCAGGGCCTCCGCGGAGAAGGGCTTCTGGATAAAAGCTACAGTCGCTTCCGTTATCTCGTGCCTGGCCACCACGTTGTTGGTATAGCCGGACATATAGAGCACGCGCAGCCCCGGCCATTGCTCCCCGGCCTTACGCGCCAGCTCGGTGCCGTTCATGCCCGGCAGGACCAGGTCGGTAACAAGCAGGGCTATCGCGGACGAATGCTCGCGCAGAAGCTCCAGCGCGCCAGGCCCATCTACCGCCGTAAGCACTTTATAACCGTAGCTCTCAAGAATCCTGCGCCCCAGGTTAAGCAGGGGCGTTTCATCCTCTACAAACAAGAGCGTTTCGTGACCGGTCACCGGCCGCGCGCTTTCGAGCTGGGGCAGAACGGCGTCGATCCTAGGGATCAAAGGGAAATACATGGTAAAAACCGCGCCCTGTCCGGGAGCGCTTTTAACCGTTACTTCCCCGCCGCTTTGCTTTACAATCCCGTATACGGTAGCCAGGCCGAGCCCTGTGCCCTTGCTTATATCCTTAAGTAGTGAAGAAAGGCTCAAACATGTGCGCTCTTACCTCCGGGCCTATTCCGCAACCGGTATCAGCCACGGAAACACTTACCAAAGGGCCGTATTTAAGGCCATGCTGCGCGCACCAACTTTCTCCCATGCTAACCGCTTCGGTTTTAATAAGGATCTCCCCTCCTTTAGTCATGGCGTCGCGGGCGTTGATTACCAGGTTCATTAGCACCTGGGCTATCTGGCCGGGGTCGAGCCTGCCAAGGCAGGACCCGTCGCCAGGGGTAATCTGCAGCGAGATGTTTTCCCCTATAAGCCGCCTTAGCATTTTTGCGGCGCTTTCGACCGCCGCGTTAAGGTCCAGAGTTACGGGCTTCAGAATCTGCTTGCGGCTGAAGGCCAGCAGCTGGCGGGTTAGCGCAGACGCGCGGTCTCCGGCGGCTAAGATTTCCCGGAGATCACCGTTACGGCTGTCTTCCGGCGGCAGGGTCTTCAGTACCAATTGGGCATACCCGTTTATGGCGGTGATAAGATTATTAAAGTCGTGCGCCACCCCGCCGGCCAGCAGGCCTACCGCCTCCATCTTCTGGGCCTGGCGCAGCTGCTGTTCGGCCCGCTTGCGCTCGGTCAGGTCGCGGTTAACGCTGGCATATCCCGTGATCTGCCCGTCCTCATCACGGAGCACTATAGAGGACACCTCCACAGATAGCTGCGTACCGTCCCTGTGAGTCTGGGTAGCCTCCCCGCGCCAGCGCCCGGTTTCCGCTATCAGGCGCCTCATTTTATCCGCGTCCTTGTCCGCCCATTCGGTGCGAACAATCTCCCGCCCGTCCCGTCCGAGCACTTCCCCGGCTTTCCAGCCGTACAGGGACTCGGCGGCCGCGTTCCAGGAGTTCAGCCGGAATTGCGCGTCCGAACCGACAATAGCGTCGTTCACGTTTTCCATCAGATCGGCTTGATGCCGCAGCTTCTCTTCCACCTTCATGCGCTCGGTAATGTCGCGGATATTGCACTGGATAACTTTTTTGTCTCCTACCTCGCACACATTGCTTACAAATTCAACTTCTTTCTTACTACCATTCTTACCCATAAGCGGGATATCTTCATACCTTACATACCCTTTAGCCCGCAACTCAGTGAACGCCTCTTTAGCCAGCAGGGTATCCTTGACGAAACCAAGTTCGCCCAGCGTATTGCCAAGTATTTCCTCAGCAGTATAGCCAAGCATCTTAATCAGGTACGGGTTCACGGAAGTTACGCGCCCGGTCTCATAATCAAGGATAAAAATTCCGTCCTGGGCCGCCTCAAAAAGCCTGCGGTAGAGCAGTTCGGACTGTTCCAGGGTTTTCCTTTCCCTTTTTCCCTCGAGCAAGTTGCCTATCCGGTGCTCCAGGATAGCCCTTGGCAGGTCGCTCCCAAGGATATCTTCCGGAGGCAGATAAAAGGAATTTGTTATCAGGTCGACGCCTATGGCGACTAAAGGATGGGTTCTCAGGATATCCATAAGCAACGCCGGGGTAAAACGCTGTTTATTATACTGACATAGCGCCAGAGCGCGGCTCCCAGGCAGAAAATTATTCAACTTCGCCTCGTACTCTATCAATTTTTCGGAACCGGGCAGGCCCTTCAGCGCCCAGGTCATCTCCCCCGTAACGCGCAGGGCGGCATAGCCCTGCTCAACGGCCCTGGCGGTTTCAGACTTCAGCATACTTATCATGCGGTCAGGGTCGAAGCTGCCTTCTTTGGCATAGGATTCCCGGTGCGTAAGGAAAACAAACTGGCCTGAAGCCAGATAAGGCTTAAGGTCCGCGCCGGCGTCCTTCAGGTACCCGCAGATCGCTTCCTCTGTATGGTTGTCCAGGATGTAAAGAATCTTTTCGTTCCGCTTAAGCCCCTCTATCAGGTAAGGAGTAAGCAACGCCCTGTGCTCCTGTTCCGTCTCGTAGATCTGGCATAGGTGGTCGCCCGGCCCCAGGTCGGTCACCCCGTTTATTTCAAGCTTTTCTATATTCATATCCCCTTGCCATTAACTACTCCGGGCAGTTCGAACCAAAAAGTTGTGGGCTGGTTTTTTTCGCTTGTCACTCCGATAGTTCCGCCGTGCGCCTCCACGGCCAGCTTGCAGAAGTTAAGCCCCAGACCTGTGGAATAGCCATGCTTGTCGGAACCGGTCTCGACCTGGCCGAATTTTTCGAAGATCTTCTGCTGGTATTCCACAGGGATGCTCCGGCCATTGTTTTCAACGCTGACCCGCGCGCCTTCTTCCGTATTTTTCATATACACCCGCACCCTGCCGCCTTCCCTGGGCGCGAATTTAATGGCGTTGGCCAGCAGGTTCTGCAGCACCCTGGCGACCAGCTCGCGGTCCGCCGGCACCTTTACCGGGGCAGTTACCCCTTCTAAACTCAGGAGCCGGCTCCCGGCCAGCGGCTTCAGGGAGTCCATAACTTCCCGGCAGACTGCCGCCAGGTCACAATCTTTAACATCGAGCTTCATTTTCCCGTCTTCCAGCTTGCTGGTGTCCACCATGTCGCTCACCATCCGCGTCATTTTCCTTACCGCCTTAAGAACTTCTTCGATATCCCCTGCCGCTGCCGTTGAAAGACAGCCTTTCGCGTCCTCTTTCAGCAGTTGAAGAAAACTAGAGATGGCCGTCAGCGGGGAACGCAGGTCGTGCGCCATCATGTGAACAAGGCTGTCGCGCATCTTTTCCAGTTCGCGCAGCTTATCATAGTGCTCCTGAAGGTCGCGCTTCTGCGCCCTGATCTTAAGCTGTGTTTCCACCCGAACGTTAACTTCTTCAAAATTAAAAGGCTTGCTTATATAGTCCGCGCCGCCGGCGCGGAAGGCTTTAAGTTTATCCTCCGTCTCGTTCAGGGCGCTTAAAAATATTACGGGGATATCTTTCAGCTTCTCATCCTCTTTAAGCCTGGCGCAGACCGCGTAGCCGTCCATCCCCGGCATAATGATGTCGAGCAGGATCAGGTCCGGCGCGGCGTTCCGGACGGCCAGAAGGGCCAGTTCTCCGTTCACGGCCATCCGTATCTTATACCCCCGGTCCTTAAGCATGCCGGCCAGCAGCTCCAGGTTGGCGGGAGTGTCGTCCACAATAAGAATACTAAGGCTTTTGGAAGTATTTTCCTTTTTATTTATTTCAGGCGCCATACGTTACAGAAAGTACTTCTACCGGCTCGGCTATATTTTTAAAGGACAGCCTGCCTTTCGCAGAAAACGCGAACGCGGGAGCGGCCGCGTTTGCGGCGGGAACTGTCACCACAGAAACGGTTTTCTCAAGCGTTTCGCGGATGGTCAATATTTCCCCACCCTGCGCGGCGCCGCATAGACGGCTGGCAAGGTTGACGGCATGCCCGAGCGCGGTGTACTCCATGCGGTTGGCGGTGCCGTAGGCGCCCGCCACCACCTGCCCCGTGGCTATACCTATTCCCATCTGGCGCGCCGGCTTGCCCACCGCCGCGCGCGCCTGCAACCAGCCGCGGTGGGCTTCCTGCATGGCCACGGCGGCGCTGAGCGCCCGCTGCGCGTGGTCGTTCTGCCTGAAAGGCGCCCCGAATAAAGCCATAAGCCCGTCGCCCATGAATTTGTCCACCATCCCGTCGTTGTCCTCCAGGCATTTGACCATAACCGACAGGAAGGAGTTCAGCGTTTCCTGCACCTCCTCAGGGGAGATCTCGTTAGCCAGGGAGGTAAAACCCCGCAGGTCCGCAAAAAGTATGGTAACCTCGCAGCGCTCCATCTTGAGCAGCCCGCTTATAGGAAGCAGCTTCATGGTCTCCACCACCTTGGGCGAGACGAAGCGGGAAAAAGTGTATTCCAGGAACCGGTTCTTGTCTTCCAGGTATTCCCGCGCTTTCTTAAGCGTCAACTGCGTGTCCACGCGGGCCTGAACTTCTTCAAGCTGGAAAGGCTTGGTAATATAGTCCGCGCCGCCCACGCCGAAGGCCTTTACCTTGTCCACCATCTCGGTGGAGGCGCTCAGGAAGATTACTGGGATCTCTTTATACTTTATATCGGACTTCAGTATTTCGCAGAGCTCATAGCCGTTCATCTCCGGCATATTTATATCCAGCAGGATCAGGTCCGGCGGGGAACTATGCACGCTCTCCAGGGCCAACCTTCCGTTCAGGGCCGCCCGCACCTTACAGCCTTTTTCCTTAAGCATCCCGGCCAGCAGCTCCAGGTTGGCGGGCGTATCGTCAACAATAAGCACGCTGGGCACTGAAGGCTGTACCTGCTGGCTGTCCGTCATAGCCCCTCATTTTCCGGCAAAAGGGCCAGAATGCGCCGGGAGTCGAACTTTTCAGCCGAGATTCTGATCTCCTGCGCCAGGCGGCCGTCAAGAGCTTCCACTTTTCCGGCCAGTTCCTCCAGGCGGTCGAAGTCCCCGTTCACCGCGGCTTCGCGCAGCTGCCTGCGCAGAGCGGCGGGGATGGCCGCCAGTTCGCCAGGGGACAACTGTACCAGGGCCGCCGGCTCGGCGGCCTCTACGTCATACTCATATTTGGCCCCGATAAGCCTGGCTATCTTTTCGAACAGCTCTTCTTCCCTGAACGGTTTAGCGATAAAGTCGTCGGCACCGGCCGCCAGCGCTTCGTTCTGCGTATCAGTGAAAGCGCTGGCGCTTATAGCTATTATCTTAGCTTCCTTACCTCCTGGCGCCAACCTTATGAGCCGCATGGCCTCATGGCCGTCCATCACCGGCATACGCAGGTCCATCAGCACGAGCTGCGGCTTCCAGGCATGAAATTCCTGTACAGCCTCCGCCCCGTTCACATCCATGCGCGTGTCGAAGCCCGCCAGGACCAGCAATTGCGAAAGATAAAAGCGGTTATTCTCCTTGTCGTCTACGATAAGTACCCGGTAGCGCGGCTCGCCGGCCTTAAGCCCTTTAATATGCCTGGGAGCCTCCGTTATGGCGACCGTCTCCGGGGCCGCCTTCTCCAGAACGACGTTCAGCAGGAAGGTGCTGCCTTTGCCGAACCGGCTGGCAACGGTAATTTCACCGCCCAGCAGCCGGGCGTACTCGCGGCATATGGCCAGGCCCAGCCCCGTGCCGCCCGTAGATTTAAGCCCGGCCTGGGCCTGCTCGAAGGGCCTGAACAGCCCCCCTATTTCTTCCGGGCGTATGCCGGGGCCGCTGTCCTCAACCTCCAACTCCAAACGGAATTTCCCGCCGTCAAGGCTGGCGGCGCGCACGCGCAGGGAAATCCCGCCGTGCTCGGTGAATTTAACGGCGTTGCCCAACATGTTCGCCAGCGCCTGCCGCAGCTTGCCCTTGTCGGCCAGGACGAAGTGTGGAACGCTTTCGGCTATTTCAAGTTCAAGGCGGAGGCCTTTTGCCTCCGCCCGCGCCAGGAACAGCGTTTCAAGGTCTTCGAGCAGGACCCGCAGGTTAAAAGCCGTAGTATTGAGCGCAATGCGCCCGGCCTCTATCTTGGACAGTTCCAGAATATCGCTTATCAGTTCAAGCAGGGATTCGCCGCTCTTATTGATAATATCCAACTGCCGGCGCTGCTCATTGGTGGCCTGGGGGTCGCGCCGCATCAGCTGGCTGAACCCCAGGATAGCGTTCATGGGAGTGCGGATTTCATGAGACATTTTAGACAGGAACACGCTCTTGGCCCGGTTGGCGGCTTCGGCTTTGTTTTTCGCCTGGTCCAGATTTATCTCCAGCTGCTTGCGCTCCGTTACGTCGCGAGCTGCGGCGAACACGCCCTGCAGCTTCCTGTCCCGGTCGTAAAAAGTGGTGGCATTGTAGGACACCACCGTCTCCTTGCCGTCCCTGGCGCGCGCGGTCAATTCGTAATTGGTCACCTTGCCTTCGGCCAGCACCTTCTTAATGCTGGCCTCGGCCTGATCCGAGTCGGTAAAATAACTCTTGAACGGCGAGCCGATCAGCTCGTCGCGGGTGCTTCCGGTCAGCTGCTCCATTTGCTTGTTTACGTCCGAAATTATTCCCTGCGGATCGGTGGTCATGATAGCGTCGATATTGGCCTCAAAAAGTGACCGCGTGTAGAACTGCTGGTCGCGCAGGCGCTGGTCGAGCTTCTTCCTCTCATCTTCCACTTCCTGGCGCGCGGTATTATCGGTACCAATCAGCAGGTAGCCGATTATGGTCTTTTCCGCGTCGCGCAGGGCGGTAACGGACACCACCGCGGGGAAGCGGCTGCCGTCCTTGCGGATATAGGTCAGCTCGTAGATGTCCTCTATCCCGCGCGAGGCCTTGAAGACCAGTGCCTCGAACCCGGGCTTGATCGGGGTAGCCAGCTCCGCGCTCAAAGCTTTGGCGCGCGCTACAACTTCCTGCGGGTCGGAGATCTCGGCCGGGGTAACCTTGTTCATCACTTCGGCGGCCGTGTACCCGAGCATTCGCTCGGCGCCCACGTTGAAAATCTGAATCACGCCTTTGGCGTCCGTGGCTATGCTGGAGAAATTAGCGCTGTTAAAAATCGCTTTCTGCAGGGCGCCCTCGGCCAGCAAGGTCTCCTGGCCCCTTTCCGCCACTACCGTTTTCCCGGCCCCGGCGCCCTGCCATTCCATGTTTTTTTCTTTGGGCATAACCCACCTCTCATTAACAAAGCCGGCTATTATTTTTGGAGCGGGGAATAGCCGTGAAGGCTCCCGGCCGAGTCTACCGCCACGTCATAGGCCCGCAGGATTTCGCCCGAAGGATCCCCCTGTTTTTTTTCAATTATTTCAACGGTTACGTGGTATAGGCCATCCTCCAGGTTTACTCCGACGGCTTTCGGAGAAGCGAAACCTGTATTTTCCGCCAGCCGCTTTTCAGCCGCCGCCGCTATATCAGCTAAGGTCATTCCACTCCTCCCCTGTCAATGCGCCGCCGGGCCTGAGCGGCCAGCCGCGAACATGAGTCAGGCCCGCTTGACAAGACGCACGAGGAAAATCAGCGCGAGCGCGCCGATGGTCGCCACAATAACGGCTCCTATCAGCCCGCCGCCAATATACAAGCCCGCGGAACGGAACAGGAAACCGCCAAACACGGCGCCCAGCACGCCAAGGACAATGTCGCCGACAATGCCGTAACCTCCGCCTTTTACCAGGCGGCCGGCCAGCCAGCCCGCCGTCAGTCCGACCAGGATAAACCAGACAAATAGCATGTTTCCCCCTTGTTCCACCGGTTAAGCGTCAACAGCCTTGCACGCTCTTCGCGCAAGGCTCCGGTATCCCGGCGAGTTCTTACGCGCTCCAGGTTTTTACCTGTTGTAACTTGTCCACAACAGCGGCTGCCCGGTAGGATTCTGCACCTGGGGCATTGTTTCCGCCGTCACAATCAGGTCGAACCGCTCCAGAGGGGTAACGGTGTGAAGTTCGCCGGCAAGGTCTTTGTCTAGGAGCAGCGCCCCCACGTTCTGCAGGGTAGACTCCGCGGGGATCTTTACCCAGACCACGTACACGGCGGCGGGAGGAGTAAGTTTCCCCGGTTCAGCCAAGTGCTGCACGACAAGGTCTATAGATGTATTCCCGTTCTGAGTCATTTCAAATTTAGCGGTTCCGTCCGCGCCGGGGATAAGCGTACTGGCGCTTAAATGTACGGGCTTTCCGCCTACCGTGGCGCAGCCGGACAAAACTACGGCGGCCATAAGAGCCGTCATTACCGCGGTTGCTGAATTTTTCATATATTTCCCTTTTAGCTCGATATCCAGACGCCGCCGGCAGGCAGCATAACTACCGCGCTTGCTGCCGGCACCCGAATGGGATGGCGCCTTAAAAGCAGAATACAGTAATTATTTCGAAGCGGGAACAGGCTGTCTCCGTTTTTAGTTGACCGTTTTCCCAAAACCCACGCTGCCACACAGGAGCGCTGTAAGTCCACGCTTTTAAGCGCGACCGGAGCTATTTTCGCCCGGTCCTGAACTGGATCTCCAGGCGTATCGCCGCCGTAGGGATGCGCGGGTAATGGCCGCCGGGCGTGCGCGTCCAGTTCACCCCGGGTTCCAGCTCATAAAAGAGCCACTCCCGGTAGAAATTACGCCGGTAAATCACGCTGGCCGAATAGGCCTGCCCCTGCCAGAGGGGCATAACAACGGTAAAACCCGCGCCCGCCGAGAGCGCCGCCTTGGGTGAAAGCTGGCTCACCAGCGACAGGCGGGTGTCCCCCGTAATACCTGGTAGTTTTTCAATGTGGGTCGCGGCGTTGTCCAGGCGCAGCGTTGTATAAGGGGAAAAGGGGTGCTCTACGCTATAGCGAACTCTTTCGCCAAAACCGGTGCCCCCCAGCCAGAAGCCGGTCAGGGATAAGTTTGACATCACCATCCGCGAAAGCGGGAGGCGCTGCTGCAAGCGCCCCGCCAACTCGGGGCGCAGCCCGGAGCGGGTGGCAAGGTTCAAATCCACTTTGGTATTAAGCCGGTTGTAAGCGGAATACCGTAGGGCCGCAGTCTGCCGGTCCTTCGGGTTTACCTGGGGCACTTCGCTGGGCGTTACCGCGCCCAGGGTCACCGTGGGCGGCGGAGGAAGATTGGGCTCGTCGTCGGAAAAAACCAGGCTGAGGCGGTCGGTAACCCCGGGCAAGCGCACCATGGCGCGGATAGCGCGGCGGAAATGGACCCCGTCTTTATTGGCCCATTCATAACCGCCGATCACGCGGAGGTAAGAGCGGTTGGTTTCTATTTCCTCGTGCGCCGGCAGGAAGTAACGGTCCACAAAGCCGACGGGATAGACCAGGCCATGGCTCACGCCTGAATAAACGGTGTCTATCCAGTTATGCGGCACGGGCGCGGTCGAGATCACGGGCGGCGGCTCCGCCCCCAGGACCGGGCCCGACGCCAGGATAAAACCCACAGGCGCCAGAAGCGCCATAAACAGTAGTTTCATGCTTTCCAAAACAGAAACGCCGCGCCAATCCGCTGCCGGCCGGCCGCGGGCGGTCAGGTCTTTTTCAGACCGCCCAGCAAATGCAGAAAGGAATTTAACACGGAAAGCAGCAGCGCAAACAGCAGAGCCCACCAAAAACTCGCCACCGCAAAACCTGGAACAAACCAGGCCGTAAACTGCACGAGCCCGCCGATAATGACAAAGGTGAACATTCCCAGGGTAAGCACATTGAGCGGCAGGGTCAGGAACAGCAGCAGCGGCCCGAGCACGGCGCTTACAACGCCGAGCGCCACAGCCACCACCAGCGCCGTACCTAAGCCGTCCACCCTTACCCCGGGCAGCAGTTTAGCCGTCGCAAAAACAGCCACGGTACTCATAAGTATCCGTACAAGAGTGTTCATAATTTCCCTCCGGCTCCCCGCAGGGCCGTAAACCATGGCCGCCCGGGAGGCTGTCTCCGCGGCTAACGGGGCCGTTTCCGGCCCCGTGCAGGCACATCTTTTATTTTGTGTAGCTGGTCCAAAGCAGCGACTGCCCGGAAGGCAGTTTAACCTCAGCCGACGGCTCCGCCGTAATGAACAGCTCAAACCGGCTCAGCGGAGTCACGGTCCTCAGTTCCCCGGCGAGGTCTTTTCCAACCACCAGCGCCCCGATATTCTGCGGAGTAGCGTCCACGGCGACATTCACCCAGACCACGTATACATTCGCGGGCGAGGTAAGTTTTTCAGGATTAGCCAGGTTCCGCACGGTCAGGTAGATGCCGGTATTCCCGTTCTCGGTGCTCTCGAACAGGATGCTGCCTTCCGCCGCGGGTATGGTAGGACTTACGTTGAGGTGCATGGGCTTCCTGCTGAAGATGGCGCAGCCGGACAACGCGCCCGCGGCTAGTACCGCCGTCATAACTATAATCTTTGAATATTTCATTATCTCCCCCGTATTTTCACGCTTATACATTGCGCCTTGGCGCCAAACCGGCCGGCACACTATAGCCGGCCGCCTTCCCCCTATAAGCCCCTGTAATGTTAAGGATACCGTAATCAGGCGTGAGTGGTAACTGGCAGATTCCGCTTCTAATTGACTTTTTTCGCACTGCGAGCCGGCGGCCCGGGCCTACCTTATCCCGAACTTGAAGAGCAGGTCCGTAAAGTAACCGCCCTCGCTGGAATTCTTGCCGACAAGGCTAAGGAACTTGGTCAGCGTGTATTCCGCGCTCACCCTTTTTTCTCCTCCGGGGCCCAGCACCTGCCCGTAACTTATAAACAGGTCCTTAATGATGTAGCGTCCCACGGTCAAGTCGCCCTGCCTTTCGCTGTTCATCTTCAGGTTTATCATATCTATAGAAAGTTTCCTGCCGATTGTTGACGCGGCTTTCTGCGCTATGTAGTCGGCCGCAAAGTTTTGGGCGGTGTTGTCCTGGCCGGGCTGCGTTCCGCTGTGGCCCGGCGCGTACAGCTCATAGAGCGGCCGTCCGGTCACCAGGTACGAGATGATATCGCGCTGCTCCATGGAAGGGTCGGAAGTCAACTGTATCTTCGGGACGCGCAGGGTCCCGAAGGCCGTGAAATATACTTTATACGGCCTGCCTCTCTCCTCGTTAGAAGCCTCCGCGGCTATTACCGGATTGGGCGGGTACTCCCCAGTAAAGGAAAGCAGCCCTGAATTTATGGTAAAGGTGTTGCCAAGATAGACATAGTAACCCTTCAGTGCCTCTATCGTGCCCAGCAGCGTCGGGCTGCGGTAAGGCGTCTTTTGAAAAAGAAGGTCAGCCTTAAGTTCTATGGAACTTGAACCCTCCCTGTACCAGGCGTTCTTCCTGGCCTTAATGCCCAGGTCCACATCCATGGACTCATAAAAACCGCTCCTCTCCGGCGACGAGCGGTACTTATTAAATTTTTCCATCTCAAACCTGGCTTCGTCAAGGTCCAGCAATCCTTTCAACTCGGGCGAACGCCAGGTGCCGGCAAATAGCAGCGAGGCGCCGACCTTGCCCGAAAGCCCGGTAGGGTGGCTAAAAGGCAACCCCGAAGACTGTATCTTTATCTCCGGGCCCGTGTTCGAAATCTCTCCTTCCGCTTTAAGCATACCCCCTTTTCTTACGGCGGTGAGCTTAAGCCTGGCCGAAGACAGGTCCCTGGAACTTACCTCGGCCTTTACATCGTTGAGGGTAAGGCCCAGGGCCGCGACCGTAAATTTAGGGGAATCAAGGGAGAGCCCGCCGGTACTTTTAAATTTCCCGTCCGCCAGCGACACCACGCTTTCGCCGTTTAGCCAGATCTCGCGCGCCGCCAGGCCCGGCGCAAAGACCAGCAGCGGGGAGATGTTCATGGTGGAGGCCTTTACAGAGAAAGCCGCGGAAACCTTGCCGCCCTCCGAAACCAGAGAACCGGAGGAAATTACCGAGCCGCCATAGATCTTCCAGTCGCCCGCTTTAAGGTGTAAAGCCCCGGGGCGGAAGACGCCCGAGGCGGAGGCGGCGCCCATTTCCAGACCGTTCAACTTAAGCCCGGTAGCTGAGAAGTCAAAACTTCCCGGCCCCCCCAGCGGGTAATCTGCCCGCGCGTTCACCAGCCCTTCGGGCTTTACCCCGGCCGGGCCGAATCTCTCCAACTGAGCCAGCGCCAGGCCGGAAAGCGAGGCGTGCAGCTCCTGCGGGAAAGGCGAAAGGAACACCCCGGAAAAATTAAAACGACTATGCCCGGAAGAGAGACAGAACCCGGAAACGGAAACTCCGCCGGCCGCCGAAGCCGAGGTAAAGAATGGGCCGCAAAGGCTCCACCCGGTATCCGCCAGATCAACTGCGTCGACCACGGCTTTCCAGGCCCCGTCCAGCAGCGAGGCGGTTCCCGCCAGGGTTATAGTGGAGCCTAGAGAGGAGAACGCGGCGCTAAACGAGTGCGCGGCCCGCGAACCACGCGCTTCTGCCCGCAAATAGTCCGCCCGCCTGGCACCAACGGCGGGGTCCAGCACTGACAGTTTCAGCGCGAACTTTTCTTTAGCCCCGCCGACGCCTTCAAAATCCAGCTTCACCGGCCCCGCGGTAAGTGTTTTGTCCCGCAAGCCGGCCAGCTCAGCCGCGCCGCTAAGGCGCGGGGCTTTGGTAGTTCCAGAAAGGGCCGCGTGCCCGCTGAAACCGTTCAGGACAAGGCTGCCGCCGGGAGGGAAAATAGTTCCATCCCCAGCCGAGAACTTCCAGGCTCCGGATAGTTTTTCACCGGAAAGGCCGGCTGTTCCTGAAACTGAAAACTCATTAAGAGAACCAAGGGCCGCCAGCGAGGCTCCACCGGGATACAGGGAGAAAGTGCCCGAAGCTGCGCCGTCTTTTTTTTCCGCGCTGAATTTACCTTTTGCCCTCATCAAACCGGCAGCATAGCCCCTGCCGGAAGCCGAAATTCCGGCGGCGCGGAGCGGGAAGCCGGCAAGCCCCGGCTTAATAAGGCCCAGCGGCAGAAAGCGTTCAAAATTCAGGCTGGCCGCCCAGTCGGAACCCGCGGCCTCGGCGGTAAGTTTTACCGGGGCGCCTGCCGCGGAGCCCCGCGCGGAGAGCGAATGCCTTTCTCCAGTCAGCCTGTACTTATAGTCCAGGGTTGTCTGGCGCGCCGGGTAGTAGAACCTCCCGCCTGCCGCGGCGGTTTTTTCCGAATATTCCCCAGAAAAAACAGTGCGCGCGCCCGCGTAAGAGCCGCCGCAGTCCCGCGCCCGGAAGATTCCTGCCTTGTAAGAAAAGCCGCAATTTATTCCCGTGACCGAAGCGCCGTCGGGCCCAAGCCTAAGGCTTCCGCCGGTTAAGCGCGCGCTCTGTATCTCCGGCAACCCCGCGGGCAAACCTGCCGACGCTCCAGCCTTTTTTCCGCCGCCTGCGGAACCTGGCATTATTGCCGTAAGGGAGGGAGAAGTTATAATTACAACTTCTACGGAGGGATGCCCGCTAAAAGCTGACATCAAATCTGGTTTTACAAAAATTTCGGGGATAGCGCCTTCAAGCGCCGGGGTCTTAAGTGTTAAACCGTAAAGAGTGAACCCGGAAGCCAGGGTCCCGCGCGAACCGGAAATTCTTACGGTTTTTCCGAAGTAAAAATTCACCCCGCGCCGCAAAACTCCAGCCTGGGAAACCCAGAGCAGGGCAGCGCCGCAAGCCAGAACCACGGCCGCCAGAAGCAGGAGACGCCGGCGGGTCAGAAGGCCTCCCCAATGCTCAGGTGCAGCCGCCACAGTTCGGGAGTCACCGGCTTGTCAGGATTTAGTTTATAACCGAAATCCACCCTGATCGGGCCCACCGGCGTGCGGTAGCGCAGACCCGCCCCGGCGCCATATTCCCAGCGCTTGGGCGCGGCCCCGGCCAGGCTGTAAGCTACCTGGCCGCCGTCCAGGAAAATGGCGCCCTGAAGTTTTTTATAGATAGGGAACCGCAGTTCCGCGTTGGCTCCCAACAGCACTTTACCGCCCAGCGGGTTCCCCAGGCTGTCCATGGGCCCTAAACCGCGCTCAGAGTAGCCACGCACAGAATTGGCGCCGCCCATAAATAATCTCTCGAAGACAGGCACCTCTCGCGTAGAGCCGGTCTCCTGCACAAAAGCCCCTCTGGCCGAGAGCAGGCCCGTAACGCCGCCGAAGAGGCGCGCGTACGCGGTATTCTTAAGCAACCCCCTGTATAAATTAATGTTCCCGCCCCAGATGCCGCCGGCGCGTTCTAAAGTAAGTTCGGAGCGCATGCCCCTGGTCGGGTAGAAAAAATCGTCGGTGGTGTCGCGGTTTAAGGAAATACCGCCGGTGTGAATATCGGAAAGGGAAGGCGTCTCGTCCGAGAGCAGCGGATCTACATGAAAAAGCAGAGAGCGCTGCAGGCTATACTGGACCGAGGCGGAGACCTGCGGGGTAAGCTTGCGTCCCAAGCTGACGGTATTTTTAAAAGTTTCCAGGTCGTAACCTTTTCGCGTTTCGCTGCGCCAGGCGCTCGAGCCGTGTAATTCGGTGAGGCTGTTCAGGAAATGCCGGTTGGTGAACTCGGCCTTGTATTCCAGCCAGATGCGAGACAGCATCCCGCCCAGCTCCAATTTGTAGCCCTGGTCCAGAAAATTATTATGAGCAACTCCCAGCGAGAAACGCTCTTTCTCTTCGGAGCCATAACCTACCCCGCCGGTAAGCCACTTCAGGGGCTTCTCCAAAGTCTGGATGTCCACATCTATTCCCTCCGCCGAAGTAGAGGAGACTTTTGTGCGCAGCGAGTCGAACCAGTTAGTGGCGTAAAGCCGGCTCTGGGAGTTCATCAACTTTTCCTGACTGAAGTGATCCCCCTCCCGGTAGTCGAACTCCTTTCTAACGGTTTTCTGGGTGAGCTTAACCAGGCCGGTCACCCGGGTAGCCCCAAACTTGTAGTGAGGCCCCTCTATAATTTCCAGCCGCAAAAAAACGGAAGTCCCCTCCTCCAATTCAGCAAGCTTGATCGAAGCTTCCATAAAGCCCTGGCTGTGGTAAATTGAAGAGATTATTTCGCCGCTCAGGGCCTTAAGTTCGGGGTTCCACGCGGCTCCCGGCTTTAAGTCGGCGGCCTCAAGCAGGTCCGGGGCCGTTAGGGCGGAGTTGCCGGTAACGGTCACCGACGCTATTCTGATAGAATTTTCGTCCGCGGCCGACGCGGCCGGTGACAGGAGCAGGCAGCAGAAAAGCGTTAAAAAGCATCGCATAAATTCTGTGTTTTTCCTGTGGTGAATATTAAAGAAGCCCGGCATAAAACAGCCGGGACATCTTTTTAAGCTTTTTTGTCCTCTACCCCCTTATAATACAATACTTCCGTACGCGCCGGCCCCCATGGGCTGAAGGTACGCTCAATTGAAAGCTTGGAAGTAATACCGGATGCCGAGGCCCGCATTGAGATCCATCCCCCCAGAGTGCACAAGCGGGAAAGTGGGGACCAGCTCAAAAAAGGCTTCCAGCGGAGCGCCGGCAAACCAGTAAGAAGCGCCGCCCACGGTCCGGAGCGCTAATTCGGAATCATGATGGTTCCGGATAGCCGCGCCGAGGCCGAGGTAAGCCCCCAGACGCCCCTTGTCCGGCTGGGCGAAAGTATTCCAACCGTGCCAGAGGTAATCCGCGTACAGGTTTGTGTCCCCGTCCGAAGCTATCCCCAGGTCGAACGCGTGAATCGGGGATAAATAGTACTTCATTGTAAGGCCCGTAGGTGAGCCCAACACTACGCCAAGCCCCAGCCCGGCAGGCCGGTCCGCGGCGTAAGCCGAAGCGCCGCAAGCCATAAACACCACCGCAAACAGCCATTTACATTTTTTCATAATTCCTTTTCTCGCTCAGCAGCGGTGCGCCCGCCTTAAGCCTGCTTTTTGATTTCTTCGCTTATGCGCGCCCAGGCGCCTCTAAGTTCCGCGCGGATAATCTTAATTTCTTCGGCGCTGACCTTTTCCACTTTGCCATAGCGCTCGGAGATCTCGTCCACCAGGGCGTAATAGGAATCTTTATTCACTTCCCTAAGCTTCTTCATTTTCCCCAGGACTTCGCCCTTCATCTTAAGCGTCCAGGCGGCTATGCTCTCGCGGCTCTTCGCGCCGCGCTTGCCCGTCAGGAAATAAGTTCCGGCGGCCGCTATGGCCGCGAGCGCCATCCCGGCTCCTATTATTTTATCAGTTTTTTTCATATAGATATCCTTTTAGCTTTGTCCGCCCCCGCCGGCCTTACCAGCCGGCAGGAAACCTGAAATTTAAAAATGCAGGTTAAGCCCGAGAGTGAACATGTTTCCACTGCTGTCCCATTCCTTATTTTGAATGCCGACATTGTGGCTCGCTATCTTTTCTACCCAGATATGCCGCCAGGTACCGTCTATGGAGAAAGACCGGGTCACGAACGCTTGTACGCCAAAGCCCGCGTGCAGACCCAGCCGGCTCTTCGTGTCGCTGGTATGCCCCCCGGTCAGCGGGTTGGTGACTTCCAGGGTGGTATTATACCAGGCGACGCCGCCCAGCAGAAAGGGCGTAACGGGCGAGCCCGGCAAGACCCTCGCCGTCAGCGAAGCCATTACGGGCCAATCCCTTACATCAATAATCCCGCTTCTTTTATGAAGTGAGTCGATAGAACCTTCAAGGCCGAGTACCTGTCCCTGCAGGCGCACCTGCACGCCGCCGTACCAGGTATCTCCGCCGGCTTTAGGCTGCATATCCACCGCGCGGACGCCTACCGACATCCCAGTCACGGGTTCCCAGGTTCCGGCGTTCGCAAGAACGGGACCTGCTGCAAATAAAATCACCGCGGCTAACTTTAATTTATTCATAATGTTTCCTTTTGGCCTGCGCCACAATAGTCATCAACAACTTTGTCAGTTAACGCACCACTATCTTAAAATGAACCCTCTTATTGGCTACCGCCGCGTGCGTGCCCT
>JBBRDG010000040.1:0-21442 GCA_038204165.1 Elusimicrobiales bacterium
GAGGCGCGCAAGATAGACCTGGAAAAAGAATTCGCCGGCCGCTACGGCGACAGGCTGAAAGCCCTTGAGGGCGAGAAAGCCCGTATGACCGAAGCGCTGGCCGAGCGCGAGGGACAGCTTACCTCTTCTTACGCCAAAGCCGCCGAGCTCGACAGCGCCATCGCCGAGCTGCGCCGCGCCTCTTCCGAGGAAAAAGCCGCCCTCGCCAGCGAGTATTCCGCCGATATGTCCCGCGCGCTGAAGAACGCCGAGGAAAGCGCCAGAGCTCGCGAGACCGAGCTGGCTACCGATATCAACGCGCTACGCGAGCAGCTGACCGAGAAAGACCGCGTGCTTTCCGCCGAGCGCGCGAAGTTGGTGGACGAACTTTCCAAAGCGTCCGCCGAGTCCCATAACCGGACCGAAGAGCGCGCTTCCGCCATCCGCGCCGAGTACGAGCAGCGCCTGGCCGCCCACGCGACCATGTCCGAGAATTCGCTATCCGCGCTTAAGAACCTGCTGGGCGAGAAAGAGGCCCTGCTGGAGAAAGCCGCCGAGACCCGCGCCCAGGCCGAGCACGACCTGAAAGCCGCTTTTGAAACCGAGAAAGTGAAGTGGATACAGGAGAAAGAGAGCCTGGCGTCAGACTTTGAGCATAAAGTGGCCGAGTTCGACGCTACGCTGGGCGAACGCGTGGCCAATATCCGCGCCGACTTTGAGGCGCGCAAGATAGACCTGGAAAAAGAATTCGCCGGCCGCTACGGCGACAGGCTGAAGGCGCTGGAAGGCGAGAAAGCCCGTATGACCGAAGCGCTGGCCGAGCGCGAGGGACAGCTTACCTCTTCTTACGCCAAAGCCGCCGAACTGGATAACGCTATTGCCGAGCTGCGGCGGTCCGCTTCCGACGAGAAAGCCGAACTGCACCGCGCTTATACCGAAGAGAAAGCCTTACTTGCCCGCGAGTATTCCGCCGAGATGTCCGGTGCGCTTAAGAACGCCGAGGAAAGCGCCAAAGCCCGCGAAATCGAGCTGGCTACCGACATCAACGCGCTACGCGAGCAGCTGACCGAAAAAGACCGCGTGCTTTCCGCCGAGCGCGCGAAGCTGGTGGACGAACTTTCCAAAGCGTCCGCCGAGTCCCATAACCGGACCGAAGAACGCGCTTCCGCGATCCGCGGGGAATACGAACAGCGCCTGGCCGCCCACGCGACCATGTCCGAGAATTCGCTATCCGCGCTTAAGAACCTGCTGGGCGAGAAAGAGGCCCTGCTGGAGAAAGCTGCCGAGACCCGCGCCCAGGCCGAGCACGACCTGAAAGCCGCTTTTGAAACCGAGAAAGTGAAGTGGATACAGGAGAAAGAAAACCTGGCCGCCGACTTTGAGCACAAAGTGGCAGAATTCGACGCAACGCTGGGCGAACGCGTGGCCAATATCCGCGCCGACTTTGAGGCGCGCAAGATCGACCTGGAAAAAGAATTTGCCGGCCGCTACGGCGACAGGCTGAAGGCGCTGGAAGGCGAGAAAGCCCGGATGACCGAAGCGCTGGCCGAGCGCGAAGGGCAGCTTACCTCTTCTTACGCCAAAGCCGCCGAACTGGATAACGCTATTGCCGAGCTGCGGCGGTCCGCTTCCGACGAGAAAGCCGAACTGCACCGCGCCTATACCGAAGAGAAAGCCTTACTTGCCCGCGAGTATTCCGCCGAGATGGCCGGCGCGCTGAAGAACGCCGAGGAAAGCGCCAAAGCCCGCGAAATCGAGCTGGCTACCGATATCAACGCGCTGCGCGAGCAGCTTACCGAAAAAGACCGCGTGCTTTCCGCCGAGCGCGCGAAACTGGTGGACGAGCTTTCCAAAGCGTCCGCCGAGTCCCATAACCGGACCGAAGAGCGCGCTTCCGCGATCCGCGGGGAATACGAACAGCGTCTGGCCGCCCACGCGGCCATGTCCGAGAATTCGCTGGCCGCCCTTAAGAACCTGCTCGTCGAGAAAGAAGCGCTGCTGGAAAAAGCCGGTGAAGCCCGCTTTGAAGCCGAGCACAACCTCAAAGCCGCCTTCGAGACCGAGAAAGTGAAGTGGATCCAGGAGAAAGAAAACCTGGCCGCCGACTTTGAGCACAAAGTGGCAGAATTCGACGCAACGCTGGGCGAGCGCGTGGCCAATATCCGCGCCGATTTCGAGGCGCGCAAGATAGACCTGGAAAAAGAATTCGCCGGCCGCTACGGCGACAGGCTGAAAGCCCTTGAGGGCGAGAAAGCCCGTATGACCGAAGCGCTGGCCGAGCGCGAGCAGCAGATGAAAGTCTCCTACTCCAAGGTGAACGAGCTGGATGCCGCAATAGCCGGACTTCGCAGGACCTCCGCCGAGGAGAAAGCAGCTCTTTCGCGCGAATACGCCTCCGAGATGGCGCGCGCGCAGAAGAACGCGGAAGAGAACGCCAAAGCCCGCGAGACCGAACTGGTCGCCGATATCAACGTACTGCGCGGCGAGATAGAGGAAAAAGAACGCGTACTTTCCCTGCAGCGCGGCCAGCACGCCGAGGAGATATCCAAGGCGGCCGCCGAGGCTCATGACAGAGCGGAAGAGCGCGCCGTTTCTATAAGGAACGACTATGAAAAGCGGCTGGCCGACAGCATGGCCTCCGCTGAAAGCCGCATTCAGGAACTCCGCGGGATGCTGGCCGGAAAAGAAGCCAAGCTTGAAAAAGCCATAGAGGATGCCAGGCACTCAGAGAGCTCCCTTAAGGCGCTTTTC
Source organism: Elusimicrobiales bacterium (assembly GCA_038204165.1). Lineage (GTDB taxonomy): Bacteria > Elusimicrobiota > Elusimicrobia > Elusimicrobiales > UBA9959 > UBA9959. The sequence goes on from JBBRDG010000040.1 coordinate 2,731, forward strand.
GACCTGGAAAAATCCAACTGGGTAGAGGAAAAAGAGAGCATTTCCGCAGAGTTCGGCCGCAAGGCCGCTGAACTTGAAGCCGGCATAAGCACCCGCGCCCAGGCGATGGAGACCGAGCACGTCACCCGCAGGGCCCGCATGGAAGCGGAATTCGTTTCAAGGACCGAAGCCGTGCACGCCGAGGTTTCCGCCAAGATAGACTTTGAACGCGGCAACTGGCATTCCGAGCGCACTCGCTTCGAGAATCTCCTCTCCGAGACCGCCGGTAATTTTAAGGCGGCACAGAAAGAGATCGAGGCGATCAGCGCCAAACTGCGCTTTGCCGTTGAAGAAGGGGCCGCCCGCGAAGCCCGCTTCAATAAAGACCTGATGGAAGCCAAGGCAAATTACGACAGGGAGCTTTCTTACCGTGTGACGGATGCCGTGGCCGTACAGACCGCGCACCTGATGGAGGCCCTGGAAGCAGCGAAGGCAAAACAGAAGGAACTTTCCGCCTCGCTGGAAGAGAAGGAAATCTCATTCGGTGCGCTGCGCGCCGAAGCAGTAGAAACCCGCCGCGATTACGAAGAGCGCCTGCGCTCCTCCGGTTCCGAGGCCGTGGCCGCCAGGCGCCAGGAGCTGGAGCAGGGTTATATCTCCAAGAAGCTGGAACTTGAAACGGAAGCCGCCGCGCTACGCGAAGAGCTGCAGGGCGCGTATCAGGCCAGGGAGAAAGAACTAGCGAGGCAGCTTGAGGTCAAGACCGCCAGGATAGAGGCCGAGAACAAAGCCCTCTCCGCCAGCCTTGAGCAGATGCGCGCCCAGGCCGAAGCCGCCGGCGCCAAATCCGCGGACGTCTTTAATAAACTTATGGAAGCCGCCAATAAACATCAGGACGACCTGTTCAGGATGAAAGAAGAGCATTCGGCCGAACTTGGCCGTAATATCTCGGCAGCCGTGGAGGCCGCCACCAAGGCCCTCGCCACCAAGGCGGTCATGGCGGAAAAAGCGCTGGAAAAAGAGCGCGCCGAGCATCAGAAAGAGAGCGAAACCCGCGAAAAGTTTGCCGAAGAGAGCCGCCAGAAAATGGCCGCCGAGCTGGAAGAAGCCAGGAATTACGCCGAGGTGCTGGACTACAAGATCCAGGATATAGAGAAAGAGCTCGCAAAGGTCCGCCAGACTTCCGCGGCGGAATTCCTGGGCAGGATAACCGAGCAGGACGCGCAGATCACCTCCCTGGAAGCGAAATATAAGGCCCGTCAGGAGAAACTGGAAGGCGAAGCCCGCCAGAAGATGGACGAACTGGCCGCAGCTAACGAGGCTAAACTCAGGGACATGCAGGAAGTTGTTAAAGCCAAAGAGAAACTCATACAGGAATCCGAGGACTTCTGGGGCAGAAAACAGGCGGAAGTGGACAAAGCGCACTCCGAATTCAACCTTCGCATCGCCAAGTTCAACGAGGAGCTGTTCGAGCAGAAGCAGGCGCTCAGTGAGAGGGAGAAAACACTTAACAACTACAGGCTGAAGCTCGAGAAAGAATACGCTCAGAAGAACGCCGAGACCGAAAACATGAAGGCGGAACTGACCAAGACTATCATCGAGTACAAGAAGCGGAAATAGCTGGAGCTTTAATATGGAAAAAGAACGCGATATAAAATGTGTTCCGACTGAGATGCTGGAAAGGCTCCGGCTGCTGGCCGACAAACTCTGGGAGGGTAAGAACCCGGCCGCGGTGCACCTGAACGCGGTGCTTGAAGAATACGAGCCCGACGTGAGAACGCTCGGCCACATCGTTAAGGAATACGAGACCGACTATGCCGGCCGGCTGGCTTTCAACGAGCGCGAGCATGCCCAGAAGGAGAGCCGCCTGAAAGAGGAGGGCGCGGATTACAGCGCGCGGCTGGACGTGCTGGAGAAAGAGCACGCCGCCGGGCTTAAAAAGATAGAGGAACTTAAGACCGCGCTGGCCGCCAGGGAAGCCGCGTTGGCCGATCTGAAGGCGAAGACCGCCGAGGATTCCAGCGATCTTAATTCCAAGTACGTCTCCAGGATGCAGGAGCTGTATGACCGGGTTAACAAGAAAGAACTAGAGATGCTTACGCGCTGGGAAGAGAAGAACAGAACGCTGGAGACAAAATTGCAGAGCCTGGAGTCCGATTACGAGGCTAAGGCGAAGCAGTTTAAGCTGCGCGAGAAAGCTATAGAAGAAGATTTTAATTCCAGGAAGGCTGAACTTATCCGGACTTTCGAACGCGGCCGGGCGGACCTGGATGCCAGGGAAAAAGCTCTGGTTTCCCGCGAGCGCGCCATAGCGTACTGGGAAAAGGCCGGCTCACGCCCGGAAGGGGGGGCAAAATGAGCGGTACCGAAGATCTTAAGAACCTGCTTGCCCGGCTGAAGGACGAGGTGGGGCCCCTGCCACCCGAACCGGTACGCGAACCTGCGCCGGTGCGGCAACAGTACCAGCGTGACGTGACACGGCCCCAGCCCCAACCGCAGGCGCAACCGCCGGCCGGAAAGGGAGAGCGCTTTACCCGGCCCTACCGCCATGATACTGTACATGAGGTATTAAACGAGAGAAGCGGGCATAACGTGATCTGGAGCGAGAATAAGGAGACCATGCTCTTTGGGGTGCTGGCCGCCCTTATAGCCGCTCTCGGAGGGGTACTCGCCGGGATAGATTACCTGGTGTTGATAGGTTCCGTGGTTTTCATGCTTTTTTCTTTCATGATGTTCCTGGCTCTTTTCGGCTACTACCTTAACTTTCGCCGCAAGGGCTCTTCCGAGGGCGGGCTGGCGGAGCGCGTGGACGCGCTTTCAAGAAAGGTAGAGATGCTCAGCGGCAGGGCCGTTTCCGGCGCCGGCGCGTCTTACCAGTCCCCGGGGCAGGACCGGGAGCGCGAACTGGAGCACCGCGTGGAGGAACTGCGCGTGCTGGTTAAAGGCCTGGCCAAGTCCGTGGAGCAGAAAAACTGACAGGATTCTTGTCTATTAAATATATATAATTAGCCTATGAAAGCCTTATCGCTTGCTCTCTCTTTTCTCATCCTTTTCAGTTCGGTGCCGGCCTTCAGTCTGGAAGCACCCGCGCCGGATAAAGAATACTTCATACAAGCCGGGGACATAATCAATATTAATGTTCAGCCAGCGGATGAATTTTCCAAGGAAGTCACGGTCCAGCCCGACGGTACCATAGAGATTCCGCTGCTGGGGGCCATAAAGACGCAGGGGCTTAAACCTCTTGAACTTCAGAATCTCCTTACTGCCAAGTTCTCCAAGTATGTGTCCAATCCGACCATATCGGTATCTGTGCGGCAGTTCTCTTCTAATAGGGTGGCCTTGATCGGGCAGGTTAACGGGACCGGCTACTTCGCATACCATGAGGGGATGCGCCTGCTGGACCTGGTGGCGCAGGCCGGCGGAACCATGGATTACGCCAAAATGGACAAGGTGCGCATCTATAGGCGCGTGAACGGGGCCGACGGCAAGGTTTCGGAAGAAATAGTTAAAGCCGACCTGAAAGCCGTTTTCGACGGCAAGATGGATCACAATATAAAATTAATGAACGGCGATATCGTATATGTCCCGCGAAAAAAATACTATACGGCCACTAAATGGATGGGCGAGACTTTCATGCCCTGGGTTACGTTCTTCACCTTCCTGGTGACCGCCAGCATAGTCGCAAAGAAAAACTGATGAACGCCGAACTTACTCTCTACGATTACTGGCGGATAGTAAACCGCCGCAAATGGATGGCCCTGCTGGTTTTTTCGGCCACCATTTTCTCTACGCTTTTCTATACCCGTCTGCAGCCTACTGTCTACCGCAGCCAGGCGCTTATAAAGATAACTCCGCCCAACTCTTACAACAAAATGCCCGGGTCAGAAATGGTGGATTATGACCCTTGGAACGCCGTTACCACGGAACTCCGCGTAATCGGTTCCTCGGACGTTTCCGAGCGGGCGGCCGCCAAACTGGGGCTGGCTCCTGGTTCAAAAGCGGCTTTAGCGATAGGCGGCTCCTATAAGGTGGACCGTCTTCCGGATTCTAATCTTATTACGATAGCCGCGTTTAACTCCGACCCGGTGCGGGCCGCGGATATAGCTAACGCCGTTATCAGTGCCTATAAGGATTTCGACCTTGAGCAGAAAAGCCGCCAGGCCAGAAAGACGCTGGAGGATATCTCCACGCGCAAGGAAGACGTGGGCGACAGCCTGCGCACCCTGGAGCGGCAGAAACAGAATTTTATAGAGAAGAACCCCAAGACAGGCCTCGGCGCGGCCATGGCCAACCAGCTTGCCGACCTTGAAATACGCAAGAAGGAATTGCTGGAAAAGTATACGCCGAACCATCCGGAAGTACTGAACTTGCAGCAGAGAATAAGCGCGGCTGAGTCTAAACTTGAAGAGATCCCGGCGCAGGAAGTGGCGTTGGCGCGCATCAGCCGGGAACTGCGCCTGCAGGAGGACCTGTATTCCACGCTCAACAGGCAGTATGAGGAAGCCAAGCTGGGGGTTTCCTCTATGGTGTCTTTTGTCAGCCTGGTGAGCCGGCCCATGCCGGAGACGGCGCCTATTTCTCCTAATCGCAGGCTCAATGTCACAGTCGGCGCGGTGCTTGGTATTTTTATAGCTATCGTGCTGGTTTTCCTGCTGGAGAACCTGGATGTTACCATCTCCACCATAGAGGATATCGAAAGTTTCATAAAGCTTCCGGTTCTGGGGATTATTCCCAACATCCTTAGCGAAAAGCACCTGGATAACTGGCTGGTCAATATTTTCAAGAAAGAGCGCTATACCGTGGACGCGTTCCGGAGCGTGCTGATTGTTAATAAGCGCTACTCCACTGGCGTGATAGAGTCCTATCACACGCTGCGCACCAACGTAATGTCTAACCTGAACACTAAAGAGAGCGTGTCCCTCGTGTTCAGCTCCGCGGGCGCCGCCGAAGGCAAAACCATTACGACCGTTAACTTCGCGCTGGCCAGCGCCCACTCCGGGCTTAAAACCCTGCTGATAGACGCCGACCTCAGGCGCCCGTCGATAAACCAGATCTTCGGAACCCGCAAAGAGCCGGGCCTGAGCGATGTGCTGGCCGGCAAAGCCGACTGGCGGGACGCGGTGCTTGAGAGCGCGGATTTCATAATGGGCGGTCTGGACTTCCAGCAGCTGATGCGCTTCCCTGGTATAGAGAATCTGAATGTGCTGAATTGCGGCACGCAACCCAACAACGTAATCGATATTCTGGATTCCGCCAACTGGACGGAACTGATGGAAGAGCTGAAGAGCGAATTCGACATGATAATTTTCGATACCCCGCCGGTGCTGCTGTTTGTGGATTCGTCGATGATAGCCAAGCACGCCTCGGACGGGGTAGTGCTGGTCTATAAGGCCGGCAAGATCGCGCGCGGCGCCCTCCGGCGCGCCAAAGAACAGATGGCCGGCGTTAACGCGCACATGCTGGGCGTGGTCCTTAACGGCGTACGGGCCTCCGAGATGGGGCCGCAGTACGGCTATTATTCCTACGACTATAATAAATACGCGCGGCGCTGATACGCAGCATCGATCCGTTATATCGGACCGCGCCACACTACGCTGCTGCCGGGTTCATAAAAGCGCGCTATGCCATTTATAGTAACCATATTAGGCTTTCTGACCGCGGTATTCCTGGGATACCTTGCCACCACGGGCGTTTCCACCATGCTGTTGGTTGTTTCGGGTGGCATCCTGGTTTCTGTCTTCTCATTCCTCTACCCTAAAAGCAGCCTCACCCTGCTCGTCTTCTCCATGCTTCTTTCGCCGAAGCTGGGCTTCGGGGCAGTTTCCGCCAGCAGGGACGTGGCGCTCCGTTACGACGACATTCTGCTCGTAGTTATGTTTTTCTCCTGGTTCGCCAAGACGGCCATCGTCAAAGAAAAGGCCTTCATTACTTACACCCCGCTGCAAGCGCCGATACTGATCTATATTTTTGTATACATACTCGCCACCGGCCTCGGGATAATGCGCGGGAGCGTGAACGTAGAGGCGGCTTCTTTTTACGTCCTGAAATACGTCGAATACTTCCTGCTTTACTTCATGACGGTGAACGTGGTTGAGACAAAAGAGGAAATGCGCCGTTATCTTAAATACGGCTGGATAGTGGCGCTGATAGTTACGGTTTACGCGTTCTATTATTACGTCAATACCAGCGGCGACGCAAGGGCGACGGCGCCTTTCGAGGCGCCGCTGAATAGCGTACTGAAAACATCGGAGCCGGCCTCACTCGGCGGATATTACCTGGTGGTTTTTGGGGTCCTTCTCGGTCTTATAACTGAATATTCTGGTTATATTCTTGTCGCCGCTATGGCCTCGCTGGCTTTTATGTTCCCGGCGTTCCTGGTCACTTTCTCCAGATCATCCTATATAGGTTTCGCCGTGCTTGTCGCGGCGCTGATCTATTTTTCCAATAAACGAAAAATCTTTATCTTTCTTTCGCTGGGCATAGGCCTGTTTATAGTCGGACTATTTCCCGGAATAGCTGACAAGGTTATGAACCGAATCACCATGACATATTCCGGAGATGAAGCTGTTAACTCCTACAAAATCGGAGGCGTGGAAAATGTTCATCTTGAAGATTCTGCCGCAGCCAGGGTAAATTCTCTGAATGTGACTATTTTTCAGAGACTTCCTCAGCACCCGTTTTTAGGCTATGGCGTAACAGGCATAGGCATTGGAGACACCCAATACGCTCTTGTTCTGGGGGAGACCGGCCTAATAGGATTTGCGGTATTTGCGTGGCTTCTCATTACCGCCTTCAGGACCGCCAAGGCCGTTTACCGCGGTTATTCCGAGCCTTGGATCAAGGCCGTATCTCTGGGATTCATCTCGCTCATCCCCGCGCTGCTCGCCCAGGCCGTAGGCGTTAACACTTTTATCATCATAAGAATCATGGAACCGTTCTGGTTCGTAGCGGCTATTTTAAGCGTTTTGTATACAAAGTTGAATGTTAAGGAACAGGAACATGTGTAACATATCATGTATAGCTTTTGTCGAAAAAGTCCTGAAGGAACAGGAGGTTAAAGGAAAACGTGTTTTGGAGATAGGCTCGTTTAATGTAAATGGGTCGGTCAGGTCCCCGATAGAGAGGTTGGGTCCCGCGGAATACCTGGGCGTGGATATAGCAGCAGGCCCAGGGGTTGATAGGGTCTGCCCCGCGGAGGACCTACCCGCGTGTTTTGCCCCTGGAACATTCGGGCTTGTGGTATCAACGGAGATGCTGGAGCATGTTTTGGATTGGCGGCGCGTGCTCAGTAACATGAAGGGGCTTCTGGAACCCGGAGGTGTTTTGATTCTTACCACTCGTTCCAAAGGTTTCTACTATCACGGATACCCCAATGATTATTGGCGTTACGAGGCACAGGATATGCGGGAGTTGTTCTCTGACTTGCAGATTCTGGAGCTGGAATCCGATCCTACAGACCCGGGAATTTTCTTGAAAGCAGTTAAACAAGAGCCGTTTGCCGAAAAAGATCTAAAGGGCTACGCTCTTTATTCCATGGTAAAAAGAAAGAGGGCTGCCGCTATAACGGGCTTTGATGAATTCTTATTCCGCTTTACATATTACTTCCCTAGAAAAATATTGCTATATTTTGTCCCGGAACCTGTAAAGCGTATTTTAAGAGAGATATTTTAAATTTAGCCGCGGCATAGTATTATTTACGTAATGAACACCAAGCCTAAACACTTGCCTTCCTCCAGGCCGCAGGCATTGGCACTGTTATGGTGACAAAGATAATGGAAACTTTCGTCTTCCTGGCGGCACTATTGAGCGTTCTCTATCGGGATATTAAGCCAGCTATCCCAGCAATAAATGAATTTCAGGTTAGGTAACAATGAGATATGGCCAATAGTATATCTGAAAAAATAATTAAAAACACTTTTTTTAACGCGGGAGGCCGTGTCTGGTCCTTGCTGACGAGCTTGGTTATGACGCCCTATATCATTTCACATCTCGGTGTGGAGCGGTACGGCGTTCTGGCACTGCTCGGAGGGGTGACGGGCTATTTTGGACTTTTTGATTTTGGTATCTCCACTTCGTTCGTTAAGTATATTGCGGAGTTCTATGCCCGGAAGGACTACCGGAGGATAAATGAGGTGGTGAATACCGGCGCCGCTTTTTACCTGGTCTTCGGGACTGTAATCTTCGCGCTGGCCGTTATCTTTATGGGCCCTGCGCTCGGTCTGTTACGTATACCCGCTGCGTTGCATGAAGAAACGGTATTCGTTTTTATCGCTGGGGTCGGTATTTTTTCCATTTCAAGTGTGCTTGGCTCTTTTGCTTCTGTGCTCGGTGGACTTCAGTGTATGGGCGTTTCAAATCTTATTTCCATTGTTGTTTCCCTGCCGTATATCGCTGGGACAGTGTTCGTTCTCGAAAAGGGCTATGGTCTGCGGGGACTAATGGTTAACAGCCTGCTGACCACGCTTTTGAGCAATGCCGCCAACGTTGTCGCCGCTTTCCGCATGCTTCCCGAACTTAGATTCGACCCTTTAATGTTCAGCCGAAGTATGCTTCAAAAGCTTTTTGCTTTTGGTTATAAATTGCAAGTGAGCCGCTTCGCCAACCTCGTTAGTTTTGAAACGGACAAGTTCCTTATAACGGGGTTTCTCGGAGTAGGCCTTGTGACTTATTACCAGCTTGGGTCTTCTATAGTCTCGCAGGCAAGGCAGGTTCCGCTTCTGCTAATCTCCGCACTAGTCCCAGCGATTGCTGAACTTGAGGTCACGGAAGGGCGGTCGGCTTTGGTCAAAGTGTTTATGCGCGGTTCCAAATACCTCATCAGTTTAAGCACTCCTCTGCTCCTCTTCGTGGCACTTAATGCTTCCGTCATAATGCTCGCGTGGATGGGGCCGGGTTATGGGAAATCCGTAATGGTGATACGTTTCCTGTGCCTCGGCTATTATATGGCCACGGTTACAGGCGTGGCGAGTTCTATCGCGGCAGGAGTCGCCCGTACTGACCTTGATATGAAGTTTGGTATCCTTATGGCCGGACTTAACCTGTTTCTTAGTGTGGGGCTTATAGTGAAGTTTGGCTTTATCGGAGTGCTGATAGGGACCAGTTTGGCTCTTTTTGTTTCCTCGCTTTACTATGTTAAGCTGTTTCATCATTTCCTGGAAGTGCCGGTAATGGACTTTTTGAACCTGTTTAGAAAACCGGTGGCTGCTTGCGCCGCTCCCGCGGTGGTGGCTTTAGCAGTGAATTATTTCCTGTATCCAGCGGTTGCAGTTTCCGGGCGCCCCGCCGCGCTGCTGCTGGTCGCGGGTAGTGCCGTATTATTTTCAGCACTTTACGGCTCAGTAATCTTGCGTGGCGGCTATTTCGACAAATACGATAAAAAACTGCTGGGAGATAAGATACCTCTAGTGCGCCGATTCTTTTCCTATGCCGATTAAAATACTGTTTATAGACGCAAAAGACACCTCAAGAGCGATAGAAACGGTATTCCCACCGCTCGGCTTGGGCTATGTCGTTTCTAGTCTCCGCCGGAGATTTGGTGAAGATGCCGCTGAATGCCGTATCGTTAGCGCCGGAGTGGATGAGGCGCTGGACAGCTTTAAGCCGGACTTGGTCGGGATTAGCGCCGTTAGCCAGAATTACTGCAAGGCCATAGCTGCCGCAGCGGTCGCGAAGAAGCGCGGGCTACCCGTAATTATCGGCGGCGTTCATATTTCCATGCTGCCTCATTCTCTCGACGCCGATATGGACTTGGGGGTTATGGGGGAAGGCGAGGAGACTTTCTGCGAGCTGTTCGACCTATTCCGCAGAAAAGGCGGTTTCCCGAAAGACGAACTGCCAGCGGTTAATGGAATAATTTTCCGTGGCAAAGACGGCGCGCTGGTTACTACGGCTCCTCGGACGTTGGCGGCGCCGTTGGATATAATACCCTTTCCGGCCAGAGATCTTTTCGAAACCAGGCCAGAAGCACATATGTTCACGAGCAGGGGCTGTCCATTTAGATGCGTTTTCTGCGCGTCCTCGCGGTTCTGGAATACCGTAAGGCTGTTTTCGGCGGAGTATATGGCCGCAGAAATAGAGCTACTGGTTACGAAATACGGTGTGACCGGGATTAATTTCCAGGACGATCTTTTCACCTGCGACCTGGACCGCATCCGCCGCGTGAAAGAAATCCTTGCGGCGCGCGGCATCCTTGGGAAAGTCAAATTTAGCGGTGCTATCCGTGCCGAATTGGTTAACGATGCAACCATCTTCCTGCTCAAAGAGCTCGGAGTGGTTGGGCTTGGTTTAGGATTGGAATCCGGCAACGACAGGACGCTTAAATATCTGAAAGGGCCTAGCGCTTCGTTGGCCCATAACGAAGAGGCCGTGGCCATTATAAAAAAACACGGCATCGGTGTGTTCGGAAGCTTCATTATCGGTTCTCCGCAGGAGGAAAAGGAGGAGATCCTCGACACGCTTCGCTTCATTAAGCGCAGCGGAGTGGATGCCTTCGGGCTGTATGTGCTCACTCCCTTCCCCGGAACCCCAGTCTGGGAGTATGCCAAAAAGAAGGGTCTAGTCTCGGATAACATGGACTGGAACCTGTTGAGCGTGAATTTCAGTGAAAATTCGGACTCGGCGCTGATACTTTCCGAAAAGTTGGACAGGCGCGAGATTAAGGTGCTCTACGATAGGTTTATGAGCTATACCACGCGCAAGCAGGTTTATTACCTTATCCAAAGAGGGCTCACCAAGCCCTGGAAAATTCCGGCGTATCTTGCCCGGAAGGCCGGTTCCTGGCTGGCCGAGAGGAGGAATCTTGCTTAAAAAGAGCGATATATACAGGGATTCCAAGAATTGGTATTCCGGGTTGGACAGTTCTGTCGCGAGCGGCGAGTTGATAAAGTTCTGTCGGAGTCATGCCGGGAAAAAAATCCTGGATCTCGGCTGCGCTACCGGGGATTATTGTCTTGAGTTGGGTAAGCTTGGCTACGACTGCACGGGCGCAGACGTCAACGCCGATTATGTGGCCGCGGCCCGTAAAAAAAGTGTAAACGCTGTCCTTCTAACCGGAGAAAGGCTACCGTTTGAGGACAACTCGTTCGATACGGTGCTGCTGTTCGAGGTGCTAGAGCATGTCCCGGTCCCGGAGGCGCTGCTGCTAGAAGCCCGACGCGTGTCGGCTGGGAACCTGCTTGTGACGGTCCCGGATTGCGGCAGCCGGGAAATGTTGCGCGGATGCAAGCTTGTCTGCGAGCATTTCCTGGAACTGGACCATGTAAATTTCTTTACAGCGACCGATCTGGGGGCCCTTCTCGCCGCGCATTTTCCAAAATATAGCGTCGAGAGGGGGGAACCTATATTGCTCTGGACTGTCGGGTTGCCGGTCTGGATTCGGCGACCTGTTTCCGCCTTGTACCGGTTAGGTCTTTTTAAGGCGGAACTTTTCAACAGACTCTACGCGGTCGCGGAGAAAAAATGATCGCATCGGCTTACAGGAAGGTCAGAAGCATGATTAGCCGTGCGCTGTGGGGCATACTACCGCTGCGCAATGGCTTGATGCGGTTGAAAATGCTGACCGCCCCGGACGGCCGCGAATCCTTGGCTTTCCAGTACATCCGCGGAAACGGAATAGAGATCGGGGCGCTGCACCAGCCGCTGCTTCTTCCGCGCGGAGCGCAGGCTGTCTATGTCGACCGATTGCTGGTCGGAGAACTCCGACTGCAATATCCGGAACTGCGCGACAAAGCACTAACCCCCGTGGACGTGGTAGACGACGGGGAAAAGCTTAGGAAGTTCCCGGACGGATCCCTGGATTTCGTAATCGCGAATCATTTCCTTGAGCATTGCGAAAACCCTGTTGGTGCAGCCGCGTCCTTTCTCCGGGTGCTGAAACCGGGAGGCATAGTTTATCTGGCCGTTCCTGATAAACGTTTTACTTTCGACGCCGACCGGCCCGTCACACGGCTGGAACACCTAATACGCGACTATCGCGAAGGTCCGGGAGGGTCAAGGGAAGAGCATTTTAGGGAATGGCGGACGCTGGTGCAGGTTAAGTTCCGTGATGACCTTGACCGGTCGATGGAAACGCTGACAGATGAATCATATAGCATCCATTTCCACGTATGGACTTTCGCGGAGGTGCTCGAACTGTTGCTTTACCTCAAGCGGGACCTCGGACTAGGCTTTGAACCGGTTAAGATTTTATGTGGGGGCAGCGAAATGATAGCTGTGCTGCGCAAAACCGCGGACCCGGCCGGTGCGGCGTGATCTATGAGCAACGTAATTATATTTTTTAGCCACGCGCGCGGGAAAGGCCGGATATGAGCGCCCCCCTGTTTTCCATAGTCTGCGTCTATAACGACGAAAAAACGCTCAACGACTGGCTGCTCAAGGGGTTAGAAGGGCAGACGCGCGAGTTTGAGCTTGTCCTAGTGGACAATACCACCTGTGCCTTCAGGTCGGCCGCCGACGCTCTCAATTACGGGGCGGAAAAAGCGAAAGGCGAATACCTGCTTTTCGCGCACCAAGACGTCCGGCTGCTTTCGGCGGACTGGCTGGAGAAAGCTGAGGCGTTCCTGAGGAGCAAGCCCGATACTGGCGTTGCCGGTGTAGCCGGGATGATAAAAACGCATCCCTGTATAATGAGTTTCGGAACCATTCCCAAGGAAAACCGCGTCTGGACCATCTACTCCGGGCCAGGGAAAGAATTTAGCGAGTACGACTCCCTTGTGTTGGCGTATCCGGCGGAAGTTCAGACTTTAGACGAACAGTTGTTAATCGTGCCCAGGCAGGTGTTCGGAAAGCTTAAGTTCGATGCAGACACCTGCCCCGGCTGGCACTTATACGCCGTGGATTACGCGCTGTCCGTGAAAAAAATGGGTTTTAAGGCATACGTCCTGCCCATTCCAGTGTGGCATATGTCCAACGGCGATATTAACAGGGGGTATTACGCTTCGCTCGCCCGCGTTCTTACTAAGCACCGTGGAGAAAAGAGCGTGTACACCACTTGCGGTCTCTGGCATACTTCGGGACTGGTGGACCGCCTGTCCCTGCTGATGCTGGCGGTCAAAGGCGAGGTCGGGCGCTGGTTGGGGCGCAACGAGCGCGGCGCTGCCCCCTATCTGGAACGCCTGAAACTTTTCATGCAGGGGGAACATGACGCCCAGCGTTGATATAATCACCGTAACCTACGGTAATATGTTTCCGGTTCTTAAGCGGACCGTGGACAGTCTATATCGTTATACAGCGCAGCCTTTCCGCCTTATTATTGTAAATAACGGCAGCACCGATGAAACGCTGACCGCGTTTAACGAATTGCCCGGCTGTACGCTTATCAACCTTAAGGAAAATGCCGGGATGGTTAAGGCCTTCAATATAGGACTTAAAGCCAGCACCGCGCCTTACATCGCCAGAATGGACCACGATGTTGAGTTTGTGATGCCCTGGGAAGATGAACTGCTCGGATTGTTGGAGCGGGACAATGAAGCAGGTGCCGTTGGACCCAGGATAATAACTCCGGATGGGCGGATATACGCCGCCTTGTTCTCTTTCTTTGTTAAGGTGCCCGGCATTCCGCTTAAGTTAAGAGTTGAAAGTCCGTTCGCCTTCCCGCTTGCCCTGCGTCGCTTCGTGCATTTTACCCAGCATTCGCTTGAAGCAGATGACGATCTTAAATTCGGCGTGGTTAAGCCGGTTTACCATGTTACAGGGACTTTCTTTGTTATGAAGCGGGCGGCGTTCGAGAAGGTGGGCGCGGCGGATGAGTCCTACCCTGATAAGAATGGGGCTTATGAGGATCTGGATTACACCTTGCGCATGGCCACGAGCGGCTTAAAGGTTATGTATGATGGCCGCGTGAAGCTTGTCCATCACTGCAGCCGTCCCGACAATTCGGTCAGAGAAACCGCGCCGGCATTAAATCGGGAGAAGTTTAAGAACAAATGGGGGTTTTTGTGAGTCCTTTGACCAACTCCATGAAAATATCCGCTCCGGAAAACCGGTTTTACAGTTGGCTTATACTTTTCAGTTTCGCGGCCGCGCTCGGCTTACGGCTGCTTCTACTGCTAACCTCCTTGAATACCGTGAACGCCGACCAGGCGGTGCTTGGGCTTATGGGGGAGCATATCCTTAGGGGCCACTTCTTTATATATTTTTGGGAGAACAAGTATTGCGGGGCGTTTATTTCCTACCTGGCGGCTATAAATTTTAAATTATTCGGCGCTTCGGTTCTTTCCTTCAAGCTGGCCACTTTCCCTTATGTTATTGCCAGCCTGGCGTTTACCTGCGCCCTGGCCGCCAGGCTTTACGGCAAAGCCGCCGCCGCTATAACTTGCCTTATTCTGGCTATTTCCCCGGTCTATGTGACACTCTTTAGTGTCAGTCCGCACGGGACATATTCGGACACGCTGGCTTTCGGCCCGGCCGTACTTTATCTTACCTATCTTATCGCCGAAGATAAGGAAGGCGGGCGTGCGGGGTATTTGGCTCCGTTGCTGGGATTTCTCTCCGGGGTCGCCTGCTGGATTTCGCCCCTTATAACTCCGTACCTGCTGGTTTGTGTGGTAGTCCTGTTTAAGGATAACAAACCAGTACTGAAAAAATGGTCGTTTCTGCTGGCGGCTTCCTTTGTGCTAGGTGCGCTGCCGCTGCTAATATTCAATATCCAGCACCCGCTGGCAACTTTCCTGAACCTGGGGAGCAGGCCGCTAGATATTTCTAAGGCTGGCCTGCATACAGACCTGACCTCGGCCGGGCCGGTTGGTACTTTGCTGAAATATACGGGAGCCTACCTTGCCGGGCTGCCACGCGCCTTCCTTAACACGCTGCTGGCCGTAGCCGGTATCTTTAAACTTGCAAACCCGCTCACGGAAGGCCGCGCGGCGCTCCATGCCCTGCTTTGCGCCGCCTACCTGGGCCCTGTAGCCTATTACTTCTTTAAAACGCGCAGGACCGCAAGGGAGAATATCTGCCTGTACCTGGTAGCGGCAAGCTGTCTTTTCTCGTTCTTGAGTTTTCTCAGCATCCCCAGGTTCCTGCTGCCCCTTTGGCCGGCGGTGGCTATTCTTGGGGGCGCTTTCCTCGCGGGGCTGTCCGGCAATCCAAGGCGCCTGGCTCTGCTGGCGCTGGCCCTCGTCTTAGGCGTCAATCTTGCCGGTACGGCAATGCTTTCGCGCCGGAAGCCGCCGCCTTTCAGCGAACTGGCGGAATATCTGCTGATTAAAAACCTGAAATGGGGTTACGCGGATTATTGGACCGCGTACCCGCTTATATTCCTTTCCGGAGAAAAAGTGATAGTTTCTCCTACCCTACAACCAGGCGCTGTCTTTCCCAAATCGAAAGACACTTACCCGTTCTATACTAACCAGGTGGACGCGCGCGGGGAGGTCTTTTACCTGACCAATGACCTGCCTACAAGCGTCGCGCTCTTTGACGCCAGGATGGCGGCTCTTAAAATTAAATATACTAAGGAAGATTTTCCGCCGTTCATGATCTACCATTCCTTCTCGCGCAGGGTGTTCCCGAGTGATCTGGTGTTGCCGGCTTACGTGTCGGGTATTGCCGGCCAGCTCTTCTACTGAGGTAGCAACGTTTTGATTTGTATGATTGAGCACCGCGGCCCGACGGGGACCCGGGCCGCATTTGCGGCGGGCGCCGGCGGCGCGCAGGTACATGGGCTTATGAAAGAGAATGACGTTCGTAAAACAGGAAAGGAAATCTGGCGCCAGGGCGGCGCCGGGATGTCCGCGGGCCAGATGCTGCGCAGGATAGATACGCTGCTGTCTTCGGCCACCTGGGAAAAATTCTGCGGCTCGCTTCTTCGGCGTCATAGTGGGGTAAGCGGCTTGAAGGTGGCCGAAGTCGGCTGCGGAACGGGGACGATGGCGCTTGTGCTCGGACTGTTGGGCGCAGAAGTGACCTTGATAGATTTCAATGCCTCCGTACTTGAGGAAGCGGCCAGGATATATGCGTGTTTCGGCTGCAAAGCCCGGCGGCTAACCGCGGATTGCCTTGAGCCCCCTGGGGTAGAATTGCGCGGGACGTTCGATATAGTGGTGTCCGGCGGCCTTGCGGAGCATTTTGAGGGGGACTACAGGGAGAAATGTTTCGCCTATCACAGGGAATTGTTGAAGCCGGGGGGAATGGCTATGATAGGCGTGCCGAACAGGCTGAGCCCTTTTTATCAGTGGATAAGGATTTTCAGGATGGCTACCGGCACCTGGGAACTGGATATAGAAATTCCCTTCTCAGACTCGGAGATGCGGCGTATAGCGGCTAAGACGGGCTTCATAGACTGCCTCGTCTTCGGGACCGCGCCATTGTCGCGGGACGTAGTGGTTTATTCGCGCGGCTTTATTTCCGCCATTGCCGACTTGCTGCCAGCCGGGATGGTCGGGCGCGCTCGCAGGTTCAAGGCAGGCATAGAGAGCCGGCTGTCTTCGGCTGAAAGTCCCGGGATATATGCCGCGCGCCGCTGCCGTGAAAAATTTGAAAGCATCGCTGCGCGGGGGGAGGCGGTACGCCCCGGGCTGTTGGACAAGTTCTCTTCAGGGCTTATTCTAATAGGTTATAGAGAAGCGCGCGGCGGTAAGACCGGACCTGCATTCTGATACATTCTTATGAACCAGATAATTTCCGTTAGCCTCCCGTACTACGCAGACCCCGCTGGTTTCGTGTTTTCTGCGCCTTCAATGCATGTCAGTTACATCTTGAAGCAGAACGACCGCATGCTACCTGGCCGATTCGAGAGGCATTTAGCTGTTGGCTCCGGGCGCTACATGTCTGTGAAAGGCAAAGAGATACCGCCTGATGCGTGAATCTATCAAGCATAATCCCGCGCTGGATAGTTTTAGGGGCCTGGCTGTTTTAGCGGTTATGCTCTTTCATTATTCGGTCATTTCCGCCGGCTGGATAGGGGTGCAGGCTTTTTTTGTGCTCTCCGGTTACCTGATAACGGCGATATTACTAGCCGACAAAGATTTGTGCTTGCGGGATTATCTCGTTTCCTTTTACATAAAGCGGGCGCTCAGGATTTGGCCGCTGTATTACGCTTTCATACTGGTCAATTTGCTGGTCTTTCTGGTGATGGCGGACCCGTATATCCGCCATCAGTTACCATACCTGCTGACCTATACCGTGAATTTCTACCAAATGCGGCATGTCGGCTTGCCCTGGCTGATGGGGCATTTCTGGTCTTTGGCTGTGGAGGAACAGTTCTATCTGGTTTGGCCTTTTGTTATTTACTTTTTTTCAATACCAACTTTGGGGAAAATTCTTCCGGCCCTGTTCCTGGCCGGTCCCTTGTTGCGGGGGTTAGCCTTACTTTTTTCTTTTTCCTCCGACCCTTACGCGGCAATGTACCGGGCCACAAGTTCCTACTTCGACGCTTTCGCTATAGGCGGCCTTATCGCGCTTCCTCTGCCGACGCTGCAACAGTGGCGTATGAAGTATAGTAAAACCATCTTTATCACAGCCGCTTTGGCGCTGGGCGCTTATGCTTTGTTCGGAATGCTGCAGGCCAGGCCCGCTGACTTCGCTTCTTTTACCGCGTTCGGCCTGGGAGGGACCGACCTGGTGGCGGGCATGGTTAAATATATTTTCCTGAACCTTTTTTTTGCGGCAGCTATTAATTATCTGGTTTCCAACAAGCCTCCCGCCTGGCTGGAAAATAGAACACTGGTCTATATAGGTCTTATCTCCTACGGGATGTATGTGTTCCATCCCCTGGCCCGGTCGCTTGCAAGGGTTTTGCCCTGGCCAGGGTCCTTTACGCTGCGGATGCCTTTTTATTTTGCCGTCACAATTCTTGCGAGTGCAGCGTCGTATAAATGGTTAGAAAAACCCATCCTGCAGTTTAAGGAACGCCTGAAAACGCGTTGGAGCAGGAATAATGCCGCGCAGCCGGAATGTTCAGATTGACGCAATGGTACGATGCGGGATGCAGGCGTTAAATAAAGCTCCCCCGTGAGAGTGCCACGCTTACAAACCGTTTGTTTGATTTGTGTATAATTTAGTGGCAAGGAGACCAGATTTTAGCCCGATATTTATTAATCTGTTGGACTGCTTAACTATCCAATGAAACCTCATATTTCCGTAATTATCCCTTATTACAATGGGCAGCTATGGCTTCCTATCTCCGCGGCCAGTGTTCTGGCTCAGAAAGGAGTGGAGCTGGAACTTCTGGTTGTGGACGACGGTTCCTCAGCCCCCGTAGAACCGTCTTCTATTCCGTCCGATCCTCGGGTCAGGCTGCTCCGTATTTTTCACGCCGGTAAGGGCGCGGCTATAAACGCCGGGATAAGGGCCTCTTCCGGGGATATTATCTGCGTGCTGGACCAAGACGACCGCATGCTACCGGGGCGCCTTGAGCGGCAGGTTGCGGCTTTAGATGCCGCTCCAGATGCGGACGCGGTTTATTCCGATTATGAGAGAATAGCTGAGGACGGGAGCCGGATTGATGTCTTTATAAGCCGTCAGGCCAACGCGTCTGAAATGCTTCACGCCATGGCTGGCAGCACAGGACTATTCTCTATGCAAACCCTTGTTGTTAGGAAAACTTTTCTGGAAAGTTTCGGAGGATTCTCGGAAGACCCGGCGCTTACCGGGCTGGATGATGGAGAATTCTTTGTAAGGTTGATAGTCTCCGGGGCTGAACTCATATATTCCCCCGGAGTTGCTACGCAGTGGGTGCGGCACGCAGGTAATTATTCCGGAAGCCGGCAATTCCAGGAAGCTCGCCTGGAATTTTTAAAAA
>JBBRDG010000041.1:0-21034 GCA_038204165.1 Elusimicrobiales bacterium
TTCTGAGGCTCCAAAACTTCAGGAAGTACTTTTTGAGGCCTTTAGCCTCCTTGGCCAGTACGCCATAAATCTGCGGCACGGCGATCATAATGGTTACGCCTTCGCGGCCCATCGCCTGCAGCCAAAGCTTGGGAGGGGTAATGCTCTTTACTATCAGGGTCTTCGAGCCCAGCATTATCGGTGCTATAACATTGCCTATCCAGGCGAAGGTATGGAACATGGGGAGCAGGGCCATAAAAACGTCTTTCTTCGTTGGCCCCAGGGTAGTGATAGCGGCCTTGGCGTTCTCGATCATGTTGTGATGGGTGAGCAGCACGCCTTTGGGATGGCCGGTGGTGCCGGAGGTGTAGAGGATGCTCGCTACGTCGTGCTCGTCCGCAGACACTTTCTGGGTCTGGGGATGATAATTGGCGTGCTTCAGGTAATGCCAGAAATCCACTATGCCGTCTTCGCCGCAGAAGTCGGAAGAGATAATGAATTTAAGGGCGGGCAGGACCTTCTTTACCGCGGTATAGTTCTTGACGTATTCTTTTTCGGTCACTACGCCTTTGCAGGCGGAATTCTCTAACATGTACGTCAGCTCGTCGGTTTTTGAAACCATGAAGTTTATCGGTACCGCTATAACGCCGATCTTGGCCATGGCCAGGTAGGAGATGATGAATTCGGGAGAGTTGCGCAGGGCGATGGCCGCGCAGTCGCTTTTGCGCAGGCCCAGCTGCCAGAACATGTCCGCCGCCCTGTCTACGGAGTGGAGTACTTCGTGCCAGGACATATTCTTTTCCCCGGTAACGAAAGCGGTCAGCTCGGGGTCGCGCTCGGCGGTTTTGGCAAGGCAGGAGTAAAGGTCTTTAGGTTCAGTCATTAAAGTTGCGCCTCCGTTAACGTCTCTGGCTTAAATTGTAGATAAAAAAGAACGGCAATTAAAGGCCTGTAACAAAAATAACGGAGGCCTGCCGGGGAGAGCTAGTCTCTCCCCGATTCGTGCACCTGTATATACCGCCGGGAGAGCACCAGTCCCACGGGTGTTACCAGCGCCATCAGGCCCACTATCAGCCAGATCATCTGGGAGTTGCGCGGCCCCATGGCCGGGCAGTACCGGGCCAGCAGGAAGCCGGAGATGGCACCCACAAAGAACTTGGCCGCAAAGTAGGGCAGCATGGAAAGGGCCAGGTACGAGCCTTCCTGGCCTTTGGGCGCTATGGCGGCGGGGTACTCGTAAAGGCGCGGGGAGTAGAAGCATTCGCCGATGGAGTAGATCACCACGCAGAGAACGATAGCCACGTAGAGCGGATGTACCGGGCCGGCCAGGCCAAGCCACTGGTGGCCGATCAGGTTGCCCAGCCAGCCGGCGGCCAGGCCCTGAAACAGCGCCGGCGGCACCGCCATCAGGAATACCGACAGCGCGGCGATAGTGGTGCCAATCACCACGGTCTTGTATGCCGAGAATTTCTGCGTTAGCGCGCCCACCACGGGGGCCAGCACCACCACTATTACGGCGTTCAGCAGCCCGAAGATGTGCCCTATCGGCGCGCCTTCGCCCAGTTCGCGGATGGCGAACTTGGGGAAGGTGTAATACATGTGGTACAGGATCAATTTCACGAACACCACGAAGCCGAAGAAGGCCAGGAAGCGGTAGAAGGTAGGCTGGGTCCAGAGGTTGGAGAAGATGCGGGCCCAGTCCTTCAGCGCGTCGCGGCAGGACAGGTAGAAGGAGGTGAGGATGTCGGCTTCCGGGTACTTGGGCGTCTCGGGGGTTATCTTTACCCCCTCGTCGGTGGCTTCCACCCCGGCGCGCAGGCCGAAGTAGGTTATCAGCAGGTTGGGGATGGTGAACAGCAGGCCCAAGAGGATGATGGTCTGGTAGGTGCTGATCTGGATGCCGACGTAAGGCACGGTGTAATGGCCGTATTCGCCCAAGCCCGCGCGCACGCGGTCGAAGGTCCACGCGGCCACCGCGAAGCCCACGTTCATCATGGAATAATAAATAGAGAAAGCTATCGAACGCTGTCTGGTGGTGGAGAAGCGCCGCACGGCGGCCACCATCACCGGGGTCTGCAGGGCCTCGCCGAGCGCGAGCGGAAGCAGGCCCAGCGGCAGGGCTATCCACGGCGCCGAGAAGAAGGACATGGTGAAGCGCGCTACTACGCACAGGCCGAAGCCGGCGAGCAGCGACTTTCTGATGCCGATGGCGTCCACCAGCGAGCCTACCATTACGGTGAAAATTGTAAGCACGGAAGACCAGCTGGCAATCACGATGCCGGCGCTCTGGTCGGTTAATCCCACATCCGAGGAAAGCCATAGCCCCAGCGTAGAGGTGCCCACCAGCGCGTAGGCGGTGATGGTGAGGATCTTGGTTCCAAAGATCAGCCACAGTTCCCGTACGGCGCCTTTAAGTACCATGAACTTGCCGATAAAGGATAATTCTTCTTCTTTCGCGATCGTCTCTGTCATAGTTTCTCCGTTGCTGATATCTTCGGGTGTTTACTTTTTCTGGCAGGTATAAAGTACCTGTCCCGGGGTAAGGTCCAGAGTTTCTGGCTCGGTGAAGCCGGCTTTTTTCAGCAGCACCTGCATTTCGTCCTCGGAAAGCCTTTCCTTTAAGGGCGGGCCTTGCGGGGTTTCCATCTTGCGCCATTCTATTACGGAAAGCGTTACGCCGGGTTTAAGGGCCGCGGCCACCTCCAGCAGAAAAGCCTTTTTGTCTTCCACCTCATGCAGCACGTTAACCAGCAGCGCCAGCGTATAGTCCGCTTCGGGGATGTTCAGCGCGCCGTGGGAAGACTGGACGGTGTGGATATTGAAAATGCCGGTGGAGGCCGTTTTGGAGCGGAGCTCGGCCAGCATCACGCCGGAGATGTCCAGCGCGTAGACCATGCCCTTGTGGCCCACCATCTGGGAGGCCGGCACCGCGAAGTAGCCCATGCCGCAGCCTATGTCCAGCACCACGTCTCCCGGCTTTAAGCCGGCTTTTACCAGGGTGGCTTCCGGCGGCATGGCTGCGCGGCGCTCGGGGTTGTCCAACTTATGTCTTTCCGAAGGGTCGAAGATATGTGCCATAGTTATTTCTGCTGCCCGGCCGTTTTATAATGTTTCTTCCTGCCTATAAGTCTTTGGCTGACCGCGTCTTTAATTTTTTGCGTCAACGGCCTTCGTCCAGCCGGCTATTACTTTAAGCGTGAGGCGCGCGCAGGCGAAGAAATCCTTGAGGTCCAGGTATTCGTGGGTGGTGTGGACGTCCCGCATGCCGGTTGAGAGAATCGGGGCCTTGATGCCGTGGCCGTACATGATATTGCCGTCGGTGCCGCCGCCGGAGGTAGAGGGCTTCATCTTCAGGCCCTGCTCCCGCATGGCGGCCGCGATCAGGGCCAGCACGGGGTTATTTTTTTCGATATGCAGGTTCGGGAATTTGCGCTCGAGCGTGAACTCGTAGCGGGGCCTCACCGTTTTGCCGTCCGCGCGCACCCTTATTTTGCTGACGGCTTTCTTAAGGCAGTCTTCCATGTGGCGCGTCTGTTTCTTAAGCTTGGCCAGGTCATGGGAGCGGGCTTCGCCGGAAAGCTCAACCAGGGGCGGGATGATGTTGATGGCGTTGCCGCCTGAGATAAAGCCGATGTTGGCGGTGGTCTCGCTGTCGATGCGGCCGAGCTTCATGCCTGCTATAGCGCTGGAGACTACCTTGATGGCGGAGATGCCTTTTTCCGGGTCCACGCCGGAGTGGGCGGCGGCGCCGTAGACCTTGATTTCCATAGCATCGGCGGCGGGGGCGTTGGTAATCACGTTCTCAATGCCCTGCTCATTGTCGAAGATCAGCCCGTAGCGGGACTGGATCTTGGAATAGTCCAGAAACTTGGCTCCCAGCAGGGCCATCTCTTCGCTGATCGTGAAGACGGCTTCTATGGGCGGATGGGGTATGCGGTTTTCTTCCAGGGTCTTGAGGACTTCGAGGATTATGGCGATGCCGGCTTTGCAGTCGGCGCCGAGTATCGTTGTGCCGTCGGAAGTGACGCGGTCTTTGGTTACTACGGGGCGCACGTTCTGGGCGGGGCCTACGGTGTCCATGTGGGCGGAGAGCAGAAAGGGTTCGCCGGGGGCCGTGCCCGGGAAGCGGGCTATCAGGTTGCCGGTCTCGCCGCCAATTTTTTTGCCGGCGTCGTCGATGGTGACTTTCGCCCCCATAAAGGTGAGCAGAATGGACAGGCGGCGCGCTATGGCGCCTTCCTTGCCCGAGAGCGACGTGATCTTAGCCAGGTCGCAGAAGAACTGTACCATCCGCTTTTCATTGATCGCAGGGGTCATAGGACTATTATTTAAATTTTAAAGTGCGTTTACAATAAATATTATGCGCTGATTGTGTTGGTTCACTCCGCGCGCGCTGGTCCGCGCTGGTCCGCTCTAAAGTCGAGAATCATATTTTTAGTACAATTGGCTTTATGAAACTCCGTAACAAATTTTTTTTTCTAGCGGCGGCAGCGGTAATGTTCGGCGTCGGGGCTTGTTCTTCGCCTACGGCGCAGATAGCGCTCAAGAGGGCGCATCTTACTTCCCAGAAGCCGCATTACGTGGCGGCGGAGCAGTTCAAAACGGCGGAGTTCGCGCCTCCCCCCGCTCCGGGTTCCGAAGCGCAGAAGGCGGACCTGGCCGTAACGCTCGACTGGCAGAATAAGCGCACCGAGGCCGACTGCGCCAAGGCGAGGCTGACCGCCAACGCCGACTACGACTCCTTTTGGGGAGAGAAAAGTCCCTTTCCCAGGCCGCTGCCCAGGGAAGTTAAGGAATTCTTCGACCGGCTGTCCCTGGACCTGGACAGTTCCGTCTCCGTGATGAAGAACCGGTACGAGCGCCTCAGGCCGTTCAACACTTATCCAGGCGTGGCGAATCCCTGCATTAAAAAAAGCGGCGGCTACTCTTATCCCAGCGGGCATGCCAGCTTCTCCAGGGTGTTCGCCGATGTGCTCACCGACATCGTGCCCGAACGCAGGGCCGAGTTCTTCGCCAAGGCTGACGAGATAGCGCAGGACCGGGTGATCGGCGGGGTGCATTTCGCCACCGACATAGCGGCCGGGAAAGCGTTCGGCGACCGGTTCCACTCCGAACTGCTTAAATCCCCCGGGTATCTGAAAGATATAGAGAGGATGAAGGCGCTGCTGGCTAAATAAAGGCCCGACAGGTAAAAGAAAAACCGGAGGCTGGGGCCTCCGGTTTTCTTTTTGCTTCGGCTTTATCGGTTATCCGCGGCCCCTGCCGCGGCCACGGCCCCTGCCTTTGCCGCCGCCGCTGGAACGCGGGAAGAAGGAACGTTTTTGTTCGCCGCGCTGCCCGGGGCCGCCTTCCTGCTGCCGGCTGCCCCGGCCATGCCGGCCGGCCTGCGCCGGCCTGTTCTGCATTTGCCCGCCCGCAGGCGGGGCGCCTTCCAGCGAAAGGTCTATTTTTCCGTCCGTAGTGTCCACCGCCGCCACCATAACTTTTATCTTGGTGCCCGGTTTAAGCCCGTTCACGCGCAGCAGGCCCTCGGCGCCGGTCTCGGCCAGCATTACGAAAGCTCCGCTGTCTATGATGGTGGTGACCACGCCGTCCATGATCGTGCCCACGTTCTCGCGCATCAGCTCGGCGCGCATGACGTCCACCGATTTATGCTCGGCGTCCGCCGCGGCCCTTTCGCGCTCGGAGCAGTGCGCCCCGGCCTTGTCCAGCGGCAGCGCCCCGTGGTTTTCCTTTTTCCCCGCCAGCAGCGCCTTCACCGCGCGGTGGGTCATCAGGTCCGGGTAGCGCCTGATGGGGGACGTGAAGTGGGAATAGAAGCGCGTGGCTATGCCGAAATGGCCCTGCGACTCCGGCGAGTAGACCGCCTGGCGCATGCTCCGCACCATCAGCGAGTTTATGATGTTGGTCAGCGGGTGGTTCTCCGCCTGGCGCAGCACGTCTTGCAGCCCCTTGGCCGCGTTGTCGCCTTCTATATGCCCGGCAGTAAGCCCCAGCTCGCCCAGCGCCGAGGACAGCGCCTTGAGTTTGAGCGGGTCCGGCGAGTCGTGCCGGCGGTGCAGGAAGGGCATCTTGGCGTTGAAAAGTTCGGTGGCCACGGCCTCGTTGGCCAGCAGCATGAACTCCTCGATCAGCCGGTGGCTCTTAAGCCGGGGCCGAAGGCTTACGCCCAGCGGCCGGCCGTGCGGGTCCGCGTTAACCTTGTATTCCGGCAGGTTGAAGTCCAGCGCGCCGCGCTTTACCCTGCGGGCGTGGAGCACGTCGGTAAGGTCGCCCATGCGCTTTACCGCCGCTTCCGCCGCCTTCGGCACGTCGGGCACTTTGCCGCCGTCCAGCAGGGTCTGCACTTCCTCGTACGTGAACCGGCGGCAGGACCGGATCACGGTAGAGGACAGGCGCCGCTTCAGCACCTTGCCCTGCTTGTCCAGGTCCATGAAGATGGACATGGTCAGGCGCTCCTGGCGCGGGACCAGACTGCAGAGGTTGTCCGAAAGCGAATGGGGCAGCATCGGCACCACGCGGTCCGGCAGGTAAACGCTGGTGGCCCTGGCGTAGGCTTCCTTATCCAGTTCCGTGCCGGTCTTAACGTAGTTGGCCACGTCGGCTATGTGTACGCCCAGGCGCACGTTCCCGCCGCCCAGGTCCTCCAGCGAGACCGCGTCGTCGAAATCCTTGGCGTCGGCGCCGTCGATGGTGAATACCGTCAGGTCGAAGAGTTCCTCGCGCCCTTTCCACTGAGCGGGTTCAAGGCGCGCGCCATAGGCGTCCGCCTGCGCCATGACTTCCGCCGGGAAGTCCTCGTTTATCCCACGCGCTCTAAGGATGGAATCTATGCGGGCGCTTACGTCACCCGGGTCGCCCAGAATTTCGGTCACTATTCCGGAAGCGCCGTTGCCGCTCTCGGGCCAGCGCTTAACTTCCAGTACGGCGAAAGACCCTTCCACCGGGACTATTCCGGTCTTGAACGCGGATACCTCCGCGGGGGGCGCGCTGCCTTTTTCCGGAAAGACCGCCCAGACGTTTTTTACGCGCTTAAGTACGCCTACCATGGTGGTGTGCGCGCGTTTTACTACGCTGATTATCTCGCCTGCAAGGCGGCCGGTCTTTTCGAGGCGCACTCGCGCCTGTACGCGGTCGCCGTCCATGGCCAGGTCCAGGCCGCGGCCGCGGATAAAAACGTCCGCGCCGCCTGGTGTTTCGGAAAGCAGGAAAGCGAAGGTTCCCTTATGCTGGATCACGCCCTCTACAATGGCTTCGTGACCGCCGGTGACTCCGCGTTGTTCTTTTTTCTTCCAATGCTGTTTCATTATGTTCCTTAAGTTAGCTTCTTTATGAGTTCCGCAGCTTCCGGGAACCGCTCGAGCAGTTCGGGTTGGGAACCGAGTTCAAAATCGTGGAATTCGAAACCAGGGGCCACCGTGCATCCTACAAAAGAGAATTCCGTTCCTTCGCAGGGGTAAGAGCCGAACCAGCAGCCGGCGGGCACGGCGTGCTGTAACCGCTGCCCGGCCCGCAAGTCTGTCCCAAGTATAGTATTTTCCACCCGTCCGTCCGGATATATCTGCGCCACCGCGAGCGGCCCGCCCAGGTGGAAGTGCCAGACCTCGTCGGCTTTCAGGCGGTGCATACGCGACCTGTTACCCGCCTGTAGCAGGAAATAAATAGCGGTGGAAAAATTCCTGACTCCCAGGGCGGGGTAAACCGCTTTTCCCTCCGAGCGGTAAGTCTCGCTGAAATAACCGCCTTCGGGGTGGGGCCGCAGACCGTAAAGTTCTATAAGGTCAGCTGCTTCAATATTTTTCATTTTCTTTAAATTCGCCGCGTCTACCTCAGAGTTTCCGAGCCGTTGATCTTGAGGCTGGTGAACCTGGCGTAAGCGCCGGCCGGGTCGCCGCCGGCAAAGCCGCCGAGGAAGAATTTCTGGGAGGCGGCGAAGGCCGCGGACGGCGCGTCCAGCTTGAACAGCGGCGTGAATTTTTTCTTGTTCATCGAATAGGAGACCGAGAAGAAGTTGCCGGCCCTTTCGAAGCGCAGCACCTTTAACCCGACCGGAACCTTGAACGGCTTTCCGCCCGGCAGGTAGAAGATGATCAGCGCGTCGTCCTCGGGGCGCGGCCCGTTTTGGCGCTGGGCGATGATTTTAAGGATTCCTGAGGCGTTGCCGATGGAGGGTCTGGAGGAGTCTCCCCCTTCCCAGATGCCGTAGGAGAAGCGTTTCACCTGGCCGGGAGGGAGCTTGAAGTCGGCCTGCAGGTCTACCTGCCAGCTGCCGCCCAGCAGTTCGCGCGAAAGGATCAGGCCAGGGGAGTACCCGTCGGAGGATTCATCCCGGGTGTCGTCCTGCCTTTCGGTCAGGTAATAATAAAGGCCGTCGGGCTTCACCGCGTGCGTACCGTAGGCGTCGTTCCAGCCGGTCCAGGTTTCCCAGTCGTCAACGGCGTAAGCGCCTTTCCTGAACATGGCGGGGTTTATGCAACCAGCCATGAAAATCGCCACCAGTATTGCCGCCGCGAAAAACTTTGTTTTAGAGTACTTGTTCATATACCTGCCTGCCGCTTATTTTTGTTTACTGTCCAGCCAAATCGTAACCGGGCCGTCGTTAACTATTTCCACTTCCATATCCGCCGCGAAGACCCCGGTCTTCACCGGCACGCCCTTCGCGCGCAGGGCTCCCAGGAAGTGCTCGTAGAGGCGGAGCGCCTGCTCGGGCCGGGCCGCACCCGCGAAATCGGGCCGTCGCCCCTTGGACGCGTCCCCGTAAAGAGTGAACTGAGAAATAACCAGTGCTTCGCCTTTAACGTCTAGCAGCGAATGGTCGAATTTACCTTCGTTATTTGAAAAAATGCGCAGGTTGGCGGTCTTTTCCGCCAGGAATTCCGAGTCGGCCTCGGAGTCGCCAGAACCGACGCCCAGCAGCACTACCAGCCCCGGGCCTATGGTTTCATGTGCCCCGGCGGTCTTTACTCCTCCGTTTTTTACGCGCTGTATAAGAACCCGCATAACCTTATTATAAACAATTTGAAAGGGCAGGCGCCCGTGCGGCACAGCCATAGGCTTGGCCGTTTGATGCGCATAGGCCGTCTGATGCGCATAGCGCTTGATACGGCACTGGCATAGCCTTGCGCTTGTTACGGCACAGCCATAGGCTTGAATCTTGCGGTGGCCGGTTGTATAATAAGGTAATGGGCGCGCAGGTAATAAAGCGGGCTCCTTGGTAAAAGGAATATATTTATGGTCACAGGACTCGTGCTGGTAAAACTGATGCCGGGCAAAGAGAAGCAGACTCTCGGCAGGCTGAAGGCGCTTAAGAGCGTGGTCCACATGTCGGCTGTGTTCGGCCGGTGGGACCTCGTGCTCGATATGGAGACGGACGATCTCCCTATGCTTTCCAATATAGTGGTGCAGGAAATACGCTGTATTCCAGGCGTGCTTACCACGGAAACGCTGGTGACCACCTCACTGTAGTTTTTAGGCACGGGGTAAAGCGTTCGCCTGAGCGCTTTGCCTCTGAATTTTATGCGTCTTCTTCATATCCGCCGGATACTTGTCTGCTTGCTGCTGTCCTATTCCTCAGCGCTGCCCGCGGCGGCGCAGGTGATGTTCGGCGCCGAAGTGGGGCCTGACGCTTTCATCAGGGCAAAAGACGCGGAACTGGACACTTCAGGGGAAGAGGCCTTCGCCTGGGCGCTCAGCGTGGAACTCAGCAGTTCTTCCCTCTACTCCGTTTTCGGTTCCACCGAACCAGAACAGGAAATAATCAGGTACTTGCGCCAGGGCATCTATCGCCAGGAGTTGACTTCCATGCTGCTGCTTTCGGAAAAGACCTCCGTGCCTTTTAAACAACTAGCCGGGGAATTGCCGAAAGCCGGCGGATTCCGCGGGCTGGCGAAAAAACATAAAGCCGACGCTATGGCACTTTTCGGCGAAGGCGGCCATCTAAAGGAAGCGGCTGACCTGCGGATCCCTCTTTTTCTTGTGCTCTCTTCCCCTACCGTTTCGGAGCTGGCCGTGCCGGACTCCACCCAGACCATACATCCGGATGAAAAAAAATAAATTTATCTTAACCGCGCTGTTCTCCGCCGTCTTCTTAGGCTGCGCCTATGCTGTAAAAGTTCCGGCCGGCGCTGACCGGGCCGAGCTGACGCTTCCCGACGGTTTCAAGGTAGCGACCGAACTGGCGCTTACACCGGACCAGCAGGCCAAGGGACTCATGTTCCGCCCTTTCCTGGCGCCAGAGGCCGGCATGCTTTTTATTTTTAAAGATTCCGGTATTAAGTCTTTCTGGATGAAGAATACCATTATCGACCTGGATATAGTTTTTTTGGACGCGAACTTTAAGGTGGTAAAGGTTTTCCACCGCTTGCCCCGTTCCTCCCCCGACCTGCCGGAGGACGAAATAGCCAGGGCTTCAGCGCCCGCGCGCTGCGTGCTGGAGCTTGCCGCCGGTGCCGCCCGGGCCCACGGTCTGAAGCCAGGTTCCGTTCTAAAAATTTCTTTTCCCCGCCTCCCGGCCGGGATGAAAAAAAACGGCGGGGTTTGATTCCCGCCGGCTTTCAAGTGCCGCATACCGGTTCAGGCTTACCGATTTTATAGTAAAATAATATTACAATGGGTATGTGGAAAAACGCTTTCAAGCTCCCGGTTCATCCGGAAGTAACAGCTGAGCAGAAGCTCATGCTGGATTCCCTCGCCGGGAAGGTGAGAAAGCGCGGTATGGCCCATACGGCCGTTCTGGCGCTGGAGAGCACCAGGCCTTTGCATAACCTGGGGTCGCAGGGAGTGATCTTCCTGTCACCTATGTTGAACATGGTTTTTGATAAAGAGGAAGTAAACCGCTACGTTAAACTGCTGGAGAATCCCAAAGCCGTAACCTACCTGGTAGAACGGCTGGGTTCGGAACCAGAGAACAAAGCCTGATAAGATCCAAGGAGAGCCAAATGTCCAAGAAAGAGCTGGAAGTTATAATAGCCACCGACTGCGGCAGCACCACCACCAAGGCGATACTAATAGAGAAAAAGGGCGACACCTACCGTCAGACTTTCCGCGGCGAAGCCCCCACTACCGTGGAAGCCCCCTTTGAGGACGTGACCAAGGGCGTGCTGAACGCCATTACCGAAGTGGAAGAGCTCTCCGGCCGCAAGATCCTCGATGGCGAACGGATCATTACCCCCAACGAGGGCAACATCGGGGCCGACATTTACGTTTCAACCTCCTCGGCCGGAGGCGGCCTGCAGATGATGGTGGCCGGCGCCGTGAAGGCGATGACCGGCGAATCCGCCCAGCGCTGCGCGCTCGGCGCGGGCGCCATAGTGATGGACGTGCTGGCCTCCAACGACGGCCGCGCGGACCATGAAAAGATCGAGCGCATCCGCCAGCTGCGCCCCGACATGATGCTGCTCTCCGGCGGTACCGATGGCGGCACCGTAACGCATGTAGTTGAATTAGCGCAGTTCCTGAAGGCCGCGGACCCCAAGCCGCGCCTGGGCGCCTCCTACAAACTGCCGGTCATTTACGCCGGCAACAACAAGGCCCACGAACAGATCAAGGCCATTCTTGGCGACCGCACCGCGCTGATTATCACTGAGAACATTCGCCCTACTCTGGAGCGCGAGAACCTGATGCCCGCGCGCCACAAGATCCACGACATTTTCCTGGAACACGTGATGCAGCAGGCTCCCGGTTATCCCCGCCTGATGAAGATGGTGGGCGCTCCGATCATGCCCACCCCCGCGGCCGTCGGCCTGATGACTGAGAAGTTCGCCA
Organism: Elusimicrobiales bacterium; assembly: GCA_038204165.1. GTDB lineage: Bacteria > Elusimicrobiota > Elusimicrobia > Elusimicrobiales > UBA9959 > UBA9959. The sequence goes on from JBBRDG010000041.1 coordinate 11,743, forward strand.
AGGCGAACGGCTTCAACGTGCTGGCCGTGGACATCGGCGGCGCCACCACCGACGTGTTCTCGGTGTTTTCCGAAGTTTTCAACCGCACCGTCAGCGCCAACCTCGGCATGAGCTATTCCATCTCCAACGTTATGGCGGAAGCCGGCCTGGCGAACATTCTGCGCTGGCTGCCTTTCGACATGGACGAGCAGGACCTCAGGAACCGCCTGAAGAACAAGATGATCAGGCCGACCACGATTCCGCAGACCGTGGAGGACCTGCAGATAGAGCATGCCGTGGCCCGCGAGGCGCTGCGCCTGGCCTTCGACCAGCACAAGGCGCTGGCCGTGGGACTCAAGGGCGTGCAGCAGGAGCGCTCCATCTCCGACGCTTTCGAGCAGACCTCCTCGGGGCAGAGCCTTATCAATGTGATGAAGCTCGACTACGTGATAGGCTCGGGCGGCATCCTGGCGCATTCCCCCCGCCGCACGCAGTCGATGCTGATGATGATCGACGCCTACCAGCCCGAGGGCATCACCCGCATGGCCGTAGACTCCATCTTCATGATGCCGCACCTGGGCGTGCTGGCGCAGATCAGCGAGAAGGCGTCGCTCGACGTGTTCTACAACGACTGTCTGGTTAAAATGGGCACCTGCCTGGCCCCCAAGGGCCTCGCTAAGGAAGGCCAGAAGATCATGGACTGGGAAGTCACCGGTTCCGACGGCAGCCGTCAGGCCGGCGAGCTCCGCTTCGGCGACATCGTGCACGTGCCTTTCGCGGCGCCTAAGGCCAAGCTGGTGGCCAGGCCCGTAAAGGGCTTCGACATGGGCGCAGGCTCCGGCAACCGCGTGGAAGCCGACATAGAAGGCGGCGTGGTGGGTCTGGTGCTGGACGGCCGCGGTCGCCCTTTCATCCTGGCCAAGGACCCTTCCAAGCGCCGCGACGATCTGAACAAGTGGTACAAGGCCATGGGGATGTACCCGTACTGAGACAGCGAAAAACTTTTTAAGGAGATTGAAAATGGCTCACGCTTATACACCCGGACTTAAGGTAATGCCCTGCACCGTGCTGCACAAGAAGCGCCTGCTGCCGATTCCCGGCAAGGTGCTGGCCAGCATGGACCAGCATGTTGAAGGCCTGGATATAGTGGCCCAGACCGAGCTGCCCGGCAAAGTATTCTCGGTCAACGTTGCCAACCGCCTGGCCGTAGGCCCCGAGGAAGTCAAGGGTTTTATGGTCAAGAAAGAAGGCGACCCCGTGAAGAAAGGCGAGATCATCGCCGAGAACAAGCCCATGTTCAAATGGTTCAAGACCTCCATAGAATCCACCGTGGACGGCACGGTGGAAGCCATTTCTGATATCACCGGCCAGGTGCTGCTGCGCGAACCCCCGAAGGTCCTGCCGATCTACGCCTACGTTAAGGGCAAGGTCGTAGAAGTTACCCCCAATTTCGGCGTAACGCTGGAATCCGAGGGCACGTTTATCCAGGGCATCTTTGGCGTGGGTGGCGAGACTAACGGCGAAATCGTAATAGCCGTGGCCAGCCCCGACGAGGACCTGACCCCGGAAGGCATAAAGGATTCCTACAAAGGCAAGGTTGTGATAGGCGGCAAGCACGCCAGCCTCTCCACCATCAAGCGCGCCATAGAAGTGGGGGTTAACGCCATAGTGGTGGGCGGCATTCATGACCGCGACCTGCGCCAGTTGCTGGGCTATGACATAGGCGTTGCGGTGACCGGCACCGAGAAGATAGGCCTCACGCTGATCGTCACCGAAGGCTTCGGTATGATTCCCATGGCCGATTATACCTTCAAACTTCTTTCTTCTCGCAATGGCGAAAAAGCCTCAGTGTCCGGCGCTACCCAGATCCGCGCGGGCGTGATGCGCCCCGAGATCATTGTGCCCGGCTTCCCCAAGAACGTTAACGAGTGTAAGCGCGACCAGGGCCGCGGCTGGATAGAACCCGGCGACCCGATCCGCATCATCCGCGAGCCGCATTTTGGCGTGATCGGTACGGTGAAGTCCCTGCCGTCCGAGCTGACCGTGATAGGCAGCGAGAGCCACGCGCGCGTGCTGGAAGTGCTGCTGGACGGCGGCGAAGTTATTGTTGTCCCCCGCGCCAACATTGAAGTGCTCGAAAAATAAGCGGCTGGCAGGACATCTAAGGAATTCTTATTAAATACAGTGTTTACAGGCTGCAGTATGGAAGGCCGGAGGTTCCGGGCCCAGGGCGGTACTTCCGCCGGGACCCCGGTCTCCGGTCTTCCGTGTTTCTTCTTGCCTGAAAAATCCATAAAGTGTATATTATTACTGGTATGATTAAAAACAAGATCATCGGCGTCCTCTTTCTCTCTTTTTTTACGGCTGGTCTAGTGGCCGCCAAACCCGCCCCGGCGGCCGCTAAAACCGCCACCGTCCCGACGGTTATAACCGGCGTCATCGCGGCCGATATGCCGTATGATGCCGGCGGCGCGGCCCTGCTCCGCTGGCCGGTCGGTCCGGGCGAAAACCCCGAAACCATCTATACGGTCTACGCCTCCTCCGTCGGCAACGGCGGCTGGATAAAGGCCGAAGAGTTCACCGGTCAGGAAAAGACCGGAAAGACCCTTGAACTCCCGTTCTGGGCCTGGGATGGCTCACAGACGGAGCACGCGGTTAAGATAGATCTCGCGAACATGTTCGGTGAGTCGGTGGCAGGCTCTGTTTTTTATTTGAAAATTTCCGCGATGAATAATGGAAAGCTTGCGGCCGAGTCCGCCGATATTGCCGTGACCCCCATAGGCAACTGGTTCAGGCTGGACCGCGTTAATAACTTGATTCTGCTGATTGTGGTTATCATCGTTTTCTTCTGGGCTGTCTCACACGCCAAGCGTAAGGGCCTGTTCATTCGTCGCATCGCCGGCCTTGACGCCATAGACGAAGCCATCGGCCGCGCCACCGAGATGGGCAAGCCGATTTATTACATGCCCGGCATTGGTTCCATGAGCTCTATCTCCACTATTGCCTCCGCCTTTATCCTGGGCGAGGTCGCCAAAAAAGTGGCGCAGTACGACAGCACCATAAAGGTGCCGCACTACGACCCGATCGTAATGACCGTCTGTAAAGAGGTCGTGAAGCAGTCCTTCCTGGAGGCGGGCCGCCCCGATTCCTACCGCGATGACATCAACTTCTTCGTCAGCCAGGACCAGTTCTCTTATGCCGCCTCCGTGGACGGCATGATCTCCCGCGAGAAACCCGCCGCCTGCTTCTTCATGGGCTACTTCATGGCGGAATCCCTGCTGCTGGCCGAAGTCGGCGCCACCTCGGGCGCCATCCAGATCGCCGGTACCGACGTGGAACACCAGCTGCCCTTCTTCTTCACCGCCTGCGACTATACGCTGATGGGCGAAGAACTTTACGCGGCTGGCGCATACCTCTCTAAGGAGCCCATGCTCCTCTCCGCGCTGAAGGTGCAGGACTTTGGCAAACTGATCGTCATGGTCTCGGTGTTCTTCGGCATCATCCTGGTCTCCCTCGCCGGCTGGTTCCACTGGGACCAGGTTGTGCGGATCATCCTGAATCTCTTCAAGGTATACTGATATGAAATTCATTAAAAAACAGATCCCTCTGCTGATAGTGCTGGTGGTGGGCGTGCTCACCCTGGCCTCCTATTATGTCCCCCACCAGTCTTCCGTAAACTTTTTGGAGATGATGAACAAGTGGGAGAACATCGTGTCGGCCTTCGCGTTCTTCCTGGGCCTGATCAGCCTCTTCTACACGCACTACAGCAAGATCTCCCGCAAGGTGGACGGCTGGGGCTACAGCCTCTTCGTCTTCGTGGGCTTCTTCGCCATGGTCATCCCCGCCATCCTCTGCCACGGCAAGATGATGGACGAGGCAGGTAAGACCGCGCTGGGCTGGTCGTTCAGCTTCATCTATAACCCGCTGAGCGCCACCATGTTCGCGATCCTCGCGTTCTACATCGTGTCCACCGCTTATCGCTCGTTCAGGATCAAGTCGGCTCAGGCCCTGGTGCTGTTCGTCTGCGCCTTCATCCTGATCCTCGGCAAAGTGCCGCTCGGCCAGATGATCTGGGATTCTGTGATGGGCTGGACCAGGACCGGAATTTCCGACGTTATCGAGTGGATAATGAGCTACCCCGCGGTGGCCGGCAAGCGCGGCATCATGATCGGCATCGCGATCGGCGCGGTGGTGACTTCGTTTAAGATAATTTTCGGCATCGAAAGACAATACATGGGCAAGGACTAAGACATGCTAAAGGAAAAACTTCAAAAATTCTTTAAGATAGACAGGCGCTGGATCTTCCTGCTTCTGGCAATTGTTCTTTTTATCCCTATCATAAAGCCTATAGGCCTGCCCAACAAGACCATCTCCAAGGACACGCAGAACGCGTTCAACTACCTGGACAAGCTGCCCGCGGGCTCGTTCGTGCTGTTCTCCCTGGACTACGACCCTTCCACCCGCCCGGAGCTGAATCCCCAGGCTGTGGCCATGTTGCGCCACGCTTTCAGCAAGAACCTGCGCGTGGGCGTGGTGACCTACATCGCCGGCGCCACCGGCCTTATCGGGCAGATCTTCGAGAAGATGCCCAAGGAATACAATAAGGTAAACGGCACGGACTATGTGATCTTCCCCTATATGGCTAACGCCGTGGCCGTGATGACCCAGATGTCTTCCGACCTGTACGGCATCTACGACAAGGACCAGGACGGGAAAGACGCCAGGACCCTGCCCGTGATGAAGGGCATCAAGACCTACAAGGATATGTCGCTGATCGTTAATATCACCGGCACCTCCATGCTGGACTTCTGGGTGGCCTACGTGGGCGACAAGTACAAGATGCCCGTGATAGGCGGCGTGACCGCTATCAGCCAGCCCGGCTACGGCCCCTACCTGCAGACCGGCCAGTTGAAGGGCATGCTGGGCGGTATGAAGGGCGCCGCGGAGTACGAGTCCCTTATCAAGACTCCGGGCAAAGGCACTTCGGGCATAGACGCCCTGAACCTCGCCCACCTGCTGGTGCTGCTCCTGATATTGACTTCCAATATCATACTGCTCGTTATTCGGTATCTTTAAGCTAGATTTCAAGAGGTGATTATGTCAGAAACATGGATGATTATAGGCGGGTGGGTTTCGGCGGGTCTAACGATATTCTTGTTCAGCTTCCTTTATAAGGACAACCCGTTCTTCAAGGTGGTCGAGCACCTGTACCTGGGCGCAGGCATGGGCTGGTGGTTCCAGGTGTATACTTACAACATTCTGGTCCCCAAGGTCTGGACGCCGCTGATGGCGCATGACTGGATGGTGCTGATCCCGTCGATTCTGGGCATCTCGCTGGTGACGCAGTTCGTCCCGAAGATCTCCTGGATGTCCCGTTACGGGTTCACCTTTCTTATGGGTTACGGTTCGGGCCTGGCCATTCCGGCCAGCCTTTCCACCGACTTCCTCAACCAGATCGGCGGTACTATCAGCCCGTTCGCCGGGCTGCGCACCATGAGCGGCTTCGCTATCTTCAATTCGCTACTGGTAGCCGTGGGCGTGGTCTGCGTGCTGTTCTACTTCTTCTTCTCGGTCGAGCACAAAGGCTCTGTTAAGAAGATCTCCAACGTCGGGATCTACTTCCTGATGGTGTACTTTGGCGCGGCCTTCGGCAATACCGTAATGGCCCGCTTCTCGCTGCTGTACGGGCGCTTTGACGACCTGTACTCCTTCTCCAGCGGGCATTACTTATACGCTTCCCAGATCATCCTGGCCTGCATGGCGGCGTACTTCCTGCTGCACGGTTTGCTCGGCAAGAATAAAGACGCCGGCGAAGAAGCCGCCCACTAAAGCAAAGCGGGTGATACAATAAGAAAGGCGTCCTGAAAAGGACGCCTTTCTTATTTGTTGCTGCCGGAGGCGGGTTTATTTGAGAACGTCTATCTTGGCGTTCTGGCGCAGCTGAGCGGCCAGTTCCGGCAGCTTCTGGGTTATAGCCTGGTTCATCAGGCTGGCTTTAATATCCTCTTTTACTTTGTCGAAGGAGGCTTCCTGTCCCGGCTTGATCTCTTCCACGCGGAAGATGCTGTAGCCGTTGCCGGTGTTGATTGCCTTGGTGTACTGACCAGGCTTCATCGCGAACAATTCCTTCTCTATCTCCGGCAGCAGCATGCCGCGGGAAATATAGCCCAGGCCGCCGTTGTTCTTCTTCAGGTTGGCGTCGGTGGACTTGAGGGCGGAGAGTTTGGCGAAATCCGCGCCGGCGGAAAGGGCCAGGTAGGCGTCGTCGGCTTCGGCCTTGGTGTTTACGAAGATCTGGCTGAGCTTGACGGACTCTGGGGCGCCCAGTTTTTCCTTATTCTTGTCGAAGAAGGCTTTAGCGTCCTCGTCGGTCACCTGGATTCTGGCGTCAACCATAATGGTGGCGCGGATCAGTATCTGGTGGCGGAGCAGGTTGCGCAGTTCCTGGGGCGTCCAGCCTACGGAGGCCAGGTTTTTCTCAAACTGGGTCTTGTCCTCGTAGCCGGCGGAGAGGGCAGCGAACCTGGCTGTGATTTCCTTTTCGTCTGCCTTTATGCCGAGGCGCGCGGCTTCCTCCAGCAGCAGCTTCTCGTCAATGGCTTCGGAGAGGCCCTGGGCGCCGTGTTGCCACCAGAGTTTCTTTGTGAGCTCTTCCCTGGTTATCTTCTGGCCGTTAACCACGGCCACGGGCTTCTCAGCCGCGTAAAGCCCGCTGGCGCAGAGCGCTATGGCAGCGGCTATCAATATGGTCTTTTTCATTTGTTTTCTCCTTATTTGTTTATGAAAACTGTCTGCGTGGGATAGGGGAATCCTATGCCCTCTTTTCCAAATTTCTCTATAATCCCCTGAAGCACTTGCTCGTGCGTGTTCATATAGAAGTTATAGTCGGACGATCCCACGTAATAGACAGTCTCGAAGTCTATGGAGAAGTCGCCCAGGCTGCGGAGATTCGCGCGGTCGAAGGTGGTCTTTTCCAGGCCGGAAATTATTTCTTTTATCATCCCCGGGATAAGTTTTAACTTTTCTGCCGGGGTCTGGTAGACCACGGTGGTTTTGAAAGCTACGCGGCGGCGCTGCATTTGTTTGTAGTTCTTAAGTTCCATACCCAGCAGCTTGGTGTTTGAGACTATTATAATTTCGCCGGAAAGGCTGCGGATCCTGATAGACTTAAGGCCTATGTGTTCTATCGTGCCAGCGGTGTCTCCGGCTACCACGAAATCGCCTACGTTGAAGGGTTTATCCAGCAGGATCACAAAGAAATTGAAGAGGTCGCCCAGGATGGCCTGGGCGGCCAGAGCTACGGCCACGCCGCCTATGCCCAGGCCGGCGAGCACGGCCGAGATGTTGACTCCCATATTGGCCAGCACGAACAGGATGGCGGCTACCCAGACGACGGCCCGCATTATGACCTGGGTGCTGTTGACTACCGAGGCTTTGGCGGCTTCAGAGAGGTGGCGCTGGGAGGCTATCTTGTTAAGCCAGTAGGAAAGCAGGTCGTGCGCTATGGTAATGGCGCGGTAGGTAAAGACCACCAGGATGATGATCTTGAGGTTCTTGTCGAAGCTGGGGCCGCGCTGCAGGTAGCGGGTGGCCACGTAGAAGGCGCCAAGCTGGTATTCAAACCAGCGAAATTTTTCTATCAGGCCCACGGCCATGTCGTCCAGGTCGGTTTCGGTAGTTTCAGCCAGGGCTTTAAGACGGTTTATCCCAATATTTTTTACGAGGTAAAGCAGCGCCAGGGCCACGCCGAAAGCCAGTAGGGCGTAACCGTAGGCCTCGGGGGTGTTCCCCAGGATAAGGCTGGAGTCGAACCAGGTTGTTATAAAATTAGTGCTCATCCCATAATTATAAAAGATTTACCCCCGCCGTAACAACGAAGCCGGAGGACGGGCGCAGTAATAAGTAAGCCGGCTCCGGGCCGGCTTCTTATGAAGTCTGCTGTATGCAGCTAGGGTTTAGCCGGGGTGACGCGCAGGAAGTCCACGGTCCTACGGGCGGGAATCAGTAGCAGGCCCTGGTCGGCCAGCAGTTTCTCCAGTTCGGCCTGGTCCTTGTACTTCCACTGCATGTCGAACTCGTAGCCGCCTTTAAGCCCGGTGTTGTTGAGTACGGGTTTATCCGTGTTCATCCAGAGCACGCGCGCTATTTTCTCCATTTCGGCGGTTCCCACCAGGGTGCCTCCGCCGTAAGAGGTAAGGCCGAGACGCGCGTCCGGTGCCGCGGGCTTGGGGCGCGGACCTGTGGCGGTGGAAAGGTTTAGCAGGTAAACTTCGGTCAGGCTCTGTTCCGGCGTGACCTTTATGCCTAAAGAGGACTGGAGGGCGGATTTGAGGAGCTCCGTGGCCTGGTCGTAGTTCTCAGGCGAGGTCTTAAGGTAGACGTTGAGCGCGGAGACCGTGGGGCTGTCTATGAGCACCTGTTCGTCTTCTACGTCCCAGAGGCGCGCTATGGTGTTGGTTAAGGGGATGGACCGGGTTTCGAACTTTCCCCCGCCCGAGGACATCCTGAACTTGCCGTCGGGTGAGGTTATGCGCATTTCCAGGTAGGTTTTTACGTCGGCGGTGGACTGGGCGGCGGGCTCGTTCTGTTCTATGGGTTTGGGTTTGAACTTGCCTTCGGCGGCGTCGAGGAGGTCTTTCTCCTGCAGGAATCCCGGGGAGATCTGGGCCAGCAGTTTGCCGTCCTTGCCTATGAGGTAGCCTTCGGGACGGCTGTTGGCCTTGTAGGCTTTAACGGCGTATTTCTCCAGGTCTATGCCTATCCAGGCTTCGATCGGGTGGGTTTTGAGGAACTCGGTTATGGTTTTGGTAGGCTCATCGGTTACGGCGATGATTACTATGGGCTTGCCATTTACGGCTTTGACGAGCTTGTTCATGTGCGGCAGGCTGGCCACGCAGGGCGGGCATCAGGTGGCCCAGAAGTCCAGGAAGACGACCTTGCCCTTTAAACTCTCGAGGCTGTCTATCTTTGATACCGGCGCGTTGAGCACCTTATCTATCTTGAACTGCGGCGCCATTTCCCCCGCCGTCAGCCCGGCCCTCGCCGTCCCGGTCCCAATCATCAGCGCCGCCAGCATCATTAATGTTTTCATTAAATAATCTCCTGAGTTCCCCTAATCTACCCCTAGTCTATAAAAATTAACGCCCGACGTATATCATGGCGTTGGGTGAAGGCCGCGAGAAGCCAAGTCGGGGGCCTGGCCGGGGTATGGCCCCGCGAACCCGGACTGCAGGGAACCCTTGCGTCGGTTCCCCCCGCCTTGGGAAATTATGGCGGGGCCCCCTTCCGCAACGGGTTCGCGAAACCATCCCCC
>JBBRDG010000042.1:0-21016 GCA_038204165.1 Elusimicrobiales bacterium
CCCTCCCCCTCCTTAAGGCCGGCAAGTTCGCGGCAGTCTCCCTCCATGGTGTAAACGCTGCCTTTGGCGGCGGTTATCAGGTTGCAGGACGCCCTGCGGTTATCTGTAATTGCAAATTTGCCGGAAATGAAGTAATTTACATAACCCCAGGGAATAAGCAGAATATAAGAAGTCGCAAGCAGGGCAAGCGATCGCCGAAAAAAAGCTTTTGAGCTCTCCCTGGCCGCAAGCCAGTCTAATATTACAAGGATAGGCGGGAACAGCAGCAGCGGCGTACGTACAAGCAGCGAAGCGCCGATCGCCAATCCGCATAAAACGCTGTTCTTTAAAGAGTTGTCCCTGCGTTTTAAAAAAAGCAGAGACAAGACGAGTAAAAGAAAAAAACTGTAAAACAACTGTTCGTCGTCATACCGCAGAACTCCCGCCGTTTCCAGCACGCCTGCTCCCAGAAGTGAAACTATCCCCGCCCAGTACCCGCGCAGGATATACCCGGAGTTGAAAACAAGCAGGTAGCAGGCCAGACGGAGAATTATCAGGAATAACGGGTAACTTATAATAAAATTAAGGGCAGCGGATAAGGTGGTTTCAAAAAGCGGCATCATCAGCGCGATGTCATTGTTGACCACGCCGGCCAAAAGAGAACTCCCGTAGTTCATCCGCGTAAGGCTTATATCCGCAACGCCGGTTCTGGATAAAAGCGGGTAATTATGAAGGCAGAGACCGCCGGCCACCAGCGCGGGAAACACCGCGCGGAGTACTTTGAATGCAACGGAAGCCTTGCTTATGGAAAGCATAAATAATTGCCGCGGCTGAAATACTTTTAAACCGCACCCGATTTCTTGGAACCGATTCTAAAAGCAATATTACAATACTTGAGGGTGGCAATTGTCGCCGCGCGGTTGAACAAGTGCCTTCCTGACCGAATTAAAGTCACGGCTTTAGAAAGAATTGTGATAATTCCGCATATTATGTCCGCGAAACTGTAATTGGCTCTTTTTCGCGGCCTTTCTGACACAGTTCCACATTGCTATAATAAAGATATCATAACCACGGCAACTGCGCTGAGGCTGGCCGGGTGGCCAGGTTCCCCGGCAGGCCGGCGGGAGGGGAAGCTTTCCTGAAGCGCATCGACGCGGCATAGGAGTGGGCGCGGTCCACGGAACATATGAAAGCGAAAATATCTATTATAGCGGGCTTCCTGGTTGGCGCTGTGCTGCTTTATTTCGCTTTTCGCAGTATAGACTTCGGGAACCTGCTGACCATCTACTCGAAGGTCCGGGCGGTCTTCATAATCCCGTTCCTGCTCACTACACTGGCCGAGCTGGTATTCCGCGCGGCGCGCTGGCGGCTGCTGCTGAACCCCTCTAAGCCGGTGCGCCTGCTGGACGCCTTCAAGCTGCAGGCAGCCGGGCTCGCGCTGAACAATCTGCTGCCGATGCGCCTGGGCGAGCTGGCGCGTGCCACGTTCGGCGCCGGGCTGTTCGCGATTCCGCTGCTCACCGTTTTCGCCACTATCCTGGTTGAGCGCGCGCTGGACGTGCTGGTGCTGTTCGCGATGTTCGCCTTGGCCGCGTGGCTGGGCGGCATAACGGGCGGCTTCCTTAATTACGACAGCCTGATGTGGACGCTATTCGCCGGCGTAGCGGCCGCTATGGCCGCGCTGATCTTCTCCGACGAACTGATCTCCCACCATTGGTTCTCCGGATTTTTCGCCCGCTTCCCGCGCTTAAGGCTCCTGTTCGAGCGGGTGGCCATGGGCGTAAAGGGGTTCCATTCTTTTAAGAGCGGCGCGCTGATCTTCCTGTACGCCGCCGGGCAGTGGATGATGGACGCGCTGAACTACTACTGGATGGGCCTGGCCTTCGGGCTAGGGGATGTGCTTAATATTTACCGGTCCATGGCGCTGGTCTTTACCGGCGCGGTGGCGGCCTCGGTGCCGGGCATGCCTGGCTATTTCGGCAACTTTGAATTCACGCTTACCAAGGTGCTGGTTACCTGGGGCATTCCCAGGGACGTGGGCTTCGCCTACGCCTCCTACGCCCATGTGCTGGCCTATATCTTCGTAACGCTGCTGGGCCTCGTGTTCGTTTACCAGATGGGGCATTCGCTAGGGAAGGTCTGGAAAGAATTTTCCTCGCCGAAGGAAGCCGCGTGAAAATAAATTCCGTGGTCATGCTGAGCCGCGCTTTTTACCCGGCTATAGGCGGGGCGGAAAAACAGGCGCTGGAGCTCGCGCGGGCCCTGGCCCGGCGCGGCGTAAAAGTGACCGTGCTGACCGGGCGGTCGGAAGGGCTGCCGGCGGAAGCGACGCTGGACGGCGTATTTATAAAACGATTTTACAGTGCCGGGCCCGCTGTTTTTAATTTAAAAATTTTCTTTTGGCTGCTTTCCCACGGCGCGGAGTACCAGGCTGTGCTTACGCGCCTGTCCTCCTCGGCGGCGGCCGCGCTGGCGGCCAGGGTCACCGGCAGGAAGACGCTGGTGAAGATAGCGGGCACGGATGAGGTCTCGTATTTGCACTCCGGCCTCCTCGGCAGCCTGAAACTTGCTCTGCTGCGCGGAGCCGGAGCTGAACTGCTGGTACTTAACGGCGAAGACGCCGCCAAGCTGAAGGCCGACCCGGTTTTCGCCGGTCTGGGTATTCATTGTTTGCGTAACGGCGTGGACACCGGTCGTCATACCCCGCCCCTTTACAATGAGAAAATCAACGCCAAGACAGCCCTCGGCCTGGATAATTCCCAGGTCTTCCTGTGCGTGGGCAGGCTTGCGGCGGGAACGCGTGTGCGCGACTTTATCGAAGCCTGGGCCGAGCTCTTTAACCAGGAAGCCGTGCCGCCAAGGGCGCGGCTGCTGGTAGTGGGCGGCGGGTCCGAAGAAGCCGCGCTGCGCCGGGACGTGGTAGGCCTGGGGCTGGCCGGCAGCGTGACGCTGGCCGGGCCGAAGGACGACCTGCTGCCCTATTACCGCGCGGCGGACGTTTTTATCCTGCCCTCGTCTTCCGGAGGGCTTTCCAATTCTATGCTGGAGGCCATGGCCTGCGGTGTGGCCGTAATGGCCAGCCTTACCGGCAGCGCCGGCGAGGCCGTAGAGCAGGGCGTGAGCGGCCGCCTGTTCGACCCCCGCAACCGCCAGGAGATTAAGGAGTGCCTGCGCGCCTACATTACCGACCGCTCGCTCGCCGTGAAGATGGGCGAGCAGGCGCGCAAGACCGCCGTGGAAAAATATTCCATGGCGCGCGTGGCCGACGAGTTGCTGAAGCTATACGGGGAGAACTGAATATGTGCGGAATATGCGGGATATATAATTACGGTTCCGGTCTGCCGGTGGAGCGCGCCGCGCTGAAGGCCATGAACGACTTGCTCGTCCACCGCGGCCCTGACGATGAGGGTTATTACGAGCATAAGAACGTGGGCCTGGCCATGCGCCGGCTGTCCATCATAGACGTCTCCACCGGGCACCAGCCCATCGCCAACGAGGACGGCACCGTCTGGATAGTTTTTAACGGCGAAATCTACAATTATCTGGAACTGCGCGAAGGCCTGCTGGCCCGCGGGCACGTGTTCAAAACCAAGAGCGACACCGAGGTGATCCTGCATCTTTACGAGGAGAAGGGCGAGGATTTCCCCAAGGAATTGCGCGGGATGTTCGCCGTGGCGATCTGGGACGACAGGAAGAAGAAGCTTGTGATAGCGCGCGACCGGATCGGAAAAAAGCCGCTGCTCTACGCGGTGACCCCTTCCTGCTTTGCGTTCGCCTCCGAGCTGCGCTCCCTGCTCACGATCAAGGACCTGAAGCGCGAGATCAATCCCGCCGCTATCGACGCTTACCTGACGCTACAGTATATCCCCAGCCCGATCAGCATCTTTAAGGGCATCAGTAAGCTGGAGCCGGCTTCGGTGCTGGTCTTCGAGGACGGCAAGGTGCGGACGCACAAGTATTGGGACCTGCCGGTGGGCGCGGCAAAGCTGGATCATGTCCCTGTAGAGGAATTGAAGGAGCGCCTGCGGGCGGAACTTTCTGAGGCGGTAAAGATCAGGCTGATGTCTGAAGTGCCGCTGGGCGCCTTCCTGTCGGGCGGTATTGATTCCTCCGTGATAACCGCGCTGATGGCGAAGCATTCCTCCAAGCCGGTAAAGACCTTTGCGATAGGTTTTAAAGAAGAAAAATTCTCCGAGCTGGGCTACGCCAGGCAGGTGGCCAAGATGTACGGCACCGAGCATACCGAGTTCATGGTGGAAGCCCATATGACGGATGTGCTGGAGAAACTGGCTTGGCATTACGGCGAGCCGTACGCGGACTCGAGCGCCCTCCCTTCTTATTTCGTCTCGCGCGAAACGCGCCGGAGCGTGACTGTGGCGCTGAACGGCGACGGCGGTGACGAGGCTTTCGGCGGTTACTTGCGCTACGTGGGCATGAAGGCGGAGCGGCTGATAGCCGCGGCCCCGGGCTGGTCCAAGGCGGCCGCGCTGAAGGCCGTGGGCGCTTTCCCCAAGACCGCTCCGTTCAATATTTTCTGGCGGCTGGAAAAATTCCTGAAGTTCTCGGTGATGGAAACGGTGGAGCGGCGCTACCTTTCCACCGTGTCCTTCTTCGGGCCCGGGGAAACCGGCGGGATCTACAGCGACAAGTTCGCGAACCTGCTGGGAAGCGACAAGGATTTCGGGGAACGTTACCTATCCAAATTCTTCGCGCTAAACCCCGACGAAGACCTGATGAACAGGATGAGCTATGTGGATATCCACTCGTACCTGCCCGAATGCCTGATGGCCAAGATGGACATAGCCTCAATGGCCAACTCGCTGGAGACGCGCTCCCCGTTCCTGGACCACAAGGTGCTGGAATTTGCGTTCAGCCTGCCGGGAAACCTCAAACTGAAGGGGCTCAAGGGAACCAAGTGGATCCTTAAAGAGGCTTTTAAGGACATGTTGCCCCCCGATATTTACAGCCGCGGTAAGATGGGCTTCGGAATCCCGCTCGGGATCTGGTTCCGCGGCGAGCTTAAGGATTACTGGGCCGGCGCCTGCCTTTCCCAGAAGGCGCTGGGCCGCGGCTATTTCAAGCCCGAGGCGCTGTACCGCCTGTGGGACGAGCACCAGAACGGCCGCCGTGACCACGGCTACAAGCTGTGGGCGCTGCTTATGCTGGAACTGTGGCACCGGCAGTACGCCGACGATTTTAAAGTATGAAAATAGTCCTGATAAATCCGGATATCCCCTGGAACGCCGGAAACATAGGGCGCTCCTGCGTGGCCACCGGCACAGAGTTGGCTTTTGTGGGCAAAATGGGGTTTAACCTGAGCGACAAAGAGATCCGCCGCTCGGGGTTGGATTACTGGCAGTTTCTGAAGTATACCGTGCACCCGGACCTGGATTCTTTCCTGGCCACGCTGCCGGCGGACCCGTCGCTGATCTTCTTCTCCACGCGCGGCGGCAAGAGCTACTGGGAGGCGCCTTACCGCCCCGACTCCTGCCTGATCTTCGGCGCGGAAACCGCCGGCTTTCCCGACAGCGTGTACGAAAAATACGCGGACCGGCTCTACCGCATCCCCATGTGGTCGGACCGGGTGCGTTCGCTTAACCTTTCTACTTCCGCCGGGGTGGCGCTTTATGAGGCGCTCCGGCAGACCCGCCAGGCCGGCCAGGGCAGCAAACTACTGTTTCGGGAATAGTGTAAAATATCACAATGAAAGAAAAACTTCTGCGCATTCTCTGCTGCCCGTCCTGTAAATCCGATCTGGTCGTGGAGGCGGTCGAGTCTTCCGGGGGTGAAATCAAGGAAGGGGTGCTGCGCTGTTCCTCTTGTTCTAAAAACTACAAAATACATAATTTTATTCCCCGCTTCGTGGAAACCGACAAGTATGTAGGCAACTTCAGTTTTCAATGGCTTTTTTATAAAAAGACGCAGCTGGATAGCCACAACCGTGCGGAGGACTCTTTGAAAGAGTTTGTGCTTAAAACCGGGTTTACTCCTGTCGAGTTGAAGGGCCGGACCATGCTGGACGTGGGTTGTGGGACAGGCAGATTCATGGAAATAGCTGGCGCCGAAGGCGGGGAAATTGTCGGAGTGGATCTTTCTTTCTCTGTTGAGACCGCTGTCGAGAACATGAAAGGGCGTCCGAATGTCAATGTGGTTCAGGCTGATATTTTTAATCTGCCTTTTAAGCCCGGCTCTTTCGATTTTATCTATAGCCTGGGCGTGCTGCATCACACTCCGGATACAGGCGAAGCTTTCAGACGAGTGGCGCCGCTGCTCGGAAACGGCGGGGATATCTCGATCTGGGTATATTCTAACGAATCCAGGTATGCGAAGATCCGAAACGCCTTTACTGATTTTTACAGAATCTTTACCAGCCGTATGCCTGTAAGGCTGCTCTGGTGGCTTTGCCATCTGGCTATCCCGCTATATTATGTGAAAAAGCTCGGTAAGTTCGGAGACCTGGTGGAAATGGTCCTTCCCACTTCCGTCCATCCTTGCGCCGAAGAGCGGGTGTTGAACACTTTTGACTGGTATTCTCCTAAATACCAGTACAAGCATACCTTTGTAGAAGTTGAAGCCTGGTTTCGGGAGGCCGGGCTTACCCCGAAAAGATTGGGGGCTTTGGTAGCGGTGACAGGCTCCAGGCCGCCTAAGCCTTAGGCCTCTTCGCCGAGGATCCGCTCATAAGCGGTCAGCATTTTTTTAAACGTAAATTCCGTGGCAAGCTTTACACGGGCTTGCTCCGCGAGGCGTTTTGCTAAGGTCGGGTCGTCCAGCAGCCGGGTGATCGCCTGCCGCAGCGCGGCCGGATTTTCCTGCGGAACAATGAGTCCCGTTTTCCCGTCTTCAATTATTTCCCTTATGCCTCCGGGGCAGTCCACCGATATTACCGGCGTGCCGCAGGCCATGGCTTCTAGCAGTACGTTGGGGAAGCCCTCGTAACGTGAGGTCAGTACAAAGACCGCCGCTTGCCTGAAATACGGATAAGGGTTCTCCTTGTGGCCGGGAAGGCTGAGTTTTACCCCGGCCTTTGCCGCTTCATCGCGCAATCGGCCTTCCAGCGGGCCCGTGCCGAGTATTACCAGTTCTCTGCCGCTCTCTCCGGCGAGGGCTTTGATCAGCAGGCTGTAATTCTTCCACCAGTTCAGGCCGCCGCAGGCCAGAATATGCCCGGTTGTCCCAGGGTTGTATTCAAGCGAAGCTTTTTCTGTTTCAGCGGCCATTATGCCGTTATGGACGGTGGTTATTGCTGCGGCTGGGACCGCGAAGTTTTTTACCAGATCCGCCGCGGCATAATCAGAGACCGTTATAATGTCTGCGGCTCCGCGGTAGAAGAAAGAAATGAGGCGCTTACGCAGCGCGGGGAAAGAGTAGCGCTTTACGCTTTCGGACGGGGTAGTCGCTTCGTTAAGTATTGCCGGGATCCCCGCCAGCCGCGCCGCGGCTGCCGCGATAGTGTTCACGCTCCACAGCACCGAGAAGATCTTATCCGGCCGCAGCTCTTTGAGAAGTTTGAAAAGGTGCCAGGTCAGGAATAGGGAAGCCGGTCGCATAGGGGCCGGCAGTCTGTGAAGCCGGACGTCTGGCGGAATAACGTCCGCCTCTCTTCCGGAGGGGCTGAGGACGCAGAGATGCGGCTCAAACTTTTCCCGGTTCAGACCGCGCAGAATGGACTGGAGTCTTTTTTCCGAGCCGCCGCCGTGGATAGAGTAGGTTACAAAAAGTATTTTCTTTTTCATGATCGCGGCCTTGTAAACTTTGCGAGGCTGTCCTTAATCCAGGGCGGGTGGGCGTTTCCCCGTAAGCGAGTTCCTGAGCGCCAACACTTTACTCCAGAACTTGTGCCAGAAAAGGCTGTTCATCATCATGTACTGGATCACGAAGACCCGCATAACAGCCCGCGGGTTCCTGGTGACTAACGCCACATTAAGAATATACTTTCGCCATAGCGGGTGGGCGGAGAAGAGGGATTTCCCCTTGAGGTAGGTTTTGTTAAGGTCCGCGTAGGCTTTCTCCAGATCGCCTTCCTTCAGTCCGGGCAGTTCCAGCAGGTCCGGAGTGTAGCGGTTCGGGTCGGTCCATTTTGAGTACTTAAGGATTCCCTCTTTTTTACAGTAATCGTACAGCGCGGAGCCGGGCGTGGGCGTCATATAGTGCACGTCTTTCATGTCCGGGTTCAGGTCGGCCATGAGGTCTATGGAATCCTGTAGCGTTTCGGGCGTCTCGCCCGGGTTTCCAATAATAAAATTCGCCGAGGAGACTATTCCGTACTTCCGGCAAAGCGCGAAGACCTGCCGTGCTTTCTCCGGGGAATGATTCTTGCCCAGTACCTTGTTCAGGATGTGAGGGTTGCCGCTTTCCACCCCGAATCCGAGGTATATGAAGCCCGCGTTCCTCATTACCTGCATGCGGCTCTCGTCCAGCGTGGTAAGGTTTGTCTGCGCCAGGAAATAAACTTTTTTATCCAGGCCGCGCTCCGTGATCAACCCGCACAATTCGGTGGCCCATTTTGGGTTGGCCCAGAAGGTGTCGTCGGTAAAATAGATGCTTTTAACCTGGTAGGTCTCGATAAGGTACTCAATCTCCTTAATTATGTTGGCCGGGGATTTAAGGCGCACTTTATCGCCGTAGAGGCACGAGAGCATGGGCTGGCAGAAGGTGCACTTGAACGGGCAGCCGCGGCTGACGATCATTATGCCTGAGGGCATAAAAAAAGGAAAGCTGGTCTGAGTCTTGAGATATTTACGGAAGGTCGGCAGAAGGGACCTGTCGGGGATGGGGAGTTTGTCCAGGTCCTCCATGAACGGCCGTTTTCCCGTAAAAACCGGGCGTCCGTCTTTTTTGAAACCTATCCCTTTTACTTCAGCGAGGTCCTTTTTCTGCTCTATAGCCCGCACCAGTTCAGTGAAGGTTTCCTCGCCTTCGCCGATCACCACCAGGTCCACCTCGGGGTTGGCCAAGGACTGTTCCGACATCACCGTTGCGTGCGGACCGCCCAGCACCACCAGGCAGTTGGGGTAGAGTTTCTTCGTTATCCTGGCCAGCTCCAACGCGTTGCTTATGGTCAGGGTCAGCGTGGAGATGCCCACTATGTCCGGCGGGTCTTGTTTGATCCTGTCGGTGAAGTCGTCGTAGGAAGAGGAAAAGACCAGGTCTATCAATTCGGTTTCGATCCCCTGCTTTTTAAGGTAGGAGGCCAGGTAAACTATGCCCAGCGGGGGGAAGAAATACGGGTTGTTAAGATACGGATAGACAAGATATATTTTCATTTTTTAATTTGCTCGCGCGCAAGTTCCTGCATTTTAGAAAGGCTCACGAATTGCACGTTCGGGACGCCGGCCAGCAGGCGAACGTTTTCCAGGACCTTCTCCAGGTCCGTTACAAGGTTGTAGTCGTGGGTAGGCAGTACGGCGAAGAGCGGACCGCCTGCCCGCTTCAGCAGCGGGAAAAGTTCGCGGAGCACCGTCCACCAGTTCATGTGCAGGTAGAAAAGGCTGGGCAGCTCCGTTACGTCGCCGCTGCCGGGCAGGATGAACGGCTTGCCGTTCTCCGACATCCCGCTACCTGCCAGGTATTCCGTTCCGAAGGTGTCGGGGCGCGCTCGCCGGAGGGAGCAGTCGGCCGTGAAACCATTCTCCCCCAGCAGTTCCGCCAGTCGGGCGTTCATGAACCACCAGCCGGCCGAATAAATTTCGGGGGGATAGAGGTTGGAACGCAGGTAGTCGCATTCCGAACGGAACTGGGCGGCCAGCGCTTCCGGGTCGTCGAGGGTAAGCTTGAAGCCGGCGCGCTCTATTTCGGTGCTGGCGCCGGGCGCCGGTGCTCCGCCCGGCCTGCAGTAGTGCCCATGGTAGCCTATCTCGAAGCTGTCGGATAGGGTTTTCAGCCGGCTCAGGAATTCTTCGCCGCTTACGCCCCGGCGTTCCATGTCTGCTTTGACGTACGGGTTGGCGGGGGTCATCACGCAGGCGGCGGGCCTGAACGGGAGCGCCAGCCCCAGTTCCCGCATCCCGGAGAAAACGGCGGCGTCCTGGATCCTTTCGGTGTGCACGCAGACGGTAAGGTAGAGAGGACGGCCCAGTTTGCGGAGCGGCCAAAAGAAGAGTTTCTTCGCGGCGGCTGTCGATAAGACCGACTTTAACAGGGCATTCATCTAACTGATTTAATCAAATTAGACGTAAGGGGAGAAAGGTTTAATTCCGTCCGGTAACGGGTTTCCTGGCTACGGAGATTATGTAGGGGGAGAACAGGGATGAGGTGGGGCCCGGGAGAAAACCTAAGAAGAATGAAAATAGTTTGTCGGCGCGGTTGATGAGCCCGAGGAGGATCCTCCGTCGGAGCGTGCCCTCCCTGAACCGCGAGAGTCCGCTGCTGGTCCAGGGGTGTACCGCCAGCGAAAAGATCCCGACTAAGCCGCTTTTCACCCTTTCCAGGCCGGCGCGGGAATTCATCGCGTTCAGCTCTGCTTCTGTCAGGACCTGGTGCATCCTGTAGGTTTCCGGCGCGAAGGTTTTTAAGAGGAGCCCCGGCAGGCCGCGCAGGTTGGGGACCAGTGTTATCAGAAGGCCGCCTTCTTCCAGGTGCCCGGCGCAGATCCCCAGCACTTTGCCGGGTTCGCTGAAATGCTCTATCACGCCGTAAGAAAAGATCACGCCGTATTTTTTCGGGGAGGACCACTTAAGGATATCCTCGCAAATCACTTCTTCAAAGGGCAGGCCGAGCAGCCGCATGTTCTCTTCCGCCAGCCTGCAACCGACCTCGGAGTAGTCCAGGCCGGATACGGCGTAGCCGTAGCGCCGCCGGAAGTACGGCAGCCAGCCGGAGGAGCCGCAGCCCACCTCGAGAAAGGTCTTCCTGCCTGCGGCGGCCAGTGGACCGTCGATAAAATCCATGGTGGCTTTCAGGTGGTATTCGGTAGCGCTGTTGACCCTGGGGAGTTTCGCTTTTTCCAGATTTGCGTCCCAGTATTCCTTGCTGGACAGTTTTTCTTTAGGCATTTTCCGCTGACCTCCCAAGGTAGGAGTCGGCCGATCTCCAGAGCCAGACCAGCAGGAAAGTGTAGGTGAGGATCATGGAAACGGCAATGCCCGCCGTTTTCATTACGGGAATCAGCACCAGGCAGGCGGTGAAATTAATCAGGCCGGCCCCCAGGGACATGAACAGCGACAGGCGCGAGGCCGCTATGCTTTCGGAAAAAAAGATCTGCGCCATAGAACTCTGTATGAGCATAAGCGTGCCGCAGACCGCGAAAAGCGTCATAAGGACCGGGTCCATGCCGTATTGGTGCCGCCCCATCAGCGCCAGGATGGCCGCTTCGGCGCAGAAAAGCAACAGCGCGGCCACGGGGAAGAGCCGTTTCCAGCTGCGGGCGGCCATGTCCCAAAGACGGCGCCTGTTGGTGCTGGCGGCGGCTTTGGGGAACAGCACGGTGTTGGCCGCGTAACCCAGGTAGCCCGCCACTCCGATTGTAGCGGTGTAATAGGCTGCGTAGACGCCCACGTCTTTCGGGGAAAGGGACAGGTTCAGGATCAGGCTCTGCACGTTCAGGACCAGGAACGAGCCGACCCCTGCCCCGAAGTAATAAGAGCCGTATTCGAGCATGGGCCCGGCGCGCTTGCGGCTGAAAAGGGAGAACTTCAGCGCCCCGCGGATCCTAAGGAACCAAAAAACCGACACCAGTCCGAATGCCGCCGCATAGGCCACGGCCATTGCCGTGTAGACCTTGCCGATAAAAAATGCTCCGAGGAAGAAGACGGCGGCCAGGATAAGGCTTAAGGCGATCTCGCTAAGGCCCCTCTTGACGAAAATCCCAAGCGACTGCTGCATGGCGGAGACCAGGAAGAAGCCGCTGGTGCCCAGGGCGTATAGCAGGCCCAGCAGCAGCATGTTCGGGGAGAGCCCGAAGAGCGTTCCAAGGGGGGACCTGAAAAGGACGAGCACGACGCTTATGAGAAAAGCCAGCGCTAGGAAGATGGCGCTGGCCGTGCCAAAAACCTCTTGTTGGTCCTCTTTCACGGCGCCGTATTTTACTATGGAATAGTGGATGCCCGCCAGCATGAAAGGGGAGATGAGGGTTCCGGCCGAAACGAGTACGTTTATCTTGCCGTACTCCTCGGGACCTAGCAGCCTGCCGGCGGAGATGTTCACCAGGGCCGAAATCACCTTCGCCAGCGCGAAACTGGCCCCGATCCAGCTCAGGTGCCCGAGGAATTCCCTGGCGCCCTGGCCCGGATGCTCGCCAAACAGGCGCTGGTAGAGGAGATGCGTAATAGTATTCGCGTTTTCAGGCATAAGTGCCGCGTAGCTTCAGCGGTTAAATTATACATAAGTGTACCACCCGGCGGGGCCATGAGGACGTGTCCCTACTCGGTTTTGTGGTTTTTCTTTGGGTGTGGTCGAACGCAAATAGGTCTTACCAGGCACAGCACCGCGGCCGCAGGAGATGAACGGCGCGCCCCCCGTTGTAATAGAGGGCGTACTTTCCCGCAAGGCGCCGCCAGCGGCCCACCCGGCGCATTTTGTTATAATAACCGTATTAATGGCTTCAAAAGAACTGACGTATATAGCGGGGCATAACGGGCTTGTGGGCTCGGCGCTCTTCCGCCGCTTATCCCGCGACGCAGGCAGGGCCTTGATAACCAGGACATCCTCCGAGCTGGACCTGCGCCGCCAGGCTGATACGGAGAAATTCTTCAACGAAAATAAAATAAATCAGGTATTCCTCGCCGCCGCCAGGGTGGGCGGGATCCTGGCCAACAGCACCTACAAGGCCGAATTCATTTACGATAACCTGGCCATTTCGATGAACGTGATAGACGCCGCGTACAAGACCGGAGTAAAAAAGCTTTTAAACCTTGGCTCTTCCTGCATCTATCCCAAACTCGCGCCCCAGCCGATGAAGGAGGAGGCGCTGCTGCAGAGCGCCCTGGAACCCACCAACGAACCTTACGCCGTGGCCAAGATAGCCGCGTTGAAGCTGTGCCGCTATTATAACGAGCAGTACGGTACGAATTATATTTCCGCCATGCCGACCAATCTTTACGGCCCGCATGATAATTATAATCTGGAAACCGCCCATGTGCTGCCCGCCATGCTGCGCAAGTTTGACCTGGCGAAACGCTTGCGGAATAAAGATTATGCCTCGCTGGCTAAGAACCTGGCGAAGTACCCGCTGGGCTTCGGACTAGACCAGAAGACCGACCTGAAGAGCGAGGACTCCATCAAGGCCGTTATGGCGTCCCTCGGGATAAACGAGGATTGCGTGCTGCTCTGGGGCAGCGGCGAGGTTTACCGGGAGTTCCTGCACGTGGACGATATGGCTGAGGCTTGCGCCTTCCTGATGGAGAAATACAATTACCACGACATCGGCGAGGTGGTTAATATCGGTACCGGAGAGGATCTCAAACTCAGTCAGCTGGCGCTTATGATAAAAGATACCGTCAATTTCGACGGCGAGATAAAATACGACGCCATTAAGCCCGACGGCACCCCGCGTAAACTGCTGGATGTGTCTAAAATAGCGGCTCTGGGCTGGAAGCCGTCCATCGCGCTCAAGGACGGGCTGGCCGATAGCTACCGGTGGTACAAGGCCGAGGCGGAGTAAGCAGAGCCTGGAACTTATGCATAAATATTTTTATTGCCTGCTGCGGCAGTACCTGTCCCTGTTCATTCTCCCCCACAACTCGGTAGTGGAGCTGGACCCGACTACGCCGCTGCTGGCCGCCACCGTGCCCGGCGGCCGCGTGGCCTTTACTGACACTTCGCGCCCGCTCCCGGCCGGGACTTCGGCGGAACGCGTTGTCCGGCTGGAAGAGGTTAAGGCTTTTCACCCCGACTATCTGGTGCTAGGCGGCGTGCTGCATTATGAGCGCGACATCCAGGCCGTGCTGGCGCGTACCCACAAACTCTGCCATCCGGACACCAGGCTGATCGTCACCTATTACAGCAGCCTGTGGAGGCCGATGATGCGCCTCGCTTATTGGCTGGGCCTGCGCAAGAAAAGGGCGGAGCTGAACTGGCTGGCGCACGAGGATATCCGTAACCTGCTTACGCTGGAGAATTTTGAGCTTGTCAGGCGAGACGCCCATGTCCTTTTACCGTTCTACGTGCCGCTGTTGGGCGCATTGGTCAACCGCTACCTGGCGCCGCTGCCGTTCCTCCGGATTTTCTGCATGGTGAATATAGTGGTGGCGAGACCCGTGTTTGAACCCGCGGGGAAGCCCTCCGTCTCCGTAGTGGTCCCCGCGCGCAATGAGGCCGGTAATATCGAGAGCATCGTGGACCGGATCCCGAAGATGGGGCCGGACGACGAGATAATTTTTGTGGAGGGCAACTCCACCGATAACACCTGGGAAGTAATTCAGCGCGTGCAGCGGGAGCGCGGCGCGGCTCGGGGGATTGTGACCAGTCAGCAGGAGGGGAAGGGCAAAGGCGACGCGGTGCGCAAAGGTTTTTCCCTGGCGCGCAAAGAGATCCTGATGATTTTGGACGCCGACATGACCGTGCCGCCCGAGGACCTGCCCAAGTTCTACCAAGCGCTCGTCACCGGCAAGGGCGAATTTATTAATGGCAGCCGCCTGGTTTACCCGATGGAGAAGAAAGCTATGCGCTTCTTTAATATCCTGGGCAACAAGTTCTTCGCCGGGGCTTTCTCCTTCGTTCTCAGCCAGCGGTTCAAAGATACCCTCTGCGGCACCAAGGTGCTAACCCGGGAGAATTACGTAAAACTGGCCGCTAACAGGTCGTTTTTCGGGGAATTCGATCCCTTCGGGGATTTCGACCTGATCTTCGGCGCGTCCCGCATGGGCCTTAAGATCATAGAAGTGCCTGTTAACTACCGCGAGCGCGTTTACGGCGACACCAACATCTCGCGCTGGCGCCACGGGGCCATTCTGCTGGTGATGCTGGTCTTCGCCGCCAGAAAAATAAAGTTCCTCTGAGCTCCGCCGCGGCCGCCAATTATGACCGTACCAGAACAAGCCCTTTACGCCTACGACCTGGAGCGCACCCGCCGCAACCGGGAGCGGCTGCGGGGCAACGCCAACCTGCTGCACTGGTACCGGCGGTTGTACGGGCAGATTTTTTCCGCGGGGCTGGAGGGCCGGCGCGTGCTGGAGATAGGCAGCGGGACCTCCCCGCTGAAGCTCTTTTATCCGGGCGTAGAGACTTCTGACGTGCTCGCGCTGGACTACCTGGACCACGTGTTCGACTGCCAGGAGATAGCCGCTTACGCCGGCATCCCGGACCACAGCGTGGACGTTATTACGCTGACCAACGTGCTGCACCATCTCAAAGACCCGCTGGGATTTCTCGCCGGGGCTACCGCCAAGCTGAAGCCCGGCGGGGAGCTGGTGCTGGTCGAGCCATATTTTTCAGCCGTTTCTTATCCGCTTTATAAGCTGTTGCATCCCGAACCTGTGAATTTTTCCGTGGACCATCCCGGCCTGGCGGCCGTAGAAGGCCCGCTCTCTACGTCCAACCAAGCCGTGCCTTACATGCTGCTATTTCCCCGTCGGGACTGGCTGGCCGGGCTGACGGACTATTATGATATCGGCGGGATCAGGGTGGATTATTTTTCCAGCTTGTCTTACATGGCTACGGGCGGGATCTCCCGGGTCTTCCCGGTGCCGTCTTTTCTGTACCGCGCGCTTTTCGGGTTAGACAACTTCCTCGCCCGAAAGGCGCCGCGGCTGTTCGCTTCTTTTTTTACAGCGGTGCTGACCGCGCGGGAGCCGGCGGCACAGCGGTCCGGAACAGCCTCTTAAAATATTCGCTCAGACTTAGCGCGCTCAAGCCCGCCAGCAGAGGGTCTATTGGCAGGCGGTACCTGTCGTAGCCCGCCGTGAACGAAGAGATCAGCGTAAAGTACGCTATAAGCGACAGCAGCAGTAACGCGGCGGGCCTGTCCCTGCGGGCCAGCAGGAGCAGACCGTACAGGGCCATCAAAAAAGCGGCCAGACCGGCCGCCCGCGCGGCCAGGTTCACCAGCACCGTCCCCCACCTTCCGGCGGCCGCGGCTTCCTTTATCTGCATGCGGTTGTTCTCGCCTTGGGACGAGGCCTTATAATATAGTTCCAGCGCGGAGGAAGGCGAGGTCAGGAAATTGACCGCGTTCTTAAAGTAGCGCCGGCTGAACTCAGCCGGGTTGTTGAGGGCCACTTCCTTCCCGAGCTTTGCCAGATAAGAGTTCACTTCCACGTCCGTTAACTGCAGTTTCTCCTTCACGTTCTCCATGGCGGCCATAGGGTCTTTTGAGGCCGCCACTATATCCCTTACAGCGGCCAGTGCGGGATCTTTTTTTACCTTCGCCTCTCTGGACGTCTTGATCAGGTCTATCGTGGACCAAATTGTGTTTACCCCGAAAGTAAGCTCAAAGCCGGGAAAAGCCAGCTGCGCGTAGTTCCTGGCCAGCCAAGGGCTTACCACCAGCGCGAAGCCCAGCACGAAGACCGCGGCTTTCCGCGCCGCCTTCTCCCGCAGCAGCCGTTCTCCTGACAGAATAAGAAGAGGAATGGCCCAGTAATATTTAAAGACGGGCTTTACCAGCGCGGTGAGGCCGGCCAGCACGCCCCAGCCCAGGTACCAGCCGGCCCCCCGGCTGCGCAGGGCCTTTAACCCTGCGGCTGCGGTTAACAGCAGGACCAGGGAGAACAGCGTGTCCGGCAGGATCAAGACAGAGTTGTAGACCGCGTTGGGGTTGAGGGCCATGAAATAACCGGCCAGCAGACCCGTGAAGGCGCCCGCTAAAGCGCGGAAAAGAAAGGCCGTCAGCAGCGCTATCGCCACGGACAGCAGGATGTTGAAGATGGCGAATAGCCGGCCGCAATCCGGTCCGGACACCTTTATAATGGCGGCGGTGAAAACATGGAAGAGCGGCACCCGCATTGCGAAAGGAGCCAGTTTGCCGGTAGCCGGGTCGAGAATTGTAAAGGTGCCGGTCTCGGCCAGATTCCGGCTGACCTCCAGGTATTGAGCTGTATCCGGTAGCGATTGCGGCCCAATTGCGTACAGCAGCAGAAACCGTGCGGACATGGCCGTAAGCGCGAGCAGCGCGAAGTGGAGTATCAGTTTTCTTTTTTTAGAGTCCATTTGTCACCGTGCTTTATCCGTTAGCGAAGCTGTTTTAAATTTACAAATTTTAGCGCCTCACCTCTGGAGTTCCCTGTTGCCGAGTTCAAGCGGTTCGCCGTTCCTGGCGTCCGTACCTATCAGGTAGAAGCTCCAGAAGATCACCGCCGAGCCAGCCAGGAAGATTGCCCTGGCCACGCCGGCGGTATGCGCTATAAGATGAGTTTCGGTCAGCAGGTAGGTCCAATCGTGAACGCCGCCTCCGACCAGCGGCAGCGCCTGGCTTATGGCATCACCGGCGTAGATGCTGATGTTAAGCAGGCTCTCCCCGAGCCAGAACAGGCAGAGCTGCCAACCCAGGTTGGCCCCCCGGCGCTTGAGGTGCACCAGGCAGATGGTCGGGATGAGCAGCTGAAAAATAGTGCCGCCCAGCATCATAATGAAGTGCGGGAGAAAGCCCAGGAAAACGTGCCCGGCTTCGTGGAAGGCCAGGTTGACGAGATCAAGCGCGGAGAAGAAATTGTCTTTTTTCAGCCACTGCAGGTAGAATATAAAAAGCCCCGCCAGGATAAGAGCGCGGGCCCAAAGTCGGATTGCTGGTCGGGCTTCCGCGGGCGCAGCGCCGGAATCGGCCGGGACTCCGGCCAAGAGTTTATTTGCCCTGGCTTCCAGCCGTACTTCGGCGGGGATGTGGAGGTTCTTATGGCAGGCACCGCAGAACTCGCTGTCCAGCAGGTTGCCGGCCCCGCAATAGGGGCATGGAATAATCTGCTGGAGCTCCTCTTCGGTATTCATCTAAGCTAATTATAATCAATTCCGGAATGGCGCGCTAACCCTGCGCCCGGCCCCCCGCGGCGATTTTCGTTTATAAAGGCGCTTAAAAATAGTTTAATATAAGTAATATGCTCAAAAAAATCGTTGAATCCATTATAGGCTCAAAGAGCGAGCGCGCGCTTAAGACCGTTCAGCCCGTGGTCGACCAGATAAACGCCCTGGAAGAAACAATTTCAAAACTTTCCGACGCCGAGCTCCAGGCCAAGACCCCCGAGTTCAGGGAACGCCTCGCCAAAGGTGAGCTTCTTGACGACCTGCTGCCCGAAGCTTTCGCCTGCGTGCGCGAAGCCTCCAAGCGCGTGCTGAAGATGCGCCACTACGACGTTCAGTTGATCGGCGGCATTACCCTGCACCGCGGCAAGATCGCCGAAATGCGCACCGGCGAAGGTAAAACTTTGGTTTCCACGCTGCCCGCCTACCTGAACGCCCTTAGCGGCAAGGGCGTGCACGTGGTAACCGTTAACGACTACCTGGCCAAGCGCGACAGTCTGTGGATGGGCCCCGTGCACGAATTTCTCGGCCTTACCGTCGGCTTTGTGCAGCACGACATGAAGAACGAGGACCGCCGCGAGATGTACAACCGCGACATCACCTATATCACCAATAACGAGGTGGGCTTCGACTACCTGCGCGACAACATGGTGATGGGCAAGGATGAGCGCGTGATGCGCGAGCGCAATTTCGCCGTTATCGACGAGGTGGACTCGATCCTGATAGATGAGGCCCGCACCCCGCTGATCATCTCCGGCCCCTCCGAGGAATCCACCGATAAGTACTACATCGTCAACCGGGTAATCCCGCTTCTGAACGTGCGCTTTATCACCGAGAAAGAAGAGATAGAAGCCAAGCGCGAGGACGTGGACCTGGGGAAAGGTTTCGACGCGATTGTGGACGAGAAGGGCCACACCGCCACCCTCACCGAGGAAGGCGTGCACAAGGCCGAGAAGATCCTGGGCGTGGGCAACATCTACGACGACGTTTCGTCCGAGTGGGCCCACCACCTGAACCAGGGCCTGCGCGCCCACCACCTGTTCGACAAGGACGTGGAGTATGTGGTGAAAGACGGCGAGATTATCATCGTGGACGAGTTTACCGGCCGCCTGATGCCGGGGCGCCGCTGGTCCGACGGCCTGCACCAGGCCATTGAGGCCAAGGAGAGCCTCCGCATAAAGGAAGAGAACCAGACGCTGGCCACCATTACCTTCCAGAACTATTTCAAGCTGTACAACAAGCTGTCCGGCATGACCGGCACCGCCATGACCGAGTCCGACGAATTCTGGGAGATTTACAAGCTTGAAGTGGTGGAGATCCCGCCGAACCGGCCGATGGTCCGTCAGGACTCCCCCGACCGCATCTACCGCACCGAGCGCGAGAAGAACAACGCTATCGTGATGGAGATAGACGAGCGCTGGCGCAAGGGCCAGCCGATGCTGGTGGGCACCCGCTCCATAGAAAAATCCGAGAAGCTGGCCACCATGCTCCGCACCAAGGGTATCCCGCACCAGGTGCTGAACGCCAAGTATCACGAGATGGAAGCGCAGATCATAGCGCAGGCCGGCCGCAAGGGCCAGGTTACCATCGCCACCAACATGGCCGGCCGCGGCACCGATATTATCCTGGGCGGCAACCCGCCCATAGAGGCCGAGCACGACTACGTCAGCCAGATTGGCGGCCTGTGCGTGATGGGGACCGAGCGCCACGAAAGCCGCCGCATCGACAACCAGCTGCGCGGCCGCTGCGCGCGCCAGGGCGACCCCGGTTCCTCCCTCTTCTACGTTTCGCTGGAGGACGAGCTGATGAGGCTGTTCGGCTCCGAGCGCATTTCCGCCATTATGGAGAAGCTCGGCATGGAAGAGGGCGAGGTGATTGAGTCTTCGCTGGTCAGCCGCCAGATAGAAGGCGCGCAGAAGCGCGTGGAGGGCATGAACTTCGACGCCCGCAAACAGCTGCTCGATTACGACAACGTGATGAACAAGCAGCGCATGGCCATTTACGAACTGCGCAACGTTATTCTGGACGGCAAGGAAGTGAGCGAGCGCATAAAAAAAATGATCCACGAATGCGTGACGGAGCAGCTGGACGTGAACTGTTCTATGGAGCAGGCTTCCACGCTGTGGAACATGGAGGCGCTGAATATTTTCCTGAAGAAGACCGCCGGGTTCGAGATGACCTATACCCCCGACGAGGTGCACGGCCTGAACCGCCTGGCGCTCGAGGCGGAGGTCCTGAGGCTTATTGACGCCGCGTACGAGGCGCGCTTTAAAGATTTCGCCGAGCGCAACGTTGACTTCGGCGAGCTGCAGCGCCTGCTGCTGCTGCAGATCATGGACCATATCTGGAAGAACCATCTGTTCGACCTGGACCACCTTAAGAAGGGCGTGGGCCTGCGCGCCTACGGCCAGAAGGACCCGCTGATAGAATACCAGAAGGAATCCTACCTGCTGTTCGAGACCATGCTTACCCGCGTGCGCGACCAGATGGTGGAATACGTTTTCCGCATCCAGCTGCCGCCGAGGCCCGTGCCGCCGCCGGTTCCCCAGCCGGGCGAGCCCCAGGAGGCGCCGCCGCGCCTTCAGGCGGGCGCCCCCAAGCCCGCCAGCAAGTTCGTGGACTCCAAGACCGGGCGCAACGACCCCTGCCCCTGTGGCTCGGGCAAGAAATATAAAAAGTGCCATGGCGTGAACGCGTAACAAGGATAAAATGTCTGACCGGGGCGGAAAAAGGGCTTTCTCACTTTCCGCCCCGGTTTATTTCCGGCTGCTGCCCGCGCTTTCGGCGCTGATGCTGGTCCTTAGCTGCCCGAAGTTTAATCAGGGCTGGCTGGCCTGGTTAGCGCTGGCGCCCCTCTCTTATTACCTGCTGAAAACTAAGACCCTCCGGGCCGTGGTCGCCGGCGGGCTGGCCTGCGGTTTCCTGTTCTACTTCGGACTGCTCTACTGGATCTACCCTACCATGCGGGCCGGCGGCGTGGAGCCGGCCGTTTCCGCCCTAGGGCTCATCCTGCTCAGCCTGCTGATGGCCTCCGAGTTCGTGCTGATCTCGGTTTTCGGGTATTATCTCAGAAAGGCCGGTTTCAAGGCTTGGCCCTACGTGTTTGCCGCCGGCTGGTTCCTGCTGGAATACGGCAAAGTGTATTTGA
>JBBRDG010000043.1:0-20348 GCA_038204165.1 Elusimicrobiales bacterium
ATGCTTTGTATCCCGAACAGCGCAGCGAGCTGTTCCTGCTCGTCGGTGTTCACCTTGTAAACGTCCAGCTTCCCGGAGTATTTCTCCGCCAGTTCGGCCAGCACCGGAGCGAGCATCTTGCACGGGCCGCACCAATCAGCGTAAAAGTCCACTATGCAGGGCTTCGCGCCGGCGAACTTCCATTCTTTGCCGGCTTCAAAGTTAAAAACTTTAGTCTTAAAAGACTCCGCTGTAAGATTTTCCACAAGTCCTCCTGGTAGCTCATGCCGCTGCGCGCGGCTTTTTTTATGTCTACCAGTTAGATGCTCCGCGGAACAAAAGGATTCACCTGACCGCAGGGGAGCGGGCCAGGATTATTTTTTCAGCAAGTAGTCGGCCATGGCTTTATAAAGGGTCGTCGCGGCCAGGATGGCGCAGTGCCGGTGGTCTTCCGGCACCTGCCCCAGGGTTTTAAGGATAAGGCCCGGGGAAACAAACATGGCCTCCTCGAGCGTGCGTCCGTCCGCGTAGAAAGCGGCTACCGCCCCGCAGGCCTTGGTAACCTCGCAGCCGTCGGAATAGTAACGCACGTCCTCCACCTTCCCCTCCTTGAAAGAAAGATAAAATTCCATAGAATCGCCGCAGGCGCCGGTAACTTCCGCCGAGGCGTCAGGATCGTTAAGGCGCCCGCAGTACTTAGTCAGCGCCTCCTCAATCGGCATTTTTTTATCTTTCATGAATCAAACCCTCTCTTCAAGCTAATGGCAGCTGTGTCCCTTGCAGCAGTCAACCGGGAGCAGCTCAGTAAGTTCGTTCTTTTTGAAAAGCTCCAGCGCGGCGGAAAGCGGACCCTCGGGGGCGCGGTAGGCTTTTATGCCGCCGGCGTTCAGGTGTTCAAGGGCGCGGGCGCCTATACCGCCCACCAGGATGGCCGTAACGGACTTGCCGGCGATGGCTCCCAGCGGGTTGCACTTGCCGTGCTCGTGGTGCTGATTGCCATTATCGAGGAACTCTACTTTGCCGGTCTGCACGTCGCAGATGGCAAAGAACGGCGCGCTACCGAAGTGGCCGTACACTTTGGAATTCATTCCTTCATTGTTCTCCACGGGGACGCAGATATTCATTTGTTTTTCCTCCCGCAAGCTTGGTTCGCAGAATAGTTATTGGCATATGCCAATATCTACACTATAGCAACTCGGGGCCAGCTGGTCAACAGCCGCGACTCTCCGCCGCGACTTCCGCTTTAAGTATAATAAAACAGATGAAAGCCACCCCCGCCAACGAGAAACTGTTCTGGAACAACCGCGCCAGGAACTACCCGCTGCCTTTCGAAAAGGAAACTTACGCCAAGACCGGCAGGCTCCTGAGGCTGCTGGCGGGGCTGGGCGTAGAGTTCAAGGGGCTCCGCGTGCTGGATATCGGCTGCGGCACCGGGGTTTACGCCCTGCGCCTGGCCAAACAAGCGAAGAGCGCGCTGGGCGTGGATTCTTCTCCCGAGATGCTTAAGCTCTTCCGGGCCGAACAGCGCCGCCGCGGCATCAGGAACGCCTCCGCCCTGCTCTCCTCGTGGAAAACCATGCCCGCCGGGCGCCTGGCCGGCCGCTTCGACGTGGCCCTGGCCTCCATGACTATGGCCATAAAGGACCGGTCTGACATCGTTAAGATGGAAAAGACTGCCGGGCTCTGCGTCTATATAGGCTGGGCCGGGGTCCGCCGCAATGCGCTGCTTGAGAAAGTTTACGCGAAGCACGGCGTTAAGTACCAGGCCCCCGAAGGCGCCGGTGTTGTACTGAAAGTGCTTAAAAAACTTGGCCGCGAACCGCGGGTAAAATACATTACGGACAGCTGGACAAAGAAGGCCTCCACGGCCGACACGCTGCGAGACCTTGAGGTAGGCTTAAAAGTTAACGGCGCGAAGATGGACCGACCCTGGGTGGAAGCCCTTCTGAAGAAAATTGCGCGGAACGGTAAAGTCCGGCAGGCCACCTCGGTAAGAAAAGCCCTTATCGTCTGGACTCCTCCCCGGACGCCCTCACCGCGGTAACCGCGGGGCTTTCTACCCGCGCTTCAAAGACCCCTTTATAATTTCCACGGCCGCTTCGGGAGAGGTCTTCCCCGCCTGTAAGACCGCCGCCGGAACCAGCCCCCAGCGCGCGAGGACTTTCTCCAGCAGGTAATCGCGGACCACAAGGACCAGCGGGCGGGCGGGTTCGACCAGCAGCCGCTCGAGCGCCGGCGCCCAGCCGCCGCCTTCCAGCTCCAGGAAACCTATCTCATCCACAAAAACCACGTCGGCTCCCGCCGCGCTTCCGGCGGAAAGAGCCGCTGCCCCCGCGGCCAGACCTTCCGGATAAAATCCAAACTCCCCGGCTGTAACACCGGTACCAGTAACGCCTCGCCGGCATAACGGAACGCGTTTCTCCGTAGCCAGGTCCACCAGGTCGAAGCCCGCGCGTAGTCCGTTCTGCCAGAGGCCGGCGGCGCAGATGCCACCGGGCTTGCCGCCGTCAACCCGCAGCCGCCGCGCCAACTCCGCCACAAGTTCGCTCTTGCCGCCGCCATGCCCGCCGGTAATTATAAAAACCCTGGGCCGCGCGGCCGCGTCCAGAAAGAAAGGGGCCCGCGCCACGGCTTCCCCGATCACGGCCAGGGGCCGCCTGGCGAACTCCCGCCCTGTGGGGAGCCCGGCGACGATGCCGGGCAGCGCGCCGAAAGCGTATTCCAGGGTTTCAAACAGCACGCCGCCACCAAGCCGCTCCAGCAGCCGGCGTATGGCCGGGTTCAGCAGTTCGGTGCCAATAGCCGCGAAAGCGAGCGTAAGCAGAAAGGCCCTTAAAGCCATGTAGAGCCCGGCTTCCGCACTACCCAGCACATAGCCGGCTATTACGGAAGCAACGAGCACCCCGGCCCAAAGCCCGCCATGGCCGAGCAGCGCCCTGGCGCGCCGGTAAAAATGCGCGCAGATAAAACCGTAACCCGCCGCCGCGGCCAGCAGCGCCGCGGCCGGGATCCGCCTCCCGGCGGCCATTACCGCCGCCACGAAAATAATATTCAGGAACAGGGCTGCTCCGGAATACGAGTGTGGCACTTCCACTCCGGCGGCTCGCGGATTAAAGTCCGCGCGCTCCGCGGAGGTCGCCGTGCCGAAAGCCTTCCCCTTGCCAGAGCGCAGCCCGGCGGCAGCGGCGGCCATGCCCGCCAGGAAGTAAACCGCGAACAGCGCCATAAGAGGTCCCCACAGGTTGCCCGGACCAAAACCCAGGCGCAGGCGCAGCCAGTCGGCCCCGCGCAGATAAATATTTATGGTGTCGGGGCCGTAATAAATCAGCAGGTTAAGCAATTTATGAACTATACCCCAGCTCATAGCCAAGCCCCCGGCAAGCAGGCAGCCGGCGATATTTCGGCCCAGCAGCCTAATTCCGGCTTCGGCCAGCAGGCCTTCCATGAAGATGGCCAGCATAGGCCCGAAGATGGAAGCGCTGGGTGAGACGGACTTCATGGCCGCGCAGACCAGGCCCGTGCGCCACAGCAAGCCGCGCTCCGGCCAGAGCCTGTGCCCGGCCACCATGACTGCTATGCCGATAGCGGTAAGGAATTCCCCGGCGAAAGGAACTCGCGCGTTGTGCAGGAAACTGCCCAGCACTATCTCGGAAGCGGCCCACAGGCTACCCAGCACGGCTGCCTTGCGCCAGACGCCCCGCCGTTCCGCAGTTCGCGCGCGTGTCATATTAGAATTTAGCCTCCATCGAAACCGTCACGGTCCTGCCGGGGGCCAGGTCGGAGGAACTCTCCTGGTAGCGCTTGTCAAAAATATTGTCCACGGAAAGTCTGGCGGTTACGGCGCGGGTTAAGGCGCGCGAAGCCGAGGCCGAAAAAGTGTAGTACGCCCTGACCCAGGCGCTGTTGTCATCCGCCGTGAACTGTTTGGATTTATAGACCCAGCCCAGCATGAAGTCCGCGGGCGCCGTCTCCAGCCCTAAGGCGGCAGAAATAGTCTGGCGCGGAGAATAGGTGAGGGTTCTGCCTTTCAGGGCCGCGGTACCGGCGTAAGCCTTTATCCCGCTATCCGACCAGGCGTAAGCCGCAGTGAACGAAAAAGCGCCGGCATAATATCTTACCGGCAGTTCAGCCCCGTAGATCTCCACCCTGGCGATATTATCTTTCTTAGAGACCCTGGTGCCGCCAATGACCTCACCGGTGTCGGTGGTATACATGAAATTCCGGCCGGTAGTATAATAGACGGACGGCTCCACGTAAAACCCGCTGACCGGCTCCAGTTTAAAACCAGTTTCGGCGGTGTCCACCACTTCCGGCTTAAGTCCGGGATTGGCGACGCTAAGCCGCTTGGCCGCCCCTGAACCCTTAAGAAGTGTAAGGCACATGTCCTCCAGGGCCGGCGGCCTGAAGCCCCGGCCGTAGGAAAGATACTGCTCCGCGGACCCGCTATAGCGCCACGACGCGGCAGCCTTGGGCGAGAAGGCATCCCAGTGATGGTCCCGCTGAGGCCCGTTTACCAGGTTTATTGTACCGGAAGGGTTGAAAAAATAACCGTCAAAGTAAGTGGCGTTGTCGTAGCGCAGCGCCGCCAACAATTTGAGCCTGTCTGAAAAAAGTTTTTTTTCGGCCTGCACGTAAGGCGCGTACTGGCCGGCCCGGCCGCGGTTCTTCGAGTCATAAACGGTGGGTGCCACATTGTAATCAGTGGCGTCCACGGACCCAAGTTTATAATCCGCGCCGAACGTGCCCGTCAGCCCGGCCACCGGCAGGGAAACCGCGGTCTGCCCGCCCGCGTCTTCGCGCAGCACGCCAGTATTAACCCGGGTATAACCGCTTTTAGTGGTCTCGTTCAAGCGGGAGTAATGTTCCAGCTGGTAATAGGCCTGCGTCT
The DNA here is from genome assembly GCA_038204165.1 of Elusimicrobiales bacterium. Lineage (GTDB taxonomy): Bacteria > Elusimicrobiota > Elusimicrobia > Elusimicrobiales > UBA9959 > UBA9959. The sequence goes on from JBBRDG010000043.1 coordinate 4,868, forward strand.
GCCAGGCCAGGGCCCCGTTGTCGCCGTGCCAGGCGGCGCGGGCGGAGTCGGTATTATACTGCCTGCTGACTCCGTCGTTGGTCCGGATGCGCGTGCCCTCGCCGCGCAGCCCTTCGTCGCGCGAGCACTGCGCGTCCACTATGCCGGAATCTCCCAGGTCCAGCGAAGCCTTCGCCCTCGCGTACTTTTCGCGAACGTATTTGTTTACCGTATAGTCGGGGGGAACGCGCAGGGCTTTCGGGGTAGAGTTATACCCGTTGCTGCCAAGGTAGCCGCCATTCGCGGACAAGGATAAATTCTTGATCTTTACGCCCGCTCCGACATTGGCCTGAAAAGTGTTGTAGGTCCCGTATGAGACGCCGGCCCGGTAGCCCGGAACGGCTTTTTTTGTTATCACGTTAATAACGCCGGCCTCGGCGTTGGAACCATAGAGCGAAGAGACCGGGCCTTTAAAAACCTCGATGCGGTCTATATCTTCCGCGGCAAGCCGGTTCCAGTTCACGGCGCCAGTCGCGCCGGTATTGACCGGGGCCCCGTCCAGCAGCACCAACGTGCGCCCCTGCTCGTTAGACGGCAGGCCGCGCAGCGTGACCGCCGAAGCGAAGGAATAGATTCCGTTGGCCCTGCTGCTGACCGCGCCGGGAATCATATTCACAAGCTTGTCGTTTAGCGTGACCCCCGGGGCACTTTTAAGCTGTGCGCCGGTTATAACGTCAACCGCGCCTGGCACATCGCTTATCGCCTGGGTCGTCCTCGCCGGCGTAACCACGGTTATCCCTATCTCCGCGGCCATCAGGGCGGGGCAAAGGGAAAAGATCAGGACCGCGGCGGCTGTAGTTTTCATTGGTTAATCACCGCGTCTGTTCCTATAGCGGCGCGATGATGGAAAAGGAACCGTGAGTGACGCCCTTAAGGGCGCGCAGGGCGTCGGCCAGGCGTTCGAGCGCGGCGGGTTCGCCTGTGACAGAGGCTGTGGAAAGTATTTTTCCGCCAGGCAGCAGGTTCGTCTGCAGCGAAAGGACGTTCTTTGAATTAGCCCTGAGCAGGGCTTCGATGCCGACTACCGCCCTGCTGTCGGAGGGATCGTAGACCAGGGAAATAGTTCCGGCGCACTTGCGCCCGCCTTTCAATTCCCTTTTAACGATGGCGCGGCGGATAAAGTCCGCCATGGCCTGTGAGCGGCTGGGATAGCCGCGCTCGGCGGAAATCTCGTCCAGCCTGGCCAGCAGGCCCTTCTCGAGGCAGACAGTGAAACGGTCGAGGGAATTGTTTCTCATATTCATACTATTTTACGATTTAGTATGAACGCTGTAAAGCCAGGCGCGTGCCCCGCCCCTGGCAGGGAGCCAGGAGCTAGAACGCGCTTTTTATAGCAAGCAGCGAACCGCCGGAGATGAGCAGCCACAGGGCCACACCCTGCAGGATGGGCCTGAACCCTACCTCCGCGATGGTTTTCCTGGAAAGACCGGCTCCGATCAAGAAAAGGGTAAAGGTAAGCCCCTTCCTGGCGAAAGAGGCGGCAAAGGCATAAGCGCCGGCAAACTCCGGCAGCGCGGTAACGGCCATAGAGGCCAGCACGAAAGCGAAGATAAAATACGGGATGGTGACCTTGGCAGTTTTATTTTTTACCGCCAGCGCCGCGGCCACGGTAAGCGGGATTATCCACAGCGCCCGGGTCAGCTTGACCGTGGTGGCTATCTTCAGGGCTTCGGCGCCATACTTGGCCGCCGCCCCCACTACGGAGCTGGTGTCATGGATAGCGATAGCGGACCAAAAGCCAAATTGGGTCTGCGTCAAGGCGAGCGCGTGGCCTATTGGCGGAAAAATGAACAACGCCACGGCGTTCAGAATAAAGATAGTGCCCAGCGCCACCGAGATCTCCTGGTCGTCGGCGTTAAGGATGGGCGCCACGGCCGCTATGGCGCTGCCGCCGCAGATGGCGGTGCCGGCAGCTATCAGGTAGGAGGTATTGCGTTTAACGGACAGCAGCCTGCCCAGCAACACGCCGGCCGCCAGCGTGGCCGTTATGGAAACCACGGTAATGCCAACCCCGGTCCGGCCTGCCTTCAGCACCTCGGCGAAGTTCATGCCGAAACCCAGCCCGACCACCGAGGCCTGCAATAGATATTTAACCGCTTTGCTGTTATGTGTCCGGTACGGATGCCCAAGCGTGAGCGCCATCCCAAGGCCCAGCGCCAGCGCCAGCGGCGGCGTGGCATACGGAGTAAAGCAGAATACCGACAGGGCGAAGAACAGCGCCTTCGGAAAATTCCGGGAATGCGGGGATGTTGTCACTAAACCGATCAAACCGGCTCCTCGGGTTTAGGCAGGCGCTCCACCAGCTTTTTCACCAGAACTTCAAGGGTCTCGACGCGCTGTTCCAGCTGGTGCAGCCGGTCTCCGGGGACAACCGCGGCGGCGGCGGGCTCGGCGGCCGCTGCTGGCGCGGCGGCTCCTGAAAAAAGATGGTAGTAACGCTGTTCCTTCTGGCCGTGCTGGCGGGGCAGGCGGGCCACCAGCGGGTTCTCGGCCCGGCCGGCCAGTTCCTGCAGCAGGGCGTCCGCTTCGGCGGTGCCGGCGAATTCGCACAGCCGGTCGGTGCGGGTCTTTACCTCGCCGGGTGTCTGCGGGCCGCGCAGCAGCAGCACCGTGATCACGCCGGTTATTTTAGCGTCGTCGGTATCCAGCAGCCGGCCGATATTGTGGCGGAACTTGGGCACGCGCTCGCCGGGGATCTGCTGGCGCTCCAGCAGGCCTTTTTCCACCAGGCTCTGCACGGCCTTGCCCATGGCGTCCACATCCAGGGTCATCACCGGCTCGCGGCTGCTCTTTTGGTTGCAGGCGTTGAGCAGCGAGTTAAAAGTGAGCGGGTACTGCTCCCGCGTGGTCAGGGATTTTTCCACCAGCGCACCCAGCACCCTAGCTTCTATGGCGTTTAATTCAGTTAGCATAGTTATTTCCTCTACTTGCGGGCCGGCTTCACGGCCAATTTTTCGTCGTAGGCGTCCACGCTGTAAATATTCTCCAGGGCCAGCCTGTCGGGCCGGGGGCCGGTTTCCTGCGCGGCCTGCGGCGGCGTGAGCCCTTCCAGGTCGGCGCTTTTCTTGCCCACGCATATTAGGGTCATCACCATATTTCCTTCGGGGATGCCCAGGGCCAGGCGCACTTTCTCATTGTCGAAGCCGGCTATGGGATGGGCCACCAGGCCCAGCTCGGTAGCGCGCAGCTGGATTGCGGCGGCAGCCTGCCCGAGGTCGAAAAGGTAGTATTCCCTTTCTTTTATCACGCAGTCGTTCTCTTTCCTGGCGAAGGCGGCTATTAGCACCGAAGCCTTCCTTACCCAGTCGTTATTCGCGCTCAGGCAGGCATGAACCTTGGCCAGCGACTCTTTGGACCGGACAAAAACGAATTTCCCGGGCTGGTTGTTAAAGCAGGAAGGCATCAGCCGGGCTGCGGCGCCCAGTTCGCTGATAACCTCGTCGGTAATTCCCACCGGTTCAAAGGCCCGGTAGGCCCGCCTGGTCTCTAAAGCTTCTTTTACGTTCATATTTCTTCCCCCTTATTTAACTTCCGCAAAATGCAGCGGCCGGCGCAGAGCGCGGCGCCGCGCGTTCAGGAACACCCACATGGCCCCGTTTGAAAAAGTCAGCACCAGCGGGTAAAGCCAGGTGGACGGGGTGTATTGCCTTATGGCGATAAGCGAGAAAGCGGCCCCGAGGCACGAAAAGAGATAACTTATAGCCGTTTCTTCCTGCGGTTTCAGCCAGGACTTGCGCACCGTGGGCAGGTAGCCGATAGTGTCGATGAAGCACACGATCAGCACCGACCAGAACGGGGTTTTGGTGACCGCCCACAGGGGGATGGCCGAAAGGGCCACGGCCAGCGTCACCCAGTCGCCGAACTTAATGTCCTTCTCACCTTTGAAGAACCCGATGAACACCAGCACAAAGCAGGTGGCCGCCCCGAAGCCGCGCGCCCAGGAACCCGCTCCGGCCCCTTCCACTACCTGCGCGGCGAAACCTATGGAAGAGATCGTTCCCCAGATCATCCAGGAGAACACGTGCGGGTGGGTCTTCCCCCGCAGGATCCCGGCGAAATAGCCGGTGCGCGAGCAGACCATCATTGCTACTGACAGTACGCCGAACACGAGCCCCGTATCGATGGTGGACATATTTTTACCGCGCCGCTTTTTATTCTACGCCGAGCAGCTCCACGGTGAAGTGCAGCACCGCGCCCGGAGGTATCACGCTGCCCGCGCCGCGCTGGCCATAGCCCAGTTCGGGCGGGATCACCAGCTTACGCTTGCCGCCAACCTTCATGCCGGCCACGCCCTCGTCCCAACCTTTTATCACGCGCCCCGCGCCCAGCTCGAAGGCGAAAGGCTCGCTGCGGTCCAGGGAGCTGTCGAATTTCTTACCGTCGGGAAAAGTGCCGGTGTAGTGCACGGTCACGGTCTTGCCGCTTTCCGCGACGGCGCCTGTTCCCTCAGCTATATCGGTATATTTAAGCCCGGAATTGGTAACTATCTCGTTTTCGGCCATATTTTCACCTCCGCTAAGATTCCGCTTCTAAAATTATAATACAAAACGGGCTGACCTCTACTTCCCGAGCAGGTGGAAGAAGCCGTTGATCACCCACAGCACCAGCGCGAAGGCCAGCGCCCACCAGAAGCTAGCCAGGTGGAACCCCGGCACCAGGAAGCTGACCAACTCTACCAGCCCGCCGATGATCACGAAGGTGAACAGGCCAAGGCTAAGGATGTTTATGGGCAGGGTGAGCAAGAGAAGGACGGGCCGCAGCAGGGCGTTCACCAACCCCAGCACTACCGCCACGACCAGCGCGGTAACATACCCGTCCAGGGTCACACCGGGCAGGATACGGGCCGTTACAAAAACCGCCAGCGCGCTTAAAAAAAGATGGATCAGTATTTTCATCTTCCAATAATACCACTTTTATAAATTATCAGCCCGGCTGCTATTCTGCCGCTGCGGCAGACGGGACGCGCCAACGGTCAGGGCTTACTTCCCGGGGCGGCATTTACCCGCAACTGTTGCTGCAGCTGGCAGGCGTTCTTGTCGCCCAGGCCGCAAGCGTTGTTCAGCAGCCGGTCGGCCGCGCCAATGTTCCGCGGCGCCAGCTTGCCTTCGGCGTAGATAGAGCCCAGCAGGGAGCAGGCCTGCGGGATTCTGCCTTTACACGCTTTATCGAGCAGCCCAAGGCCGCGGGAAATATCCGCCGGCGCGTTTTTCTCGCCCAGATAATAACTTGCCTGCATGGTACAGCCATACATGTCGCCCGCGCCGCAGGCTTTTTCGAACAACACGAAGGCGGCGTCCTCGTCCCTGGCCGTGCCATTCCCCGACAGCTGCATAATGCCCTGACTGGTACAGCCTTCCGCAACCCCGCCGGCGCAGGCCTTATTAATAAGCACAAAGCCGCGCGCCGCGTCCCTTTTAACGCCGTGGCCTGCCACATACCGCATGCCCAGGCGCAGGCATTTGAACATATCCCCGGCGTCGCAGGCTGCCCTGTCTTCGGAAGTATCTTTAGCCAGGTCCTCGGGGGCCGAAGCGGGCCCTGTATATGAAATATTCTCTAAAGTGCGCGGCTGGGCTATAAGTAACCCGGGGCGGGGCGGAACTATGTTCTCTTCGCTCGCTCCGCCCGCGGGCGGAATAAGCCTTTCCGCCTGAACCTGGGCCGCAACCGCAGGGCCGCTTTGTTCCGGCTCGGCCGCTACGGCCGCCGGAGCGGGGCGGGCCGGCGCCCAAAGCGGCTGGAGCGCAGGCCAGAACGCGTACAGCGCCAGCAGCAGCGCAGCCGCTGAACCGAGCGCTTTGGCGGGAGTAATATTAAATACGGGAGCTGTTGCTGCGCCGGACAGCTCGGCGGGCCGCTCTTTCTGCGGGCCGGCTCCGGCCGGGGGCGGTGTGAACTCCGGGCTGCTTTCGTTCTGCATAACCTTGAAAGTACCGGCTCAGGCGCCTGCCTGGGCCGAGCCCTGCCCGGCGGGGAAGCAGACTATCTTGCCGTCCGGACCGAGGCGGAACGAAACGGCCTTCACCTTCTTGTCGCGCATCTCCACCAGCTGCTCGGCGAAGAAGTCGAAAATTATACGCTCCAGCTCGCGAATGCCGAAACGGCTCACCTTCAGGTTAGCCTCCAGCGCCTGCAGCAGCAACTCCGGCGCCACGAACTCCACGGTCATCCCGTAGTCCTTGCCCAGCGAAGCGATCTTGAGCAGCGCTATCTCCGCCACTATCATCCCGGTGAGCGGCTTGAATAGGTAAACCTTGTCGATGCGGCCCATGATCTCCGCCCTGAAGACCCCGGATTCGGAAAGCAGCGTCTTGATGGCGTTGAGGATCTCGCGGTAATCGGTCATCCCCTCCGTGGCCTTGCCCACCTCGTCGGCCAAAGCGTTGCTGGTCAAAACTATGATGCTCTGCGTGAAGTCGGCGGTCTTGCCGGAGCTCTGCTCGGTCAGGCGCCCGTCGCCCATCAGCTGCAGCAGCAGGTCGAACACCAGCGGGTGCGCCTTCTCTATTTCGTCAAAAAGTATCAGCCGGCGCGGGTTGGCCATTATCGGCCGCGTCAGCTGGCCGCCGGACTCCGAGTCCTTGTAGCCGGAGGAAGAGCCGGTCAGGCGGCTCTTGGCCATGTCAGGGTTGCTCAGCTCGGAGCAGTCGAAGCGGAGCATGTCCTTCGCGCTTCCGTAAAGGTATTCGGCCAGCACCTTGGCCAGCTCGGTCTTGCCGGTGCCCGTGGGGCCCAGCAGCAGCAGGCTGCAGATTGGGCGCGTGCGAGACTGCTTCTCCCAGCTGAGCCGTATCACCCGGGCGACGTCGGAGATTATCTCTTCCTGGCCCTTGATCTTGGACTGCAGGAAGCCGAGCAACAGCTTCTCGTCTACGGTGCGGCTTTTGCTCTCCAGTTTGGAATCGCTCACCAGCGCACGCAGCTTGTCCCAGTCCGTCATTTTATTAAGATCAGCCATAAAGTTATTCCTCTGAATCCGCTCCATCTTCTACTGCCGCGGCGGCGCGTTTCTTCGCGGCCGGGCGCTTCTCGCCGGGCACCAGCAACCCGGAATTGCCGGAGCCGGTTATCATGGCCTTGTCGCCCTGCAGCGGGCTCACCGCGATGGCGCCCATAGAATTATCCGAGAATTTATTGCCGCGCACTTCAAGGCTGCCCGCGCCGGCAAAGCCCACCCCGCACTTATTGCGCGTCAGCGTCACCCTCTCCAGCGCCAGCTTGCCGTTCTCCTCGATATAGGCCCCGCACTCGCCGTTGCCGGTCAGCTGCGACTTGGCCACGCGGACCTCGGCGCCCGAAGCCACCATGATGCCCGCGTAGCGGTTGCCGGAAATAGTGGTGCCGCTGATCCTGGCCCAGGCGCCGTCCGAAACCCTGAGGCCGGCCCCGCCTCCGCCAGTGATGTGAGAATCATCCAGCTGCAGGTCGGCCAAAGAATCCTGCGCGGTGATGCCTACGACGCGGCCGGTAATAGAAACGCCGGTAAGTTTAACCTTAGATTTGCCTGAAACCGACAGTCCGGCGCCAGCTTCGAACTCGCAGTCCGAAGCCTCCAGATCCCCGCCCTGCACCTTTACGCCTTTGCCGGAGGATTTAATGTTTACGTTGCGCAGCACCAGCGCGCCCCGCGACACGGACAGCGCCCAGTAATCCACCTCGCTGGTATTGGTTATAGTCAAATTCTGCATCACCATGCGGCCGCCGGAAATGGCAAAGGTCGGGCCCAGCGAATTCGTCAGCTCTACGTCTTCGGGGGAACTCCCCCCCCCGGAAATGGTAAGAGACTTGGAGGCGAGGACGCTGACCTCATAGCTGCCCGGCTGCACCACTATGGAATCGCCGTCGACAGCACGGGAGACCGCGTCGCCGAGCGAAGCGCAGTTCACTCCGGTACCGCCCTCTTTGCCGACTACCCAGCGTCCGGGAATCTTCGGCGCGGCCGGTTTTTGCGCCGCAACCACGGGCGGCTGCGCCGCAGCGGTGGATGCCGCCTGAGGCTCGGCCTCCGGCTGGGTTTCAGCCTGGGGCAAATTGACCTGCACTGGCAGCGTGGCGGCGGGGAGAACCGGCGCTGTGCGGCCCGGACTTAGCATATAATGCAGCGAAAAAACTCCGGAAACAATAAGCAGCAGGGCGAAGACCTGCAGCCAGACGTCTTCCAGCAGGGAGGCTTTGGGATCGGTGCTCATACGCCCACCTTCACCAGGCCGGTTTTTTCATCCAGCTCCAGCCGCACCCTGGTAACCCCGGTCCGGCGCGCTTCTTCTATGGACGGCGTGGTTATGTCCCGGATCAGGCCGGCCAGCTGCCGCACGCCGTAGTCCGCAAATTCTACGTTCCGCCTGATGGCGTCCACCAGGACCTCCGGGGAAGTGTAGGTAACCTCTATGCCGTACTGGCGCCAATGCTTGGCTATCTGCAGGCAGGCCACCTCTGCTATCTCCATGGGCTTCAGCTGGTCCATCAGCAGAATGTCGGTAAAGCGGGCCAGCAGCGGCCGCTCAAAGCCTTCGCGGGCCATGGCCTCGCGGGCGCGCCCGCTGCGCAGCACCTGGTCCGGGGTTTCAGCCCAGATGGCGCGCAGGGAATCCACCCCGCTGTTGCAGGTGGCGAAGAAAACGCACGCGCCGAAATGCACTTTTTTGCCGGAACTTTTTTCATAGCATTGCCCGTTATCCAGGATGTCATAGAAGCAGTGCTGCACGTCCAGGTGGGCCTTCTCGAATTCATCGAGGATTATAACCCGGTAAGGGTTTTCCAGCACAGGCCGCGTGAGCGAACCGCCTATCTCGTAGCCCTGGTAGCCCGGAGGCGGGCCGATCAGCGTGAACACATCTTGCGGCGATTTGTACTGGCTCATGGAAAGCAGCAGCGGCTCGCTGTCCTTGTACAGAGCCTTGGCCACCATCTCGGCCAGGAAGGTCTTGCCGGTACCGGTAGGCCCGGGGAGCAGGAAAGCTCCCAGCACCTGGCCCGGCGCGGCTACGGCCAACCCCTGCTGGATGTGGCCCACCACATGGTCGGTAACGTCGTCATGCCCGCGGACATTCTCTTTAATCCAGCCGGCATAGGACGAGAACTGCTTGGCGCGCAGCATCGTAAAATCTATAGCGGCCGCGGCGTCGGTCTGCTTTTTTCTCTCCAGGAGGGCCTGGTTGAGCCGGATAAAGAAACCGGCCAGGCTGAGCACGAAGATCACCGGCATGCTGACCGGTAAAATGCCGTAGATGGTATACATGCCGGTAACTATGCCCAGCACTACCATCAGCGTGAATAACGGGTGCATTTTCATTTAGTTCCCGGCCCCTTGCCCCGGAGTAAAGGGCGCTTCAATGGGAGCGGGCGGAGTTACGGGAGCGGCGGGGCGTTCGCGCATAAAGAACAGCCCCGCAACCGCCGCCAGCGCCACCAGGAACGCGGCCAGCGCGTACAGCCACCGCGGCCGGGCTGGCCTGGTAAAATCCGGCAGCGGGGTATAGGGCTCGCCGGGGCCCGAAGTCGAAGGCCCCTTCCGCTCCGGCTTCCCGTTAAAAAAAGGGACGGGGGCTGGTGAGGCTGCTGTTTCGCTTCTCGGGGAAGCGGCGGCTTTTTCAGGTTCGGGGCTCATGTCAGTTCATCACTTCGCTTATCCTGTAGTTTTCAAAAGAGTTACCGACAAATTCAGTAGAGCTTTTAATGCTCGTCTTATCGCCCGGCTTCAGCGTGAAGGTCCAGGCCTCTCCGCCGCTGGTAACCACTTTCATCCCTATCGTCTTATTGACGGTAAGGTTGGAATATTCGTAGATATACTTCCCCTCACAGAGGCCCATGAAGACCGTAGAGACCTCGTGCTGCACAAAACTTTCACCGCCCTGAAGCGCGGCATTGGTTTTTGAGCCTGAAGCGGCGCCGGCGCAGTTAATTGTGCAGGGACCTGCAGCCGGCAAGGCGGCCAGCCCGGCGTTAGCGCGGGGGGTCCACACCGGACGGATGCCTCTGGGCTGCAGGCGCGGGGTTAGCTGGTCCGCCGCGGGGAGCACGGGTCTGGCGGAGGCGGGCTGCTGAGCGGGTTTCCGGCTGTTTTCGTACGGCTGCAGGGCGGAAGTTTTCGGGATAACCTCGGCCTCATCGGAGCTGAAGAACGGCATCGGGCTGGATAAACTGTGAGGCGTCTGGGCGATTGTTTCTACCGGGCTTCCAGGCGCGCCCAGCGAAGACAGTTCGGACGGAAGCTGGATGGGCGCGACCGGAGCCGGAGCGAGCGCCACTGGCGGGGCTTTAGAGGGTTCCGTCACCACAACCTGCACCGCCGGAGGCTGCGCGGCAGAGGGAGGCGCGGCGTTGCGAATATCTCCCCTGAAGACTATGGCGCCCGCAAGCCCGGCCGTCAGGATTGCCGCCGCCACGAGCCCGAAGCCGTTGAAACTTTTTTCGGCGCCAGCGCGCCGCGGCGAGCCCGGCCCGGCAGGCATGGGGACGCGTTCTCCCCGGCCCGGCATTACTCTGCCGTCAGGAGATAAAGCAGGTTCCGGCTGCAGCTCTGGCTTTTCGAACTCTTGTTCCATAAATTATCCTAATATTATACAAAGTCTTGTCAAGGCCGGACCGGAAGAAGTAGCGGGACAGAGGCATAGTTTTATAATATTAAGGATACAAGCGGTGGCCGGGCGGTCCCGGGCGCCATTCAGGACCAAGACCACTATGAAATTCCCCGGTAAAAGAAAGAGCGAACATTACTTCCCCGTCACCGATAAAGGCCGGGAAAGCGCCGACCCGCGCTATATGCAGATAGACCCTTTCTACCTGGTCGGCATAGACCAGCTGCTGGTGGACATAGAATGTTCCGTTGAGCCGGAATTCCTGGCCCGGCACGGGCTGAAAAAAGGCGAATCCCAGGTTCTTTCCGATCTGGACGCCGAAAAGATCTACCGCGAAGTAAAAGACCAGGGGAAGATTCTGGGCGAATACGCCGGCGGCTCGGTGGGCAACACCCTCAATAATTACTCGGTGCTGTCCGAGGAGCGCTCCGTGGCCCTGGGCGCCATCAGCCGCAACATTACCGTGGGAGACTACGCCTTTAAATATATCCGCAACACCAGCGCCAAAGTGGACCTTACCCACCTGCAGCCCTCCGACAACCGGATGGGCCGGGCCATGTGCTTTGTCACCCCCGACGGCGAGCGCACCTTCGGCATTAACAAGGGCTGCATGAACGATCTGGCCCCGGAGTCCATCCCCGGCGAGCTCATAGAGAAAGCCTCGGCCCTCCTGATCTCCGCTTATCTTCTGCGCGACGAGGAAGCCCCAATCTTCGCCGCCACCACCAAGGCCTGCGAGATAGCCCTGAAGGCGAACGTCCCGGTGGTAATGACGCTGGGGACCGCCTCGTTGATAGAGTCCAAGAAAGAGTTCTTCCGCGAGTTCATCGGGAAGTACGTCACCTGCGCGGCGATGAACGACCTGGAAGCGCTGGCGCTGACCGGCCTGAACGACCCGCTGCTGGCCGCCGAGAATATTCTGGAACTGGCCGATCTGGCGCTGCTCACCGTAGGCGCGCACGGGCTGTACCTGGCCGGCTATGTGGATGAGCAGCACGCGAGAAAAACCACCTACGAGCTGCACACCAAGTCCATTGTGGACTACAATATGTACGAGTTCAGCCGCCCGATGCGCAAGAGCGACTGCGTGAAGCCGTTAAAGATCTATTCCCATATCAACCCGTTCCTGGGCGGCCCGACAATCATCAAGAACACCAACGGCGCCGGCGACGGGGCGCTGGCCGCGCTACTGCACGACCTGGGCGCCAGGAAGTACCACCAGACCAAAGTGCCCAAGTCCCCCAAGAATTTGATCCACTCGCTTACTTACTCTTCCCTGTCCCAGATCTCCAAGTACGCCAACCGCGTGAGCTACGAGGTGCTGGCCCAGAATTCTCCCCGCCTGATGCGCGGCCTGCCAGAAAAAGAGGACAGCCTGCAGGAAGCCTACTGGGAAGCCTGAACCAACTGGTAAACCTCGGCGGGGGCGCTGCAGCCCTTTAACTCCATGGTGCCCAGGCTCTTGTAGCTGAAATCACGCTCGGTCCTTTCCCGCGCCTGTGCTGAAACATAGATCGCGCCGGCGGGGGCCTTGCCCTGCAGCCTGGAAGTGAAATTCACCGTCTCGCCCATCACGGTATAGTCCATCCTGGACTGCGAGCCCACGTTCCCCGCTATCACCGGCCCGCAGTGCACGCCTATGCCCACGCCGAGAGTCCGCTTGCCGGCCGCAGTCTGCGCCAGGTTAAAAGCGGCCACTTCAGCCTGCATCTCCGCCGCGCAGGCAACGGCTCGCTTCTCAGCATCGGGCTGCTCGAACGGGTCGTTGAACACTACGATCAGCGCGTCACCCACGAACTTATCCAGCGTGCCGTTATGCCGGAACACCACGTCTACCATCCGGCTGAAATAGGCATTCAACAGCTTTACCAGCTCCTCGGGACCCAGCTCCTCGGACATAGGCGTGAACCCGCGGATGTCGGAGATGAGGATGGCCGCGTGCTTGCGCCGGCCTTCCCGCATTACCTCGCCGCCGTCGGGAGAATCCAGGATCTTCCTGGCCACCTGGTGCGAGACGTAGCGCAGCAGCGCTTTCTCGGCCAGCTCGCGGCGCACCAGGTTCTCCGCGAACCTGAAGACCAGGCCGCGCATTTTCCTGACCACGTAGCCGGCGATCACACCCACAAGGACCATGATCAGTATCGTAAGCACCGCCATGTACACCGGGATAGGCGTAAGGCGCGTATTACCGAAGGAAAAGTACCAGACCGCCGCGTAGCCCGCCGCCGAAAGCCCGGCTGAGGCCAGGATAGCCTTGCCGCTATAGCGCATCGCGGAGAGAATGATCAGCACATAGTACATCGAGATCAGCGGACCGTTATTCCCTTCCACCAGCACTATCACCAGCGTAAGGAAAACTGCGTCTACAGCGGCCGCCACGTATTTCATCCAGCGGGCGTAAAGCCCCAGGCGGTTCATGGCCAGCCAGGCTGCGGCGGCGAAGAGCTCCCACACGCCCAGCGTCCAGGCCGCGCGCAGGTGCAGGGTATGGTCCACCACGCCCAGCGCGTAGCGGTTGAGGAACTCGTTAATGAAGAATACCGCTATGAACCCCAGCCTTACCAGGTTCATCTTCTGCTCGCCGGCCTTCTCCTCGGCCGAGAACAGTTTTTTAATTTTGTCTTTGGTCATACTATTGCCGTTATAAAACCTAACCCTTTATGAGTTTAACCCACACTTCGCGGGTGCGGGGCCCGTCGTATTCGCAAAGGTAGATCCCCTGCCAGGTGCCCAGCTGCAGCGCGCCGTCCTCTATAAAGACGGTGAGCGAGGAGCCCACCAGCACCGACTTTATATGCGCCGGGGAGTTGCCCTCGGCATGCCTGTAAGCGGGGTCCGCGGGCACGCTTTTTTCCAGCTTGCACAGGATGTCCGCCTTCACGTCGGGGTCGGCGTTCTCGTTGATGGCCAGCGCGCAGGTAGTGTGCGGCACGAACACGTGGCAGACCCCGCTTTCCACGTCGTTGGTGCGGGCTATCTCGGCAACCTCAACGGTAATGTCGGCCATCTCGCACCTGGCTAAAGTCTTAACTTTGAATTTATGCGTCATAATACCTCCGTCCCTTTATCTTAAAGCGTTCTTTCACTTGCCGCGCCTCAGCGTGATCAGCGGCAGTTCCGAACTTGTGAACAGGCGCATCGGCGGCCCCCAGGTCCCGGAGCCGGACGAAACGTACAGCACCGTGCCCCGGTCCTTATACGAACCGTAAAAATATTTATAAATCAGGCGTTCGATAAGGTTGAATGGGAAAATCTGCCCGGCGTGCGTATGCCCGCTGAGCACCAGCCCGGGCGCGCCGTTCATTACCGCTTCCCAGCCCTGCGGCTGGTGCGAAAGCAGCAAGGCCGCTTTGCCGGGCACGAGCAGAACTTTACCCAGGGAAGCCGCTTCCGCAGGGGTTAGCGGCGAGCGCTTCAGGTCGTCCACCCCTCCCACCAGCAGGCCGGGGGCGGGCTCGTAGACGGAGCTGCGCAGCACCCTGATTCCGCAGCGGCTCAAAAAGTCGGCAGACTTATCCTTGCCGGCAAAAAGGTCGTGATTGCCGAGGGCAGCGGCCACGCCATACCGCGAGCGCACGCCTTTAAGGATAGCGCAGGCCTCCTCCGGCACGTTCTCGCGCCGCTCGGAAAAATCCCCGGTAAGCACCACCAGGTCCGGCTGCAGGGAATTGATCTCGTCCGCCAGTTCCCTGAGCCTGTCCGGCCCGGTCAGGCGCCCCAGATGCAGGTCCGAGATCTGCGCTATTTTAAATCCGTCCAGCTTTTCCGGCAAGCCGGCGATATCAGCTTCAACCTGCTTCACCCGCGGCTTTCCTGCCCCGCCGTATACCGCCAGGCCTACGAGAGCGGCCGCTACGCCCAGTGAAGCCAGCGCGTATGGCCGGAGAGGAACTATTACACCGCGGGTCTTAAGCCTCCCGAATGCCAGACTGGACAGCAGCAGGGTATAGAAAAGAATGAAACTGGCGCCCAGCCAGAAGAAACCGAACCAGAGCAACGCGTGGCCCGCGGCCCCGCCGACGGCCCCTTCCAGCGAATGGGCGGCCGGGAAGGAGAATGAGAGCGCCGCGAAGAGCGCGTACACGGCGAACCTGCCGCGGCGGCCCGGCGTAAAGAACCGCAGCAGCCACCTGGCGACATAGAAATTCATCGCCAGGAAAAGCCCGGTCAGGACCGGTCCGAAAAAATGGAAATTACGCATCGACTATTCTAGTTCCGCCGCGACGAAGGCCAGCACCGGCGCCGTCCGGAGCCGGGGGTAAAAGATCATGATCTTCGGCCATACCTAGGAATTATATAAACAAAACCGATGGTATCCAGCTCCTTGATCCCAGTCCCGGCAGGCCATAGCTCATTAAGGCAACCTGGGGCGCCTCAAAGCCAACGCCACCATCATGATGGTTAACCTTATAAGTTAACGCGCTGAATTTAACCGAGATTGTCCCCGAGATTGTCAAAATTGACCCCGCGCTGATAAACTATTATAATATTTTAGTCTTAATAACTTAGGGGAGCTCTGAAAATTATGAAAAATAATAAAAGTGGTTTTACGCTGATCGAATTACTTGTCGTAGTGCTAATTATCGGTATCCTGGCTTCCATAGCCATACCGCAGTACTTTAAGGTCGTTGAGAAATCCCGCGTCGCGGAAGCCAATTCGCTGATCTCCAGCGTCAAGTCCGCTGAGGAAAGGTTCTTGGCGCGCGGCGGCTCTTATACCGCCAACTTCACCCAGCTTGACATCTCCTACGCCGGCATGACCGCTGCCGCCATCCCGACCAAGTTCTTCACTGCGGCCATAGCGGTAGGCGCCAGTGCGGCCGGGCCCAACTACGCAATCACCGTAACACGGCAGACCAACAGCT
>JBBRDG010000044.1:0-19379 GCA_038204165.1 Elusimicrobiales bacterium
GGAAGTTCGGCGCTGCGCGCCGGGAAGCAAAGCTTCCCGAACCAATCTCTTCCTGAAGCGCCGCCAGTAAGGCCGTCTTCGCGTTGCTACGCCAAGCCGTCCTTACGCGCGGCGGAGAATTGATAATAGGCCCTTTCTGCCGGTTTCGCTTTGCTAAGCCAAACCGGCATAAAGCGCAAGGTAGGGGAACATTTATAGAAAGGTAAGGGAACACTTATAAAAAGGTAGGGGCACTTATGAAAAATGAAACAATGCGGTATTTCCTTTATGCCAGAAAATCAACGGATGAGCCTGACAGGCAGATCTTATCCATAGAGGGCCAGCTTGCCGAGCTTAGGGAGTACGCTAAAAAGGAAAGCCTTATAATCGTAAAGGAATTCATTGAAAGCAAAACCGCCAAAGAGCCGGGCCGCGAAATCTTCAACGACATGATCGCCGCAATTGAGGCCGGCAAGGCGCAGGGCATTATCGCCTGGCACCCGGACCGCCTAGCTCGTAACAGCGTTGACGGGGGTATGGTGGTATACCTTGTGGACACAGGCAAGATAACAGCCTTGAAGTTCCCTACCTTTTGGTTTGACCCCACACCGCAGGGTAAGTTTATGCTTTCCATAGCTTTCGGCCAGTCCAAGTATTATGTGGACAACCTTTCGGAAAACATTAAGCGGGGCTTCAGGCAAAAATTGCGTAATGGCATTTGGCCGTCCTGTGCCCCGATCGGCTATTTAAATGACAAGAACACCAAGACCATAGTGCCGGATAAAGACCGGGCGGTCTTTATCCGTAAGACCTTTGAGCTTTACTCCACCGGCGATTATCCTTTGGCGGAAGTCAGGCGTATGTTAACCGGCGTCGGGTTGAAAGGGCGGTTTGCCGCCCTTTCAACCGCCAATTACCAATACATACTTAAGAACCCGGTCTATTACGGCGTTATACGGTACAATGGCGAGCTTTACGAGGGCAAGCATGAACCGATCATAACAAAGGCTTTGTTTGACCGTTGCCAGGAGGTCATGGCATATAAAAGCAAGCCCAAGAGTCCTAAACTGAAGCCTTATATCTATCGTGGGTTTTTCCACTGTAAGGAATGCGGTTGCTTTATAACCACAGAAACACAAAAAAATCATAACTATTTGCGCTGTACCAAGCGCAAGGGCCCATGCGCCGAGCCTTATGTGCGGGAAGAACTGATTACGGAGCAGATAAAAGGTGAATTAAAAACTGTTTCCTTACCCACGGCCCTGGCCACCGGGCTCATCCTTATGGCGGAAGAGGAAAGAGCCGCGTTGGCCCAGGCCGTGGGATTGACCGTACAAAAGCTGCGATTTGAAATTGATATCCTTAATAAAAAAATGAATGCTCTTTTAGACCTGATCCTTAGCGGGCAGATAACGCAGGATGAATATGCCCAAAAGAAGCGTTCATTTTTTAATGAGAAAAGGGATTTACAAGAGAAAGTTGCAGCTTTTGAACGGCAAAGTGTAAATCGGTTCGAACCGGAGATAGAGTTCTACAGGGACGCGGCGCACGTCGGAGAAATATTGGAGAGAGGAAAATCTGATGAAAACCGGGAAATATTGAAAAAGATTGGTTCGAACTTCCAGATTGGCAGGAAAGTGCTCTCGTTTGAATTCAAAAAACCGTGGGAATTCCTGCCAAATTTTAATTTTCTGCGCGCGCAGAATTCGGAAAGAATTTTAAAAAACCAACAATGTGAAAATCTCCGGAGAGGGAGGGATTCGAACCCTCGAAGGTTTGACCCTTACAGGTTTTCGAGACCTGCTGTTTCAACCGCTCACACACCTCTCCATCTGATTCGCGCCCGCCGCTTATGCGAAGCAATTGACGCTGAAATAGATTATATAAAATCGGGGGCGGGGTGGGGGGGAGCGGGAATTTTATTGGGACAAATTTGAATTGTATGCCCACGCTTTAAGGAATATAATTCTTAATTATGCGATTCCCGTTCACAAAGGTGGGTCCGTCCCTCGTAAGGCAAGGGGTAAAATCCAAGGCGGCGTTGCTGTCTGCCAATGACCGCCGGCTGCTGCAGTTATGCTCGCTCTCTCCTGATAAGTCCCTTACAGAACTGGAAACGTCCAGAGACGGCCTGAACGAACCGCAGGTGGAACCCGCCAGGGAACGCTACGGTTTTAACGCCCTGACCAGGAAAGAGAAGAAATTTTTCATATTCGAAATCCTCGAGCGTTTCAAAAATCCCCTGGCGATCCAGCTGCTGGTCATAGGCGGCATTTCGCTGTGGATAGGGGACGACCGCTCCGCCGCGGTGGTGGGCGGCATGGTCTTTCTGAGCGTAGTGCTTTCCTACGTGCAGGAAACCCGCTCCAGCAAAGCCGTGGAACAGTTGCAGAAGATGGTGCAGGCCAACACGCTGGTTATCCGCGGCGGTAAAGAAATAGAGATCCCCACCGTGGAACTGGTGCCCGGTGACATAGTGGTGCTGCACGCCGGCGCTATAATCCCGGCGGACCTGCGGATTATCTCCGCCAAAGATTTCTTCCTGAGCCAGTCTTCCCTTACCGGCGAATCCATGCCGATAGAAAAAGTGGTGGAGCTTGCGGGCCCTGCGCCGCAAAACGTTATAGAATTGCCCAATGCCTGTTTCCAGGGCAGCTACGTGGTGAGCGGCGCCGCCCGCGGCGTGGCGGTAAATACCGGCGAGAATACCTACCTGGGTTCCATTTCGGCCAAGCTGGCCGGCGAGAAGCCGCAGACCAGCTTCGACCGGGGCATTCAGGACTTCACCTGGCTGATGATCCGCTTTATGGTGGTGATGGTGAGCTGCGTGTTCCTTATCGTCGGGCTCACCAAGGGCGACTGGCTGCAGGCGCTGCTGTTCGCCATGTCGGTGGCCGTGGGCCTAACCCCGGAAATGCTGCCCATGATCCTCACCGTAAACCTTTCCAAGGGCGCGCTGGTAATGTCCAAAAAAAAGGTGATTGTCAAACGCCTCAACTCTATTCAGAACTTCGGCGCCATAGACATTCTCTGCACCGACAAGACCGGCACCATTACGCAGGACCAGATAGTACTGGAGCGCTTTGTGGATGTGGCCAACCGCGAAAGCGACGACGTGCTGCGCTACGCGTACATGAATAGCTATTACCAGACGGGGCTCAGGAACCTGCTGGACCGCTCCATCCTCTCGCACACCGAGCTCGACGTGGAGAAGACCTGCAAGAAGGTGGACGAGATCCCTTTCGACTTCCAGCGCAAGCGCATGTCCGTTATTATTGAGTACGAAGACGCCCACGTGATGATCACCAAGGGTTCGGTGGAGGACGTTTACAATACCTGCGGTTCCTACCAGCTGGACGACGAGGTGCTGCCGCTGATGGACGTGATCAAGCGCGACCTGATGGAAGAGTACGAGCGGCTCTCCAAGACCGGCTACCGCGTGCTGGCGGTGGCCTATAAGGAATTTCCCAAGGATAAAACGGTTTTCGGCGTACAGGACGAGGGCGACCTGATCCTGCTGGGTTATTTGGCCTTCTTCGACCCGCCTAAAGATTCCGCCGCCAAAGCGCTGGCGGGGCTGGCGCGGATGGGCGTGGCCATAAAGATTCTCACCGGCGACAACGAGCTTGTAACGCAAAAGATCTGCGGCGACGTAGGGCTGGACTCGCGGCACGTTATAACCGGCGGCGAGCTGGCGCTGCTGGACGAGGCGGGCGTAACGGCCGCGGCGGAAAAGAATACGGTATTCGCCAGGCTTTCGCCTTCGCAGAAGGAACAGATTATAGCCGCGCTGCAGAAGGCCGGGCATGTGGTGGGCTACATGGGCGACGGCATCAACGACGCGCCGGCCCTCAACCTGGCCGACGTGGGTATCTCCGTGGATACGGCCGTGGACGTGGCCAAGGAGTCCGCCGACATTATCCTGCTGGAGAAGAACCTGATGGTGCTGGAGGACGGCATTATTGAGGGGCGCAGGGTGTTCGGTAATATCACCAAGTACATCAAGATGGGCGCCAGTTCCAACTTCGGCAACATGTTCAGCGTGGTGGGCGGCAGCTACTTCCTGCCTTTCCTGCCAATGGCCCCGATCCAGATCCTGATGAATAACCTGCTCTACGATATTTCGCAAACCGGCATTCCCATGGATAACGTGGATGAGGAATACTTGCAGAAGCCCAAGAAGTGGAATATCGGCAACATCAAGAAATTCATGCTTTGCGTCGGGCCGATTAGCTCCGTCTTCGACTACGCCACCTACTTCCTGATGCTGTACTTCTTCGGCTGTATCGCGTTCTCCTCCCAGGGAACGCCGCTCGCGGACAAGATCCACCTGGAGAAGCTGTTCCACACCGGCTGGTTTGTGGAGTCGCTGCTTACGCAGACTTTCATTGTCTACATCATCCGCACCAAGAAGATCCCGTTCCTGCAGAGCGTGCCGGCCCTGCCTATGGTATTCGCCACCGTTACGGTGATCCTGGTGGGCGTGTTCCTGCCTTATTCCCATTTCGCCGACAAGCTGGGCTTCGTGCCGCTGCCGGCCGTTTACTGGCTCTGGATAACCGGCTTTATGGCGCTTTACGCCGTGCTGACGCACAAAGTGAAAGTTTGGTTCTACCGCAAGTTCGGGGACGATTAACGCTCAGTGAGGTCCACCTATGAAAAGTATTTTAACCGCGCTGCAGGATGGCAGGCTGATAGAGCTGCCCGAGACCGACAAGAACAAAGCCCTGGGCTATATGGCCAACATCATGGAGGCCATCCCGGAGGTCACCAATGTGGACGTGTCCGCCGGCGTGCTTGAGCGCGAGGGCCAGGCCAATACCGGCATAGGCAAGGGCTGGGCCTGCCCGCATATCCGCGTGGACGGCGACGGCGAGCTTTTTTCCGTGCTGGGCTGGAGCCCAGCCGGCATAGACTACGGCGCTCCCGACGGCGCCAAGGTGCACCTGCTGGTGATGTACTATATCCCCGGCAACCAGCGCATGGCCTACCTTAAAGAACTTTCCGGCCTGGCCAAGGCCATACAGTCAGGGCAGGGCATCGAGAATATCGAAAAGGCGACCTCGCTGAACGACGTGCGTAACGAACTGCTTAACTGGGTTTCAGCTTCTATAGACAACACTATGCCGCAAGCCAAGGCGCGCATGATAAAGCTGGAGGCCAAGCACGCGCAGGTGGCCGAAGCGGTGCAAGCCGCCGTCTTTACCGGCAAAGGAATGGAGCGCCTGGTGCCTTTCTATATGATCACCGGCAACGGCCCCAAGAACCTGGCCCTGGCGCAGGACGCCGAACTGGTGCAGGCCATAGAGGCCGCGGACCTGGCCCAGTTGGGCGAGAAACAGGATTTTGAGGCGGGGTCCTACAAAGTGTTCATCCGTTCCCGCACGCTGTACAAGCCTAACCGCGCCATGTACGACTGTATAGCCGTTAAGCGCTGAACCCCGGAGTTTTATCGTATTAAATAGAAAATCCCCTCTAACGGGGATTTTTTATTACATAAAACGCTTGGCGGAGTGGACTTTAGTGTCCTGCGCCACCATGGAACACCGCGCTATTTTTTACTAAGTATAATTGGCGGAGTGGACTTTGCTATCCTGCGCCGCTACGGACACCGCGCCATTTTTTACAAAGTAAAAAATGGCGGAGAGGGAGGGATTCGAACCCACGGTACGGATTAACCGTACACCGGTTTTCAAGACCGGCGCCTTAAACCACTCGGCCACCTCTCCAGCACTTTCAAAGCAATAGTAATATAATATAAAATTATAATAATAGGATAGAAGAGCGGGATATTAAAAATGGGCAAATTGTTTGGAACTGACGGCATCCGTGGCATCACCTGGGATTATCCCTTTACCCCCGATTTTATACGCAAGATAGGCTACGCGGCCTCCCTGGTGCTGCCTAAATATAAGAAAAAAACCGCCGGCAAGCCCGTAGTGCTGATAGGCATGGATTCCCGCGCTTCCGGCAAACTTATCCGGAAATACCTGGTGGAAGGCCTTGGCGCCGGCAAGTTTAAAGTGGTGGACCTGGGCATAATCCCTACCCCGGCCGTTTCGTACCTGGTAAAGCGCGAGGGCGCGGACTTCGGCATAGTAATCTCGGCCAGCCACAACCCGCCGGAGTTTAACGGCATAAAGTTCTTTTCCGCCGACGGGCTCAAACTTAACGAGGCCATAGAGAACAAGATAGAGGCCCTGCTGCTGGGCAAAAAATCGCTGCGCGTGCGGCCGCATAAATCCGCTATCCATAAAAAAGATTTTACCCGCGATTACGAGGCTTTCCTCCGGAGCACGCTGCCCGCCGGCTTCAGTCTGAAGGGCGTGAAGATCCTGCTGGACTGCGCCAACGGCGCGGCCTACAAGATAGCGCCGCGCGTGCTAAGGGACCTGGGCGCCACGGTTAAGGTGATAGGCGACAAGCCCAACGGCCGGAACATCAACATGGGCTGCGGGGCGCTGCACACCCAGACCATGGCCGCCGCCGCCGCTAAATGGGGCGCCTTCTGCGGCGTTAGCCTTGACGGCGACGCCGACCGCTGCATGTTCGCCGACGAAAAGGGCGCGGAGCTGGACGGCGACGATATAATTTCTATAGCGGCCCCTTATCTTAAAGCCAGAGGCCGCCTTACCAATAACGGGGTTTCGCTGACCTTTATGTCCAACTACGGGCTGCTGCGCTACCTGCAGGGCCTGGGCATCAGCGTGGCCCAGGTGCCGGTGGGGGACAAGAACGTAACCGACGCCATGGAGAAAGGCGACCTGAAGCTGGGCGGGGAATCCAGCGGGCACATAATTTTCCGCGAGTTCGCGCCCACGGGCGACGGGCTGCTAACCGCCCTGCAGACCATAGCCGCCGTACGGGACATGGGCAAGCCTTTCAGCTGGTTCCGCCGGCACTGGAACCGCTACCCGCAGGTGCTGGAGAAGGTTAAGGTTTCCAGCAAGCCCGCTTTTAAGGACGTGGCCGGTTTTGCCGCCAAGCTTACCAGGTTCGAAAAAGACCTGAAGGGCAACGGCCGCATCTTTATCCGCTATTCCGGCACGGAGCCGCTGCTGCGCCTGCTGGTGGAGGGCGAGTCGCGCTCCGAGATTAAGGCCATAGCAGACGACCTGCTTGAGCATTTTAAGAAGCATTCCGGCGCGCACGCCGAGGCCAAGCGTTAGGCCCGGCTGAAAATTTAGGGTTTGAATTTTAACTGTTCACGGAGGAATCTCATGAGAAATATTAAGCTCGGCGTAAATATCGACCACATCGCCACTCTGCGCAACGCGCGCGGCGAGCAGAACCCCGACACGGTGGAAGCCGCGCGGGTGGTTTACACTTCCGGCGGGGATATGGTGGTAATGCACCTCCGCCAGGACCGCCGGCATATTAAAGATTCCGATCTGGAGCGCGTGCGCCACGACGTAAAAGGCCTTATTCACCTGGAAATGGCCGCCACCTCCGAGATGGAAAAGATAGCGCTGAAGGTGCGCCCCGACTCCGTCTGCCTGGTGCCCGAGGGCCCCAAGGAACTTACCACCCAGGGCGGCATGAAGCTGGACAAGAAAACCCCTGAGCTTGAGAAGATCATAAAGAACCTTTCCAAGGCCGGCATAGAAGTAAGCGTGTTCACCGATCCCGAACCGGGCGCCATCCGCGCCGCCCACAACATGGGCGCCGACGCCATAGAGCTCTGCACCAGCAAGTATTCCGAAGCCTGGGGCAAAAAGCTGCAATCCAAAGAGCTGGAGAAGCTGCAGCTCGCCGGCTACCTGGTGAAAGAGCTGGAGATGGAGCTGCACGCCGGCCACGGCCTGGACTACTACAACGTGGTGCCGGTGGCCCGCATTGAAGGCATGGACTGCCTCAACATAGGTTTCTCTATCATCTCGCGCGGCATGTTCGTGGGCCTGAAGAACGCCGTGGTAGAAATGAAGAGGCTTATACAGTAAACGGAACGCCTGGCTTAAGAGGACCACTGGACTTAAATTATGTGCGGAATAACCGGCTACATCGGCGACAACAAGAAGACAACCGAGATACTCGTTGACGGGCTCAAGCGCCTGGAGTACCGCGGCTACGACTCCTGCGGCATAGCCGCGGTGGACGCGAAGAACGCGCTGTACCTGAAAAGGGCCAGCGGGCGCGTGGACGTGCTCGCCAAACTGGTAAAGGAAGAGCCCGCCAGGAACGCGCTGGCCGGCGTGGGGCATACCCGCTGGGCCACGCACGGCGCCCCGTCCGAAGACAACGCCCACCCGCACACCGACTGCAATTCCCAACTGGTAGTGGTGCACAACGGCATTATTGAAAACTACCTGGACCTTAAGGAAAAATTGCTGGCCGCCGGGCACAAGTTTAAATCCGAAACCGACACCGAGGTTATTGCCCACGTGCTGGAAGACAAGCTTAAAAGCCTGCACGTGCAGGAAAAAGCCAACCGCTCTGATATGCTGGAGCCGGTTTTCTTCGAGGCTTTCCGCCGGATGCTGGCGGACCTGAAAGGTTCTTTCGCGCTCTCCGTAATCTGGGCCAAATGCCCCAGCATGGTGCTGGGCGCCCGCCTGCACAGCCCGCTGGTAGTGGGCCTGGGCACGGGCGAGAACTTCATAGCTTCCGACGTGTCAGCCTTTCTTAAGCATACCAAACGCGTGATCTTTATGAACGACGGCGAGATCGCCGCGGTTAAAAAGGATAACGTTGATTTTTATACGTTCCAGGGCAAGAAGGTCGTAAAAGAATCCGTCACCATCCAGTGGGACTCCACCATGGCGGAGAAGGGCGGCTACAAGCATTTCATGCTTAAGGAGATCCACGAGCAGGCCGAGGCCGTGGAGAACACGCTGCGCGGCCGGCTGCTGCCCATGGGCGGCGACATCCTGAACGCCGAGATGGGGCTTACCGCCGCGGCCATTAAGGCTTTCGCTTCGGTCCAGTTTGTGGCCTGCGGCACGGCCTACCACGCCGGCCTGGTCGGGCGCGTGCTGTTTGAAAATTTCGGCGTGCACGCCGGGGCCGACGTGGCCTCCGAGTTCACCGACCGCGCCAAGCTGCTGAACAAGCACACGCTGGTGGTGGCCATTTCCCAGTCGGGCGAGACCGCCGACACCCTTTTTGCGGTGCGCGAGGCCAGGGCGGCCGGCGCCAAGGTTCTTTCTATCACAAATACCGTGGGCTCCACGCTCACCCGCGAGTCCGACCACGTGCTTTATACCCATTGCGGGCCGGAGATAGGCGTGGCCTCCACCAAGGCCTTCCTGGGGCAGCTCGCCGCCATCTACCTGCTGGCCGGGCATTTCGCCGCGGCGCGCGGGCGAATGGACGCCGGCGACGCGCGGCGCTACGCCGAGGACCTGCTAAAAATTCCGCGCCTGATAGAGGAAACGCTGGAGCAGGAGAAAGAAATAGCGAAAGTGGCGCAGAGCTTCGCCGCCAGCGAGCATTTCCTCTTTATCTCAAGGCACGTTAACTACCCAATAGCGCTGGAAGGCGCGTTGAAGATAAAAGAAATTTCCTATGTGCACGCCGAGGGTTATCCCGCCGGCGAAATGAAGCACGGCCCCATAGCCATAATTTACAAAGGCATGCCGCTGCTGGCGGTAGCGCCTAGCGGCCGCGCGCTGGACCTGATGGCCGGCAACATAGAAGAGGCCAAGGCCCGCGGCGCCGAAGTGGTTGCCATTGTGGATGAAGATTCGCGCAAGACCGTAAGGGCTTCGTGCTATATCACGCTGCCCCGCACCTCGGAGCTGCTTACCCCGCTATTGACCGTAATACCGTTGCAGCTTTTTGCGTACTACGTGGCCCTGGCCAAAAAGTGCGACATAGACAAGCCGCGCAACCTGGCCAAGAGCGTAACGGTGCGCTGACCCGGACAAATGCCTCTAAAGAAAAAGATCCGGCCGCCCGCGGTTACAGGGCTCGGGGTCGACCTGGCCGAAGTGGCCAGGGTCCGCTCCCTCGCCCTGCGCAGCCCCGGTTTTCTGGCGCGGGTTTTCACCAAGGGCGAGCTGGCCTATGCCGCCGCTTCCAAGAATAAATACGAGCGCCTGGCCGCCCGCTTTGCGGTGAAGGAAGCCGTGATAAAGGCGCTGGACGCCAAAGACCTGCCGCTTAAAGATATAGAAGTAGAGAATACCGCCAGCGGCCGGCCGCAGGTAACCGTAAAGGGCCGCTCCGAACGCCTGATGGTCTCGATCTCCCACACCAGCAAGTACGCCTGCGCCGCGGTAATCGCTTTCGCCTGAGCGCCATGAAGATTAAAAAAATAACCACCGCCCTGCTCAAGCCGCTGCTGCCGCCGCGCGGCAAAGCCGCCCACAAGGGCGATTTTGGCCGCGTGCTGGTGGTGGCGGGTTCGCGCGGCATGACCGGCGCCGCCGTGCTGGCGGCCCGCGCCGCGCTTAAGGCCGGGGCGGGGCTGGTAACGGTGGCCTGCCCGGAAAGCGAGCAGTGCTGCGTGGCTTGCGCTCTGCCCGAAGCTATGACCTTTGGCGCGGCCTGCGCCGGCGGCGCTTTTACCGCCTCCGCCGCCGTACAGGTTATTAAATTTGCCGCTGAAAAAAAGATAGACCTTTTTCTTCTAGGCCCCGGCCTTGGCTCTTCCAAAGGGACCCGCGCTTTTGCCATGAAACTGCTTGCCGCGCTGCGCTTGCCCGCCGTAATAGACGCCGACGCCTTGAACGCGCTGGCTGCCGCCCCGGCAGGTTTTAAGATAGCCGCGGCTCCTTTTATAATAACGCCGCATCCCGGCGAGGCCGTACGCCTGTTGGGGGAAAAAATTACCGACAGGCCGGCCGCGGTAGCGGAGTTGGCAGCCCTTACCGGCGGCGTGGCGGTACTTAAAGGCCCTGGTACTTTGGTCTGTGACGGAAAGAATATTCTGCTGAACACCACCGGCGGCCCCGCGCTGGCCAAGGGCGGCTCAGGCGACGTGCTGGCCGGGCTCTGCGCCGGCTGCCTGGCCCAGGCCGGGCTGGCGCGCGGTTTTACCGCCGACACTGCTTTTTACAGCGCGGCCCTTGCCGTGCACCTGCACGGGCGCTGCGGCGACCTGGCGGCTGAAAAGTATACCGAGCGCTGCGTGCTGGCCGGGGAACTGCTGGATTTCCTCCCGGCGGCTATAAGGAGCGTGCGGCATGAAGCGTAAAAAGTCCGGGGAAGCCAGGCTGCTGGAACATATTGAGAAAACTTTCCGGTTCCCCGGGGACCGCCGGCTGCTGCTGGGGCCCGGTGACGACTGCGCGGTGCTGCGCCACGCCGCCGGGCGCGACCTGGTGATAACCACCGACGAAATGGTGGAGGGCACGCATTATCTGGCCCGCTTCGCCACCCCCGAGGACATTGCGCGCAAGCTGATGCGCATGAACCTGAGCGACCTGGCCTCCATGGGCGACGTTAAACCTGTTTCCTGTGTGGTTGGTTCCGGGCTGAAAAAAAATACTCCGCCGGAATTCACGCTGCGGTTCATGAAGGAACTGAAAGCCGAGGCGCTGCGCTTTGGCATTTCTATAGCCGGCGGCAACCTGTCCGGGGCCAGGGAAAACCATTTTTACATGACGGTCTGGGGCGAGACCGGCCGCGGCAAGCTGGTAACGCGCTACGGGGCCAAGCCCGGCGACCTACTTTTAAATATAGGCCCGCTCGGCCTTTCCGCGGCCGGGTTGGAAATACTGATGAAAGGCTCTAAGGCGGATATAAAAAAATATCCCGCGCTGATTCTGGCCTTCTGGCACCCTGAACCCATGCTGGCCGCAGGCGCGCTTATAGGGCGCCTGGGCCTGGCCACCGCCATGCTGGACAATTCAGACGGGCTGGCGCGCAGCGCCGCCATAATAGCCGACCTTTCAAAATGCCGGGTGATAGTGAGCCCCGGCGAGGGCGCCTGCGCGCCCGCTCTGCGGACGTATTGCCTGGCCAAAAAGAAGCCATGGCGTTTTTACGCCGTGGGCGGCGGTGAGGACTACGGCCTGATCTTTACCGCCAGGCCCGGAAACCTGGCGAAAATAAAAAGACTGCTGCCAGCCGCCGTAGTGGTGGGCCGCGTGGAGAAAGGCGCCGGCGCGGAGATAGAGAACTTTGATGGTAAAATTAAAAGCTTCGAGCACTTTTAGATTTAAAAGCGCCTGTCCCGCGGACACCGCCCGCCTGGCCGGGCTGCTGTCCGCCGTACTGCTGGGCGGCGACGCGCTGTTTCTTGAAGGCCCGATAGGCGCCGGCAAAACTTTCTTCGTGCGCGAGCTGGCCGCGGCGCTCGGCGTTAAGAAACTGCCGGTGAGCGCCAGCTTTAATCTGATGCGCGCCTATAAAGGCCGTCTGAAAATTTATCACTTCGACCTGTTCCGCGCAGGCGAGGCAGATATGGAGAACATAGGCCTGGACGAGTACCTGGGGCGAGCGGACGGGGTGACGGCGGTAGAATGGCCGGGCGAGGGCGCTGAACTGTTCGCCGGCGCCGAGCCGCTCAGAATAGAATTTAAGCTGACCGGCGGCGACCGCCGGGAAATAGTTGTTAAAGCCGGCGCGGGTTTTCTGGCGAGGTTGCGGGTAATTGAGGCAAAATGGCGAAAAAAGTAAACTTGGGCCTGTGCACTTCCGGTTCCCGGCTTAAGCTAGCCGTGGAGGCCGGAGGGAAGTTTTCCCAGGCGCAGAAAAAGATCTTCAACCAGGAGCAGGCGCTGTTCGGGCTGGCCAAGAGGGAACTTGCCAAAGCCGGGGCAGACCTCGGCTCGGTGGACGCGGTCTGCGCGGTGCGCGGCCCGGGCCGCTTTACCGGCATCCGCATCTCGCTCACGCTGGCCGGGGCGCTTAAGGCCATGGCTGGCGCCAGGGTTTATACCGCCACGCTCTTCGAGGTGCTGGCGCTGCAGGCTTTTGAAAATAAAAATTTCTCCGCTACCGGCTTGGGCCGGATAGCGGTGTTGCTGCACGCTTTTAAGGACGAGTACTTCTGCCAGTTCTTCTCCGCGGCCGGAAAAAGCAAACTGCCTAAGCCCGAGAGTGAACCGCTGTGGCTGAAGAGCGAGGAACTTAAAAAACTCCTTACCTCTGAAACCGGCTATTACGCCATAGGCGACAGTGAGGAAGACCCCGCGGTTTACGGCCTGCTGCCTGCTGGAATAGCGCGCGCGTCCAAGTCAATTTCGAAAGTTGTGCCAGCCTACATTATAAAAGCCGCCATGGCGGGCGGCAATAAAACTTTGAAGCCGCTCTATTTAAAACCGGCCAAGTATGAGCTGGAGAACAAGTGATAATACGCCGGGCCAGGAAAGAGGATTACCCGGCTTTCGCCGCCATAGAGGCGGAGCATCCGGGCTACCCGGCCTGGGGCATTAAAGGCTTTGAGGAAGAAGAGAAGAACCGCCACGCGGTCACGCTGGCCGCGGAAGTGGATGGCAAGGCGGCGGGGTTCATAAATTTTTGGGTGCTGCGACCGCAGGTACAGCTGAACACGCTGGCCGTAGGAAAGGCCTACCTAAGGACCGGGGCCGCTTCGGCTTTAATAGGCAAACTGGCGGAATACGCGGCCAAGAGCCTCTGCCGGGAGATAGACCTGGAAGTGAACGAGCAGAACGCGGCGGCCATAGCGCTCTACCGCTCCCGCGGTTTTGAAGTGGTCGGGAAAAGGCCAAAATTCTATAATAACACCGACGCGGCCATCCTGATGAGAAGGACCCTGCCGAACAAGGAAACCTGATGAAAAAGATAATTTACTCCGCTCTGCTGCTCTGCAGTTTCTCCGCCTTAGCGGCCGCGGCCGCCGACAAGGAGGCCTACCTGCACTTCATGAATGGCATGCTGGAGGAGCGCAGGGGTAACTACGACACGGCCATGCAGGAATACAAGCGCACGCTGCTGCTGGACCCGCAGTCGGTTTTCGTTTACAAGCAGGCGCTTAACCTGGCGCTGCACATCGGCAAGGTAGAAGACGCCGCCCAGTGGGCCGAGTTCGTGGTTAAAGCTGATTCCTCCACTGCCGACAACTGGGTGCTCTACGGGAACGTGAAGTGGGCCAGGAACGATATTGAAGGCGCCGCCGCGGCTTACGAGAAGGCTTTAGCGCTGGATCCTGACAACGCCGAGGCGCTCTACCAGCTGGCCAGTCTTTGGAGCTCTAAGACCCCGGACAAGTCGATCGGCTATCTTAAAAAGTACCTGGTGCTGCGGTCGGACGACGCCGCCGAAATCTACTACCAGCTGGCGGTGCTCTATAACCTCAAGGGCAATTACGAGGAGATGAAGAACAGCCTGGTGAAGTCGAAGGAAGAGGATACTCTTTACGTGCAGCCGCGCTACATGCTGGCCAATTATTACGAGATGAAGAGCGATACCGCCGCGGCGCTGGCCGAGTACGGCGAGCTGATGGCGCTGGACACCAAGAATCTGGAACTGTACGACCACGTCGGGGAGCTTTACGCCTCTCCGGCGGTTTCCAACCTGCCCGAAGCGGAAAAATATTTTCTTAAGGCTTGGGCGCTGGATAAGAGCGACCCTACCTCCTGCTTCTGGCTGTCGGTCATAAGCGAGCAGCGGCGCGATTTCGCCGCCGCGGCTTCTTACGTTGAGGGGTCCGCCGGTCTTAAGCAGGACGCCGGGCTGGCCTTGCGGCTGGCTTATTACTATACCCAGAGCGGCCGCTACACCAAGGCCATAACCATGCTGGAGGGCGCGCAGAAGAAGTGGCCCGATAACACCGAGATCGCCTATTTTCTGGCGCTGGGCTACGACGATACCGGCAAGACCGCCAAGGCCCGCGAAACGCTTAAGGCCCTGCTGGCCAAAACCCCTGAGAACTCCGAGGCGCGCATGCAGTACGCTATTATCAGCGAACGCGTGAACGACATGCCCGAGGCTGAGGCCGCCTTCCGTTACCTGCTGGCGAAGAAGCCGGATAACGGCACCGTGCTGAACTACCTGGGCTACGCGCTGGCCGACCGCGGCCAGAGGCTGGAGGAGGCGGAGTTGCTGATCTCGAGCGCGGTGGCGCTGGAGCCGGAGAACGGCGCGTATCTGGATTCGCTAGCCTGGGTAAAATTTAAGCGGGGGAATTATCCAGAAGCCATAGCGGTCATGAAGAAAGCCGTGAAGACTATTTATGACGACCCGGTGATCTGGGCCCACGCCGGCGCCATGTATGAAGCCGCCGGGGACAATAATACCGCCTGGCTGGCCTGGAAGAATTCCTGGCTGCTGGAAAAACCCGCCAAGCGCCGGCCCGCCGGGGATAAGCTGAAAGCCCTGGAGAAAAAGATCCCCGCTGCCAAAGCCAACGAACTGCTGCGCGCCTACTGGAATAACTTTAGCCCGGCCGGCCTGGAGTTCTCGTCCTTCGCCAAGGTGGAGGCCAAGCTGCGCGGCAAAACCGTCAAGTTCGACGCAATTCTGCATTTCTCGCCGCCCGCCGACTTCAGCCTTACGGTGATGGGGCCGCTGATGGCGCCGCTCTGGAGGGCCCGTGTCAGCGGCGGCGAGACGGAGATGGATGCTATAGCCATCAAGGGTCTGGATGCCGACGCTTTCTCCTACTGGGCCGCCCTGATGACCGGCGAACTGCAGGCCTGGTTCTCCGGCGATACGTTAAGGAACGCGGCTTTCACCGACGGCTGGGATCTGGACCCCGCCGAAGGGGGAGGCCGCAAGGTCTCGCTGGACGACGACCGCTCTTTCCCGGACAAGATAGTACCGCTTCGCGAGAAGAAACTTTCTTTAAAGACTTCGGGCTATTTCCTTAAGAACATGTATCTGTTCCCCGACCAGCTGGAGTTCAAGCTACCTTTCGTCTCGGTGAAACTTACGCTGGACGCGGACCAGATGAACTTCAGCGCGGTGAATGTGCTGAAACTGCCGGACCAGGAAAGTCCCGCCGCAAATGATAAAACTACGAGCGCACGCTAAGATCAACCTGTTTTTAGAGGTTACGGCCAGGAGGCCGGACGGTTATCACGACCTGGCCACGCTGTTCGCGCGGGTGGGCGTGGCTGACCGGCTTTGGTTTCGCAAAACGGCGGCGCCTGGCATTAAACTGCTGGTCAAAGGCGGGCCGCGCGGGCTTGGCCGTCCGGCGGACAATATAGTGCACAAGGCGGCGGCGGAATTTTTCAGGGTTTTCAGGCTGGAGCCAGCAGTAGAGATAAGGCTGGAGAAGGTTATCCCGGTGGGCGCGGGGCTTGGCGGCGGGTCTTCGGACGCGGCTGCCGCGTTGCTGGGCTTGGCTAAGCTTTACCGGCTGGGCGCGGGCGCCAAGGGCCGGCTTATGAAGATAGCGGCCGGGCTGGGGTCCGACGTGCCGTTCTTTATGCTGGACGTTATGGCGGCGGAGGGCCGCGGGCGCGGCGAAAAGCTAAAGGCGCTTGATTTCAAGGTGCGGCTGCCTTACGTGGTGCTGCTCTATCCCGGGGCGCCGGTGTATACTAAAGAGGTTTACGGAAATCTTAAGGTTGGGGCTAAGGCGGATATCAGGGAACGCCTGGCGGATCTTTCTAAATTTAAGGGGCTGCTGAAGAAGGGCTGTTTTGCGCCGGAGCACGCTGGTTTGCTGTTCAACCGGCTTGAGGAGCCGGTGCTGCCGAGGCATAAGGCGGTGCGGCTGGCACGGGCGAAACTGGCGGAGTTCGGGGGGGAGGCGGTGCTGATGTCGGGGTCGGGGGCTACTGTGTTTGCGCTGTGCTGGGGCGGGGCTTTGGCGCGGAGGGTGGCGGCTAAAGCACGGCGTATCCGCGGTTACAAGATTTTTTTGACTAAATTTTGCTAGAATTTGGCTTGTTGAGTGTAGTGCATCCTGCAGGGGGAAAGTAATTAGGGGGACAGCATGGAAATCACCGAGGTTAGGATTCATCTCAGGAACGAGGCCAGATTGAAGGCCTTTGCGACGGTTACGTTCGATAATGCGTTTGTTGTGCACAACATGAAGGTTGTGAACGGTAACAACGGGCTTATCGTGTGCATGCCTTCCAGAAAGATCAAGGACGGCACGTACAAGGACATAGCTCATCCCATAAACAATGAGTTCCGCGGCAACCTTGAGCAGCTGATCATTAAGGAATACGAGAAGGAAGTCGCCAAGGGGCCGGTTCCGGTTCCTACTGAAAGCGAAGGTTTCTAGCGTTTCTTCCCGCAGGGGAGGTTTGGCAGGGGGGTGAGGTCTGGAAGGGTTCTCCGGCCTCGCGCCTCTGCTATGCGCTTTTTTGTTTTATTCCCGGGTGGTGTAACGGTAGCACGACGCCCTTTGACGGCGTTTGCCTAGGTTCGAATCCTAGCCCGGGAGCCAAATTAAAAACCCCTCACGGGGTTTTTATTTTTTCCAAGAAGTGCGCCGCCCCTCCGCAGCTTCCATTCCCCATTTAGTAGAATATTTGTAAATGCCCTGTAAAACACCTGCCTCCAAAAAATCCACTTCTTGGACTGTGTATATTGTCCGGTGCGCGAATGGGGCTTTGTATACCGGGATCACTAATAATCTGGCGGGGCGGATAGCGGACCATAATGCTGGGAGGGGGGCTAAGTATACGGCGGCTTTTGGGCCGGTTGAGTTGGTGTGGAAGACCAGGAAGAAGGACAGGTCGGCGGCTTCTATTCTGGAAGCGGCCATTAAGAAGCTTTCCCGCGCTGAAAAAGACGCTCTTATTGCTGCTAAATCCATTAAAAAACGGAAGATTTGAGGGCAGGCCGGGGGGCACCCTTGAAAACCCGTTGCGGAAGGGGGCCCCGCCATAAGTTCCCAAGGCGGGGGGAACCGACGCAAGGGTTCCTTCTGCCCGGGTTTGCAAGGGTGCCCCCCGGCCTGCCCTAATATGGGTGCAAATAACCGTTCCTCTGGTTGGGACAAGTTTTGTAGAATTTAGGGGTAGTCCTTTCCGTTCCAAGTTTAGCCAAGCTTGCTTAAGATATGCCAAAAAATAATAAATTTGCGGCGGTGGTGCTGGCTGCGGGTCTTGGTACCCGCATGAAATCAGACCTCCCGAAGGTTTTGCATTACCTGGGCGATATGTCGCTGGCCGAGCGCGCCATCCGCAAGATAGCCGCGCTGAACCCCGACAAGATCATTATTATAACCGGCCACCGTGCCGACCTGGTTGAGGCCGAACTCACCAAGAAGCTCGGCGTTGAAATAACCGCCAAGACCGTTTTTATCCGCCAGAAGCTGCTTAAAGGCAGCGGCCGCGCTGTGCAGGAAGCCATGCACGAGATCCGCCGCCACTCCCACGTGATGATCCTCTGCGGTGACGCGCCCCTGTTCCGGGCCGAGACCGCCAAGAAGATGTTGGGCCACTATTTCCGCACCAACCCCGACTGCCTGGTAATGACCGCCGAGCTCCACGAGCCCGGCTCCTACGGCCGCATCAAGCGCAATCACGCCGGGGACGTGTCCGCCATTGTGGAAGCCGCCGACGCTGACGCCTGGGAGAAGGACATAAAAGAGGTGAACTCCGGCACTTACTTCTTCAACGCCAAAGCGCTGGAGAAGGCCGTGCGCAACCTTAAGAAGAAGGGCTCCAAGGAAGAGTATTACCTGACCGACGCGGTGGAGAACATTATAGCCGCCGGCGGCAGGGCCTCCGCCTTCAAGCTTTCCGACGCCACCGAAATGACCGGCATTAATTCCCGCGCCGACCTGGCTGCCGCCTACGCCATGCTGAACAAGCGCAAGTCCGCCGACCTGATGGCCGCGGGCGTTACCGTGGTGGACCCCGCCAATACCTATATAGAAGAGAACGTGGTGATCGGGCGCGACACCGTGGTATACCCCGGCGTGTTCATAAAGGGCAATACCGTAATAGGCAAGGCCTGCAAAATAGGCCCCGCCGGCGTAATAGAGGATTGCATTATAGACGAAGGCGCCGTGGTAAAGTATTCCTGCGCGCTGGAAAAAAGCCGCGTGCGCGCCGGCGCCATAGTCGGGCCTTTCGCCCGCCTGCGCCCGCTCTCCGACATAGGCCCTGCCGCCGAAATAGGCAATTTCGCCGAGGTTAAGAAGTCGCGCATAGGGCGCGGCTCCAAAATGCATCACCACAGCTACGTGGGGGACACCGACATGGGCGAAAAGGTGAACATCGGCGCGGGCACTATCACCTGCAACTACGACGGAGTGCACAAGAACAGGACGGTAATAGGGGCCGGCGCTTTCATCGGCTCAAATACTAATCTGGTCGCTCCGGTGAACATAGGGGCGGGGGCGTATACGGCCGCCGGTTCCACAATAACGGAGGACGTCCCGGGCGGTGCGCTGGGCATAGCGCGCGCGCGGCAGGTGGTTAAGCAGCTAAAAAAGAGGCCTAAATGACAGCTGACAGGAGCGGGAGAACATTTAAAGTTTTCAGCGGCAACGCCAATCCTGAACTGGCCAGAAAGATCTGCGACATCCTGGGCGTGCCCCTTTCGGCCACCAGGGTTTCCAAGTTCGCCGACGGCGAGAT